>NZ_JOJF01000033.1:0-59059 GCF_000720265.1 Nocardia sp. NRRL WC-3656 | reverse complement strand
AGGATCAAACTCTCCGTTGAAGACTCTAGATTTGCCACCGAAGCAAAAATGTCCGTCACCCTCACGGGGGGAGGATGAACGGAACCAAAATAAATATTTGGCACTGACATTCATCGACACACTATTGAGTTCTCAAAGAACAGGCGCACAAACAGTCCGGCCGGTTAACCGACCTTCTTGAGAGGCAACTTTTCCAGCCTAACCACTGAAGCTCGCGAAGTCAACTCACGATCTCTGGGTCCTACTGGCCGTCAGGCGCTCCTCGTCCGACCTCGTTGTCCCGGGCCTCTCGGCTCCGGGTCGGTGTCCGTGTCGCTCTGACTTGGAATAAGTTACGTGGCGGAGAACAGAACGTCAAATCGCCACGTCGGCTCGCATTTTCGCAGGTCACCGGCCCCGCTCCGGGCCGGTGACCGACCCGAATCACACGGATGTGACTCAGGTCATGGCCAGATCAGCTCCCGGCCCGGCGCGCGCCTGCGAAGTTCTTCTTGCCGCGCCGCAAAACCAACCAGCGTCCGTGCAGGTAGTCGGTGTCGGCGGGCATCCACTCCGGATCGGAGATGCGGACGTTGTTCACCGAGGCGCCGCCGTCGGCGACCGCCCGGCGAGCTGCGCCACGACTGTCCGACAGTCCCGAGGCGACCAGCAGATCGACGATCGTCGATTCGGGGCCGGCCTCCGCCACAGTGCCCTCACCCGCGGCTTCGGCCAGCGCGGAGCCGAGTGTCGCTTCGTCCAGGTCGTGCAGATCGCCGCGGCCGAACAGCGCCTGGCTGGCCAGCTGCACCGCGCGGGTGTGCGTCTCGCCGTGCACGAGCGTGGTCATCTCGGCGGCCAGGCGACGCTGCGCTTCCCTGGCATGCGGACGTTCGGCGGTCGCGGTCTCGAGTTCGGCCAGTTCCTCCCGGTCGAGGAAGGTGAACCAGCGCAGGTAGCGGATCACGTCGGCGTCGCCGGTGTTCACGAAGTACTGGTACCAGGCGTACGGGCTGGTCATCTCGGGATCGAGCCACAGACTGCCGCCGCCGGTCGACTTGCCGAATTTCTTACCGTCGGCGGAGGTGACCAGCGGGGTGGTCAGGGCGTGGACCTGTTCGCTGTCGAGGCGGCGGTTGAGTTCGACGCCGGCGATGATGTTGCCCCACTGATCGGAGCCGCCGACCTGCAGGCGGCAGCCGTGGGCGCGGCGCAGCTGTACGAAGTCGTTGGCCTGCAACAGCATGTAGCTGAATTCGGTGTAGGAGATGCCGTCGCCGTCGAGGCGGCGCTTGACGGTATCCCGCGCCAGCATCACGTTCACCGAGAAGTGCTTGCCGATATCGCGGAGGAAGTCGACGGCGCTGAGGTTGCCCGTCCAGTCCATATTGTTGGCGATGATCGCGCCGGTCGGCGAATCGTCGAAGTCGACGAAACGTTGCAGCTGGCCGCGGATCCGGTCGGCCCACTCGGCGACGGTATCGGTCGAGTTCATCACCCGCTCCCCCACGTCGCGGGGGTCACCGATCAGACCGGTGGCGCCGCCGGCCAGGACGATCGGGCGGTGTCCGGCCTGCTGGAAGCGTTTGAGCGTGAGCAGCGGAACGAGATGGCCCGCGTGCAGACTCGCCGCGGTGGGGTCGAAACCCGCATACAGGGTGATGGGGCCCTTCGCCGTTTCGGCCCGCAGGGCGTCCAGATCCGTGGACTGTGCGATCAGCCCACGCCAGGTCAGTTCGTCGATGATGTCGGCGCTCACGCCCTCCCATCTTTCCGCACCGAGCCCGCTCGCCTGCGCTGGGTCGGCGATGTCCGGGCCGGGCGGGCCGTTCGGCCAGGAATGAACCGCGCCGATGCGTCGGGGGCCCGGCCGATGCTCGACGATCGTCGGCTGGGCAGTCCGCGAGCGGAGCGTGGACGCGTGCGTATGTGTGCGAGCGTCCGGGCCATGGCCGATCGCCTCGGATCCGGATGTACTCGATACATGACAGAGAACACCATGATCGACAACGAAACCCTCGGCACCACAACGGTTTCCGCCGACGCCGGCACCGACCGCACGTCCACCCCGAAGACCGGCCCCGACCACACGGCCGTGGGCCCCGTCGTCGTCTTGGGCGGCGTAGGGAAGACCGGTCGGCGGGTCGTGGCGCGTCTGGCCGAGCGCGGCATCGAGGCGCGCCCGGCCTCCCGTTCGACGGCGATCCCGTTCGACTGGGAGGACCGGACGACCTGGTCGGCCGCCCTGGACGGCGCTCGATCCATCTACCTGGCCTACCAGCCGGATCTTGCCGCCCCGGGCGCCGACGAGGCGGTGAGCGAACTGACCGCGGTGGCACGGCGGGCCGGGGTGCGGCGACTGGTTCTGCTGTCCGGCCGGGGCGAGCCGGAAGCGCAGCGTTGTGAGGAGATCGCCCTGCGCAGCGGCCTGGCCACGACCGTCGTGCGGTGCAGCTGGTTCGCACAGAACTTCAGCGAGGATTTTCTCGCCGAGGAGATCGCGACGGGACAAGTGACACTGCCCGCCGATACGGTCGCCGAGCCGTTCGTCGACGCAGAGGACATCGCCGATGTCGCTGTCGCCGCACTCACCGAGGACGGGCATACCGGTGAGATCTACGAACTGACCGGGCCGCAGGCACTGACCTTCGCCGAGGCGGTGGCCACGATCGCCGCCGCTACCGGTCGCGCGATCGGGTATCGGCCGGCGAGCCTGGACGAATACGCCGCCGCGATGTCGGAGATGGGACTGCCTCGGGAAGTGGTCGACTCGCTGACCTATCTGTTCGGGACGGTTCTCGACGGCCGCAACACCGCCGTCACCGACGGTATCGAGCGGGCATTGGGGCGGGCGCCGCGATCGTTCGCCGACTATGCCCGCCGGACCGCGGCCGAGGGCGGGTGGCCGGTGACCGACGGTGGCGAGCCGGCCGGTGTGCCGCGCGGGTGATCGGCGATGCCGGTGATCGTGCGTGATTTCCCGGGGTTCCGTCGTCCCGCCGGTGCTGGGAAGCCGGTTGCCGCACCGGCCGCCATGGGCGATCGTCGTGGCATGGATGCCCTCGCCGACCTGCTCGACGGCCCGCGCGCTCGCGGTGCGTTCGTGATGCGCTCGCTGCTGGACCCGCCGTGGTCGCTGCGGATCCAGGACCGGGCGCCGCTCACGGTGGTGGTGGTGACCCGTGGATACGCCTATCTCGTACCGGACGGCGACGATCCGATCCGGCTCGAGGAAGGTGCGGTCGCGATTCTGCGCGGTCCGGATCCGTACACGGTGGCCGACGAACCGTCGACCCCGCCGCAGGCGATCGTTCACCCCGGGCAGACCACGACCACTCCGGACGGTGAACTGCTCTGTGAGACATGGGATCTCGGGGTTCGCAGCTGGGGGACGAATGCGGCCGGAACCACCGCGCTGCTGACCGGAACCTACGAGGTCGCCGGAACGGTCAGCGACCGTCTGCTGCGCGCACTGCCGCCGCGGGCCGTCCTCGACGGTCACGAGGTCGACGAACGTCTGCTCGGCCTGCTGGTCGACGAAGCCGGCCGCGACATCCCCGGGCAGGCATCCGTGCTCGACCGGCTGCTGGATCTGCTGACCATCGCCGCACTGCGCACCTGGTTCGCGCGGGCGGAGGCGCCGCAGTGGTACAGCGCCTACGCCGATCCC
The DNA here is from genome assembly GCF_000720265.1 of Nocardia sp. NRRL WC-3656. Classification (NCBI taxonomy): domain Bacteria; kingdom Bacillati; phylum Actinomycetota; class Actinomycetes; order Mycobacteriales; family Nocardiaceae; genus Nocardia; species Nocardia sp. NRRL WC-3656. The sequence continues at coordinate 55,410 of NZ_JOJF01000033.1, read as the reverse complement.
GTTGTGGGCCAGGCGTTGCGGCTGCTCGAGCACAATCCCGCCCACGATTGGACGGTCGCCGAGCTGGCGGCGACCGTCGGCGCGTCCCGGGCGGCGCTCGCGCGCCGGTTCACCGAACTCGTCGGGGATCCGCCGATCGCCTACCTGACCGAATGGCGGCTGGCGCGAGCCGCGGACCTGCTGCGCGGGACCGACGCCACCATCGAGTCGATCGCGCGGCAGGTCGGTTACGGGACGGCGTTCAGTCTGAGTGCCGCGTTCAAACGGCGTTACGGGGTCAGCCCCGGTATGCATCGGCGCACCGAAACCCTTGCGGCGGAACCGGAACGGGACGCTGGAGCAGGCGGCTGACGAGCCTTCAGCCGGCATGTCGATGGGCCCGCGCCGGGTGTTTTCCGGAGCGGGCCCATCGGGCGGGTGCGAGTTCAGTGTGCGGGGCGGCGTTCGTAGGCGATCCAGGCGAAGACCGCCATCAGGATCAGCGGGAAGATCGCGCCCGCCGGTGCGTCCATGACGAAGGCCTGGGTAGCAGCCGCGCAGACCATGGTGATCGACAGCCCGGCGGCGGCGAGCCAGGACAGGCGCGGCACCAGCAGGCCGATACCGCCCGAAATCTCCACCAGGCCGGTGAAATAGCGGAACCAGTCGCCCCAGCCGATGTCGTGGAAGATGCGGACGGCGTCGGACTGGCCGACCACCTTCGGCAGTCCCGAGGCGACGACGAAGAACAGGCCCAGCACGATCTGCAGGGTCCACAGCACGCGCGTGCGGATCTTGCCGGGACGAGTGGCGACGGACGGGGCGGAGGCGGTGATGGCGGTCATGATTCGGTGTCCTTCCGGATGCTCGGTGTCGGTTCGAGCGCGCTCACCACAGAAGACGGGCCACCCCGGAAGAATTCATCGGTCAGGAGAAAGCGGATCTCAGGGCGCTCAGGTGCACCCGGCTGGCTGTGGCCGCCGTCTCGGCCGACCGATCGCGAATCGCCTCGAACAGCATCTCGTGGGCGTGATGGTCCGCGGCGGGATCGGCCATCGGCCGCATGCGCAGCATCTGCGTCATCGCGCGGTGCACGCGCGGGACGAATGCGTCGAACAACTGCAACAGCACCTCGTTGTGCGCCGCCGCGATCACCGTGCGGTGAAAGGCGGTATCGGCGTCGACGAGATGGTCGACCGAATCGTCGGATCCGGCACGCACCGCCAGCGCCTTCCGCATGATCCGCAGGTCGGCGGGGGTGCGCCGCTGCGCCGCCAGAGCCGCGGCTTCGGCCTCGATGGCGATGCGGGCCTCGATGACGGCGGCGATGTCGGCACGGCGCAGCACCTCGTCCCAGTCTTCGGCCACCTCCAGCGCGGTGACGAAAACGCCTGCCCCCTGGCGGCTTTCGAGCACGCCCTGACCGGACAGTTCCCGGATCGCCTCGCGCAGCGTGGAGCGTCCCACGCCCAGCTGGGCCGCGAGGGTCGTCTCGCCCGGCAGTTTGTGTCCTAGCGGCCATTCACCCGAGCGGATCCGGTCGAGCAGGAGCTGAGCGGCCTGGGCCGCCAGCGGTTGCCTCTGCACGGTCGCCATCGGCCCTCACCTCTCTACTTGTCTGAGGAGTTGTTACTCGCTATGGTAGCCGACATGGGACAGGGACTGCTTCTGCTCGGCCGCCGCGGCGGGGTCTGAACGACCGGCACCCTGCCCGCGGGTTGCTGGGCTGCGCCGGTCGACACCTCCGACGCAGAAAGCCGATCCCGTGCCCGACCACACTCCCCGCTGGAATCGCCAGCGCCACTCTGCCATGCCCTCGCATCGCTATCACGATGTGTATCACCGAGTTTCGGTGCCGCTGACCGAGCGCAACTGGCCCTCGAAACGCCTCGAATCCGCCCCGCTGTGGGTGCCGGTCGACCTGCGCGACGGCAATCAGGCCCTCGCCGAACCGATGGATCCGGTGCGGAAGCGCCGATTCTTCGAGATGCTGGTCGCGATCGGCTACAAGGAGATCGAGGTCGGCTACCCGAGTGCCTCGCAGACCGATTTCGACTTCGTCCGCCTGATCCGCGACGCCGAGCTCGCGCCCGCCGACGTCACCTTGGTCGTCTTCACCCCGGCCCGTGCCGATCTGATCGCGCGGACCTTGGAGTCGGTGGAAGGGATCCCCAACGACGTGGTGATCCACATGTACACCGCGACCGCGCCGCTGTGGCGCGATGTCGTGCTCGGACGGTCCCGGGCCGAGGTGGCGGAGATGATCCTCGCGGGCGGCCGCGAGATCGCGCGGCTGGCCGGCGACCGGCCGAATCTGCGATTCCAGTTCTCCCCCGAGGTTTTCATGCTCACCGAACCGGATTTCGTGCTGGAGGTGTGCGATGCGATGACGCAGCTGTGGGACGCGGGCCCGCAGCGCCCGGTGGTGCTGAATCTGCCGGCGACGGTCGAGGTGGCCACGCCCAATGTCTACGCCGACCAGATCGAATACATGGATCGCAATCTGAGCCGCCGCGACGGTGTGATCCTGTCGGTGCATCCGCACAACGACCGCGGCACCGGCATCGCCTGCGCGGAATTGGCGATGCTGGCCGGAGCCCAGCGCGTGGAGGGCTGCGTCTTCGGCAACGGTGAGCGCACCGGAAACGTCGACATCGCGACGCTGGCCTTGAATCTGCACGCCCAGGGTGTGGACCCGATGATCGATTTCTCCGATATCGACGGCATTCGCCGCACCGTCGAGTACTGCACGCGGATGCCGATCCCGGAGCGACACCCCTACGTCGGCGATCTGGTCTATACCGCGTTCTCCGGGACGCACCAGGATGCGATCAAGAAGGGTTTCGCCGACCATCGCCGGCGGGCCGAGCTGGCCGGGGTGCCGGAATCCGAGATCGAGTGGCAGGTGCCGTATCTGCCCATCGACCCGGCGGATGTCGGACGCAGCTACGAGGCGGTGATCCGGGTGAATTCACAGTCCGGCAAGGGCGGTATCGCGTATCTGCTGCAGACCGGATACGGACTGGAGCTGCCGCGACGGTTGCAGATCGACTTCGCCCGGCACGTGCAACGCCATACCGACGATACCGGCGCCGAGGTGAGTGCGCGGTGGTTGTGGGAGCTGCTGCAGCAGGTGTACGGCCCGACCGGCGACGGTATCGACTGCGCCGGAGGCCGGATCCACTGGCGATTCGGCGAGTCCGGCGACGTGGTGATCACCGCGCCGAATGCCCGGGCCGAAATCGAGACGACCTGCACGGCCGCCGATGCCAATCAGCTCACGGAAATAGTTGCCGCACACGGCATCTCGATCGAGCCTTTGCAGTCTACCCACCATCGGCTGCCCGCCGGCGCGGGTGCGGAATACGTGGTCTACGGCGAGTTCCGGGTCGGCGGTGACACTCGATGGACACTCGCCGTCGCCGATACGGTCGCGGCGGCCGAATCGGCGGCGACGATCGCGGCCGCGCAGCGCGGGCGGATCCGCGCCGAGATGACGAGCTGACAGCTCAGGCCGACCGCCCGACCTCCGGGGCGCGCGGACTGCGGCGGTAGGCCGAGACCGCCGGGGAGTCGCGCAACCACAGCCGCCACGGGCGGTCGGCGGCCAGGCTCACGCCGACGCGGGGGCCCACCCCGATCGCGGCGGAGTCGGTGATCTCGGGGCCCAGTTCCAATCTGATCGGCGCCGCGGGGTCGAACAGGGCGGTGCCGTAGTCGGAGAGCGAAATTCCCAGGGCACTGCCGAAGTTGCCGGGCCCGCGCGCCAGATCGGTATCGGCACGGGCCGCGGGGCGCCGGGAGCGCGCGGCCTCGTGGCCCTCGATCACCTCGCCGGCCCGCAGCAGCACGGCACTGGCGACGCCGTCGGGGCCGCTGGTGACGTTCACGCAGGTGTGCATGCCGTAACTGAAGTAGACGTAGAGCACGCCGGGCGGACCGAACATCACGGCGTTGCGGGGGGTGCGCCCGCGGCCGGAGTGGGCCGCCGGGTCGTGCCACGGTCCGGCCGGGTCACCGCCGTACGCCTCGACCTCGACGATGCGCACGGCGACCGGGCCGGACCGCATCGTCGCGCCCAGTACGCGGCGAGCGGCGGCCAGCGGTTCCACGGCGAGTTCCTCGGCAGACACGGGTTCTCATTCTTACTCGAGCACCCGTGGTGACCGACGCCACGCCCGCCGTGGACGGGGTTCGGTCAGAGCCAGCGCTCGACACCGCCGTGATGGGAGCAGGTTCCGCTGCGGTGGCGGCTGTAGCTGTAGGTGCCGTCGCCGCACTGCGCGGTCGCGCCGTCGGGATCCGAGCCGGGACGCGGGACGCAGGCGTGGTCGACGTTCTCGTAATCGCCTGCGGGGCAGGAGATGAAGGCCGGGGCGGCCGTCGCGGTCGCCGTGGGGGCGAAGACGGCGGCAAAGCCGACACCGGTGGCGAGCAGCCAGCCGGTCAGGGTGGTTCGGCGGGTGCGGCTCGCTACGCTGTGCACTTGTGAAACTCCTACCATTCTAATTTCGGCCGGAACTGTCCCGGCGGATGACAAAAATAGCGCATCCCGTAGCCGCACAGGACATTTCGGGCGAATCGGTGGTACCGGCTCTACTGCGGTGGGCGCAGCCCGGCGAGTTTGTCGGGGTTCACCTGAAAGCGCAGGTTCTGCACCCGACCGTCGAGGATGTCGAAGGTGAGCGCGCCGACCGGGAATCCGCCGATCTCGCCGACCACGCTCAGTTCGCCGTTCAGCACCGCGGCCCGCATTCGGATCCCGGTCAGGATGGGTTTGGCCAGCACACCGAGCAGCCAGCGGGCGACGTGGTCGGGGCCGTGCAACGGGCGGCGGGCCGCGGTGACCTTGCCGCCGCCGTCGCTCCAGAGGGTGACGTCGGGGGCCAGCAGCTGCATCAGCGCGTTGACGTCGCCGCCGTTGGCGGCCGCCAGGAACCGCTCGGTGATCTCCTGCCGCGCAACGGGATCGGTGTCGTAGCGGGGCCGGCGCGCCTGCACATGATTGCGGGCGCGATGCGAGATCTGCCGGACGGTCGGCTCGGGGCGATCGAGAAAGCCGGCGATCTCGGCGGGTGAGAATCCGAAGACGTCGCGCAGCACGAACACCGCCCGTTCGACCGGGCCCAGTGTCTCCAGCACGACCAGCATGGCCGTGGACACCGTGTCGACGATTTCGACGCGCTCGGTGGCGTCGGGTTCGCTGAGCAGCGGTTCGGGCAGCCACGGGCCGACATAGGTTTCGCGTACCGCGCGGGCGCTGGTGAGCCGGTTCAACGACAGGTTGGTCACCGTCCGCACCAGGTAGGCCTTGGGGTGGCGGACCCGCTCCCGGTCGACCTCGTGCCATTTCAGCCAGGCGTCCTGCAGCACGTCCTCGGCGTCGGCCACACTGCCGAGCAGTTGATACGCGGTGGCGAACAGCAGCGGGCGATGCGTGTCGAACGCATCGCCGGGGTCCGCCGGTGGGTCCGCGGGCCGCGCGGTCACCGCACCGGCGTCCTCGGCGTCACCGTCCATGCGCTCATCCTCTCCCGATCGATCGAGGGCCCGCAATATCGGTGCAGGTCCCTCACGCCGCGATCCGGCCGGCCGCGCGCGTCGCGCGTCCCCCTCGCGACAGCGTGACCGACACATTGGCGCGGCGGCTCAGCCGGAATGTGGGGACCGGGCTGCTGCTCACGAACTCCTTGTAGCGCACCGCGGCGCGGCCCTTCAGGTAGGCGCGGCGGGGGCTGTCATCGGCGTGCGTGAATCCGATGACCGCATCGCGGCGGCCGAGGCTGACCGGCTGATGGAAGTATCCGAACCGGAACGGCCGCACCGACTTTCCGCGCAGCCGCCGCGCGATGGCGTCCGCGGCGTAGGCGGCCGTCGGCATACCGCTCTGGCAGGTGCCGTGCATACGCCCCCACGGCTGGGTGATGGCGGCGGCATCGCCGATGGCGTAGATGTCCGGATGCGAGACCGACCGCAATGTCGCGTCGGTGACGACGGCCCCCGCCGCATCCGTGGTGATGCCGGCCGCGGCGGCCAGGGCTGCTACGCGCACTCCCGCGGTCCACAGCGTCAGCCCGGCGGGCACCATCACGCCGCTGTCCAGGCGCACCGCGTCGGGTAGCACCTTCGTGACGCGAGTTCCGCTGCGGCGCACGATGTTCAGGCGGTCCAGGGCACGCTCGACGTAGGCGCGCGGGCGCTCGCCCAGCATGGCGGCGGGTTCACCGGTGCTGATCAGGGTGACGGTGAGGGCGGGGTGGGATTCGGCGATCTCGGTGGCGGCTTCGACGCCGGTGAGACCACCGCCGCAGACCGCGACCGCTCCCCCGCCGGCCTCGAGTTCGGCGAGACGCTGCGACATCCGATGCGCCGTGCGCGGATCGTCGAGGGTCCACGCGTGCTCGGCCACACCCGGCACGGTGGTGGTGTCGGCGCGGCTGCCGAGGGCGTAGACCAAGGTGTCGTAGCCGAGTTCGACGCCGTCGTCGCAGATCACGCGATGGGCGACCGGGTCGATCGCGGTGGCGGCGGCGCGGCGGAAGGCCACACCGGTTCCGGCCAGCAGGTCCGGGATCCGGTGATCGGCGAGTTCGGCGCCGGCCGCGACCTGATGCATACGCAGCCGTTCGGTGAACCGGTCCGACGGGTTGACCAGCGTGATGTGCACCGCCTGCTTGCGGGTGCGGCGCGCGAGCCGGATCGCCGCCAGCATTCCGGTGTAACCGGCGCCGAGGACGACGATCTCGTGCGGACGCCCGGCGTCCGGCTCGAACCGAGTCTCGTGGTTGCTGCGCTGGGTCTTCCGATCACTGCGCTGGGTGTCGCTCATGGTCCTGTCCTTTCGCGGCGGGTCGACTGTGCGATTCGGTGATGGGACAAGTCGGCCGCGGCTTTCGTGACACGTCCCGATGTGATGCCGATCACACTCTCGGGAACAGGCCGGATACCCGCCCGGTTGACATGTCGGGACTTCCGGAAGACGCGAATGAGGTGACCATGGCCGTACAGGTCGAGATCTGGACCGATATCAACTGCCCGTTCTGCTACCTGGGCAAGCGGCGCTTCGAGCAGGCGCTGGCCGGCTTCGAGCACCGCGACCAGGTGCGGGTCGTGCATCGATCCTTCGAGCTGGATCCGACACTGCCGGCCGGGCACAGCGGCCCCGTGGTCGCCCATATCGCCGAGAAGTACGGCATCAGCGAGGCTCAGGCAGCTGCCAACGAACGCGGCATCGCGGCCCAGGCGCAGGCCGTCGGCCTGCCCTATCGCACCGAGGGACGCGACTTCGGCAACAGCTTCGACACGCATCGGCTGCTGCACTTCGCACTGGAGCGCGAGCGGCAGGAGGAACTGCTCGACGCGCTGTACGAGGGCAATTTCGCCGACGAGCGGCCGGTGTTCGGGGACCGGGAACGGTTGATCGAACTGGCCACGCGAGCCGGACTGGACGCGGCCGAGGTGCGCGCGACCCTCGACGACCCGCGGGCCTACGCCGAGGCGGTGCGCGCCGATGAACAGACCGCCGCCGAACTCGGTGCGACCGGCGTGCCGTTCTTCGTCTTCGACCGCACCTACGGCGTATCGGGGGCTCAGCCGCCGGAGGTGTTCACGCAGGCACTGGAGCGGGCGTGGGCAGATCAGGCCCCCGCGCTGCAGGTGCTCAGCGACGGCGAGACCTGCGGTCCGGACGGCTGCGTGGTCGAGCCGGGCGGGACCGCCGCGGCGCCGCCGCGCGATCACCACTGATCCCTCTTGCGTCGCGACCGGACCCCAGGCAGAATTCACCACACAATGAATTCAACGCTCGGTGAATAATCTCGCCGGTCGTGTGACGTGAGAGGTGGACCGTGGCGAACCCCGATTCGTCCCCGGCGATCACCGTCGAGCACCTGCGGGTGCGTCGCGGGGGACATGAAGTGCTGCACGATATTTCGCTGACCGTTCCGGCGGGCAGCATCACCGGCCTGCTCGGGCCCTCCGGCTGCGGTAAGACCACCTTGATGCGCAGCATCGTCGGCACCCAGCTGATCGAGGCCGGCAGTGTGCGGGTGCTCGGCGAGGAAGCCGGCACCCGCGGACTGCGTGCGCGCGTCGGCTACGTCACCCAGGCGCCGAGTATCTACGACGATCTCAGCGTGCTGGACAACGTCTCCTACTTCGCCGCGCTGTACGGCCGCGACTCCGAAGCGGTGCACGCGGCGATCGAACAGGTCGGCCTGAGCCCGCATATCCGGCATCGCGGCAATCAACTCTCCGGCGGGCAGCGCACCCGGGCATCGCTGGCGTGTGCGCTGGTCGCCGATCCGGAACTGCTGGTCCTCGACGAGCCGACGGTCGGACTGGATCCGGTGCTGCGGGTCGAGTTGTGGAAGCAGTTCCACGAACTCGCCGCTCAGGGCCGCACACTCGTGGTGTCGAGTCATGTCATGGACGAGGCCGAGCATTGCGACCAGCTAATGCTCATGCGCGACGGCCATCTCCTGGCCCAGCTCACTCCCGACCAACTGCGCGCCGACACCGGCGAAACCAGTTTGGAGAACGCATTTCTCGCCCTGATCACGATGGGACAGCCGCGATGACAACGACATTCGCCCCGCCGTCACGCCCGCCGCTGCGCTGCTACACCGCGACCTCGGCGCGCATCCTGCGTCAGTTGCGCGCGGACCGGCGCACCGTCGCCATGCTGCTGCTGGTGCCGACTCTGCTCATGGCACTGCTGTATTTCGTCTATCACGAGACGCCGACGATGCCGGGAGCGCCGTCGCTGTTCGACCGCGTCGGCATCAGCATGCTGGGCATCCTGCCTTTCATCGTGATGTTCCTGATCACCGCGATCGCGATGCAGCGCGAGCGGACCTCGGGCACGCTGGAGCGGCTGATGACCACACCGCTGTCGAAGCTGGATCTGCTGGGCGGATACGGCACGGCGTTCTCCATCGCCGCGGCGGCGCAGGCGGGTCTGGCGTGTCTGGTCTCCTTCTGGTTGCTCGGATTGCATGCCGCGGGCAGCGCATGGCTCGTGCTGCTGATCGCCGTGGTGGACGCGGTGCTGGGCGTGGCGCTGGGACTGCTGGCGAGCGCCTTCGCGCGCACCGAATTTCAGGCCGTGCAGTTCATGCCGCTGGTGGTGGGCCCGCAGTTCTTCCTCTGCGGGCTGCTGGTGCCGCGCGATCAGCTGCCGCGCTGGCTGGAGATCATCAGCGATGTGCTGCCGCTGAGCTATGCGGTCGACGCGCTGCAGGAGGTCTCCCGGCATCCGGGCGCGACCGCCGCGATGTGGCGCGATCTCGGCATCGTCGCCGCATTCGCCGCTGTCGCGCTGGCTTTGGGCGCCGCCACCCTACGCAGGCGAACAGCATGAGCGATGTGACCGAGGGTGTGAGCGCCCGCAGTGGGCGGCGGGCCGGTGAATCGGGTACCCGGGAGGCGATTCTGAATGCGGCACGCACCCGTTTCGCCGAGGTCGGATTCGACAAGGCGTCGATCCGCTCGATCGCGGGCGCGGCGGGGGTCGATCCCGCACTGGTGCATCACTACTTCGGCACCAAACAGCAATTGTTCTCCGCCGCACTGAATCTGCCGATCGATCCGGAGCTGATCCGCGCGCCGATCCGGGCCGCCGAACCCGACCGGCTCGGCGAGACCGTGGTCCGGACCGTGGTCGGCGCGTGGGATTCCTCGGTCGGCGTGCACGCGGTCGCGGCCTTCCGCGGCATCCTTGCCGGCGGCGATGCCGCGCTCGCCCGCAGCTTCCTGCTGGAGGTCGCGCTGAAAGATGTTCGGGAGAAGGTGGATTCGCCACCGGGCAGCGGGACCACGCGAGTGGTGCTGGCCGTGTCGCAGATGATCGGCCTGCTGGTTGCGCGCAAGATTCTGCAGGTCGAACCCGTGGCGTCGATGCCGCTGGACGAGCTGGCCGCGGCGGTCGGGCCGACCATCCAGCGCTATCTGACGGGCGATCTGCCCGTCGCCGGCGGCTGGGCGGACTTACCGCCGTCCGGAATCAGCCCTGGGCGGTGAAGGCCTCGTGCTCGGCGTCGCCGACCGCACGGGCCTCGTCCACGAGCAGCACCGGGATGCCGTTGTCGACCGGGTAGGCGCGACGCAGGCGCGGGTTGTAGAGCACGCTGTTGCCCTCCGCGTCGCGCACCAGCGACAACGGCCCCTTGTCCTCCGGACAGGCCAGCAGGCTCAACAACGTCGGGTCCAGGGTTTGCTCCGCCATATCCGACAACCTACCCGCCCGTCGAATCCGCGGGCCGGGCTGCCCGCCGGAACGAGATGTGCCGATGCCCGAAGAAGCTGAGCACCGCCACCGCGCCCATCACGACCACCGTGGCGGGGGTCTCCGGCAGGTCGAACACCCCGACCGCGACCTGCACGCCCGCCATGTTCAAGATCAGCCCGCCCGAGTTGACCGCGACGAATCGCAGGAAGTCGGCGATCAGGTGACCGCGCACTCGAAAGACCAGGGTGCGATGGGCGAAGAAGGCGAACACGATGCTGATCGCGTAGGCCAGTGCCACCGCCACCGCGGGCGGCCAGCCGCCGGGCAGCACCTTCAGCCACATCACCGTCAGCACCATGCCCAGCAGCGTGTTGGCCGCCCCGACCGCGGCGAACGCGATCTCCTGGCGGCGAATCAGTCGCAGCAGCAGACCCGGTGGCGGGGTGTCCGGCTCCCCCGCCACCCGCGCCGCGGCCGTTCCGTCCGCGCCGACGCTCACGAAACCACTTCCGCTGCTTCCTGTTTCACCGGATCGGCGGGTCCGCTCGCGCGCCGGCGGGAACGCAGGTACAGCCACTGCATCACCGCCAGCAGCGCCAGGCCGCCGACCGCGCCGGCGACACCGATACGCCAGCCCGGCGGCTCCCAGGAGACCTCCAGCGTGGCGTCCCGGGTGCCGGCCGGGATATCCACGGCGATGATCGATTTCGCGATCTCGCGGATCGGGAGTTCATGGCCGTCGAGGGTGGCGCGATAGCCGGGCCAGTTCAGCCGCGCGAGTACCACGCGACCGCCGTCGGCCGAGCTCACGCGCACCCGGCTGGTGCGGTCCGATTCCGACAGTGAAGTCGCCTGTACGTCGTGCGCGTCGGAGATGCGGCCGTTCGTCGTCGAGACCGGACCCTGCTCCCGCTCGAGCACCCAGATGTAGCGTTCGTGGCCCGGATAGCCGACCCACTTCCAGCCGGGCGGCGCGGGCTGGTTCCCGAGGTCGGGGAACATCGCCCGCTGCAGCACGACCCGGTCGAGTTTCATCAGGTCCACCGGGGCACGGCCGGTGATCGGCTCGGGGGTGAACAGCCGCCGGAACGAGTCCGGACAGACGCTGGAATCCCAGCGCATGCACAGCATTTCGCCGAACCAGTAGTGCCCGTTGGGTGTGTAGCCGTTGACGTAGTTGCGATGCACGTCCTTGGCGAAGTTGCCGAACACCAGCGATCCGTAGGCGCCCTGCAGACTCTTGTCCGCCGGCTGCAGCAGGCCGCGGTCGCCGAGCTGAATGGTGACACCGTCGAATGCCGGGAACGCCGCCTCCGCCTCGGAGCGGTGCACGGGCAGATTCCAGCCCATCGGCGTCGGCTGGACCAGACTCACCTGCAGATAGGCGATCGGGAGCATGGCGACGACGGTCGCCAGCGCGGCCGCCCCACTTCCGCGCCGCGCCCACAGCCACACCACGCCGGCGCCCAGTGCCGCGACCGCGAGCGCGGAGAGCACATGCCACCAGATGTGGTGCGGGTCGGCGGAAAACGTTCGCACCCAGAGCAATCCGATCAGCACCGCCGCCGCCACCGCGCGCGGGCGCCAATCCCGCACCGTGCCGAATCGGCCCAGCAGCACGCAGACCAGGATCAGCAGGCCGACCGCCACCATCGGCAGCACCCGCGCCGGCCAGCGCAGCGGGCCGACCGTGCCCGGTCCGGCCGTCCACATCAGGAACATGATCGCGAACAGCGCCACCGAGATCAGTTCCCGCCACACCCGGCGCGCGCGATTCCAGTCGACGAATGCCAGCGCCGGAATCAGGAACCACGCGATATAGGTGACCGGCAGCGGCTGCACATACCCCCACCAGGAGGTGAACGCAGGCATCGCCGAGGGCAGGCTGGCATTCAGCGATTCCGACCACGGCACCGTGAGGAAACGGTCGTTGTTGATCTGCGAGTTGCCCCGCCAGCTCACCGCCGCGGACAACATGCTCGGCAGATACGTCATCAAACCGGCCATACCGGCCGCGCCCGCGACCACCGCCACCCGCAGCACCGGGCGCCAGGCGCGTTGGACGACGAGCTCTCCCACCGCCACGGCGACCAGCATCAGCGCCGCCTCGACGGCCGGAAAGACGTATTCGACCGAAATCGCCAGATACAGATAGACGAACAACGGAATCGGCCCGTACCCGCGGGTGCCGCCGTAGCGCGACCGATCGCCGGCCGGGCCGCGGGCGTAGCGGACGGCACTGGCCCAGGCGTGCAGCATCCAGGCGGTGCCGGTCAGCGAGGTGACCCAGCTGGCCTCGTCGAAGAACAGGAACCAGCCCGAGAGCGGAAAGGCGATGCCCGCCACGGCGGCCCAGGACGCGCGACTGCCGTAGACCAGGCAGACCCGGTACACGCCGAGTGCGGCGATGATCGAGAAGATCAGTTTGACGACCGTCGCCAGCAGCGCGAGGTTGTCCACCGACGGTGCGATCAGATCGATCAGCAGTTGCGGCGGGTTGAACAGGCCCGCCTCTTCCATGGTGTAGTTCCCGGTCATCCACTGTTCGGGCACCATCAGCGGCAGATGGCCCTCGCGTAGGTGCCGGCCGAGCATCACCCACAGCGGGGTGTATTGGGATTCGGTGTCGTCGGTGTAGAAGTGCCGCGCGTTGGCGAGCAGCACCGCGACATATCCGGCAATGACCCCGATCGCGGTGACCGCTCCCCATCGGAACACGGTCCGCCGCGGATGCCCCACGACGCTCGACTCGGGCCGGGGAGCGGCGGGCCGCCCATTCTCGACGGCGACATCGCGCCGATCCTTCCCGGGCTCCGCGAGCGCCGTCGTCGACACTGCACTTTCCACCACGATTGACAGACCCTACCCGCCCGCGCGCTCGCGGGCATCGCCCCCGGAACCGCCGCCCCTCTCGCGGAGCCGAAGCCGGTGACCAGCGGCGTGTTAGAGTTCACCCCGATTCGGGCTCTGGATACAGGCGAGGAGTTCCGGTGCGCACCGTCATCGAAAGTCGAACCAGCTGATGCCGATTCCGTCCGCAACCGCATATCCCCCTGCCGCCGGGCAGGCTTCGACACCGAATGTTCACCCGCCGGTCACCGGCGGCGGCGAGCGAGTGCATGCGGTCTCGGTGGTGATCCCGGTGTATCGCGGCGAGCAGACCATCGCCGGACTGGTCGCCGAACTGCACGGATTGGCGGAGTCCTCGCGCACGCCGGACGGCAACAGCTTCGCGGTCGAGGAGATCGTGCTGGTCCACGATCACGGCCCCGACCGCTCCGACGTCGTGCTGCAGCGGCTCGCCGCCGAATACCCGCAGGTGCGCGTGATCTGGCTGAGCCGCAACTTCGGCCAGGACGCGGCCACTATCGCCGGTATGGCCGCCGCGCGCGGCGAATGGATCGTCACGATGGACGAAGACGGCCAACACGATCCTGGATTCATCGGCGCCTTCCTCGACACCGCGCTCGCGCAGCGCGCGGATCTGGTCTATTCGAAGCCGACCAACACCCGCCCGCACGGCGTGCTGCGCAACCTCACCTCACGCGGCGCCAAGGTGGTGCTGGCGACGGTCTTCGCCTTCCCCGATTCCACCCGTTTCGAAAGCTACCGGCTGATCCGCGGCGATATCGGCCGTCAGCTCGCCGAGGTCGCCTCCAACGGGGTGTATCTGGATGTGGCGCTGACCTGGGTGGTGGACAACACCGCGCAGGCGCCGGTGGTCCTGCGCGCGGAGGGCCGCGAAGAGTCCGGTTACAACTACCGCCGGCTGTTCTCGCTGTTCTGGAAGATGGTGCTGTGCAGCGGAACCCGCGGCCTGCGCCTGGTGAGCCTGCTGGGCGTGACCCTGGCCGCCGGTGGTGCGGTGATGGCCGCCGTGGTGATCTGGAATGCCCTGTTCGGCAACGGTCACGACCCCGAGGGCTGGGCCTCGATCATCGTGGTGCTGCTGCTGGTCTCGGGCGCGATCCTGTTCTCGCTCGGCCTGATCGCGGAGTATCTGGGTGTGGCGTTGCACGTGCTGGTGGGCAAACCGCTGTATCTGACGGTAGATTCCCCGACACCGCGTCCGCATGCCGAGGCGCGGGTTCCGACCACGGCCGCAGCAATCGGGGGACACAATCCGGGTGAGCACTGACCGCATCCTCTTCAGCCGTCCCTACCGCGCCCAGGCCGAGCTGACAAATCTGGCCGCCGTCCTGGCCTCCGACCACAGTCACGGCGACGGGCCGTTCACCGCGGCGGCGACGGCGAAATTGCGCGCCATCACCGGCGCCCCGCACACCCTGCTGACCACCTCGTGCACCCATGCGCTGGAGATGGCCGGGCTGCTGCTCGAACTGGGGCCCGACGACGAGGTGATCGTGCCCAGTTTCGCCTTCACCTCCACCGCCACGGCGGTCGCGATGCGCGGGGCCACCTGCGTCTTCGCCGATATCGACGAGCGCGGCAACCTCGATCCGGAGTCGGTGGCCGCGGCGGTCACCGAACGCACCAAGGCGATCGTGGTCATCCACTACGGCGGAGTGGGCGCCGATATGGACCGGCTGCTCGAGATTTCCGAGGTGCACGGCCTGGCCATCGTCGAGGACACCGCGCACGGCCTCGGCGGGCGGTGGCGCGGACGGCCGCTGGGCACGATCGGCACGGTGGGCGCGCTCAGCTTCCACGACACCAAGAACGTGCACTGCGGTGAGGGCGGGGCCCTCCTGCTCACCGACGAGATCCTGATGGGGCGCGCCGAGATCATCCGCGAGAAGGGCACCGACCGGGCCCGGTTCCTGCGTGGGGCGGTCGACAAGTACTCCTGGCAGGACATCGGATCGAGTTATCTTCCCAGTGAGTTGAATGCCGCGGTGCTCGATGCGCAGCTGGCCGAATTCGACCGGATCCAGGCCGGGCGCATGCGGGTGTGGAACGCCTACGCCGCCGCACTGCCGCAGTGGGCAGCACGCAACGACGTGCGGCTGATGCGGGTACCGGACGATCGCGAGCACACCGCGCATCTGTACTACCTGCGCACCCCCACCGAGGACACCCGCGACGCGTTGATCGGATACCTTCGCGAACAAGGCATTTCGGCCCCGTTCCACTACGTGCCGCTGCATTCGAGCCCGGCCGGGCAGAAACTCGGCCGCACCACCGTTCCCTGTCCGCGCACCGACGAATTCTCGGCGACTCTGCTGCGCCTGCCGCTGTGGCCGGATCTGAGCGATCAGCAGGTCGCGCGCGTCATCGAGACGGTCACCGCGTTCACGGTGTGAGCGTGGGAGACCTCGTGGCACCTATCCCAGCAGTGCGGCCGCGACCTCCGGGGTGAGCACTTCGTAGCTCTCCGATTCCCGGTTGTAGTACCAGGTGTTCTCGTTCGGTTCCAGGCGAAGGGCCGATCGCACCGCGTGGGTGGCGGGACGGAAGCTCGAGCTGCGCGGGATTTCGTCGACCACCTGCACGATGTCGGGACGCTGGGCGGGGTCGAGGGGGCGCAGGCCCTCGGTGACGTCGGCGGGTTCGAGGCGGTGGCCCGCGCGCACGCTCACCACGGCGACCGCGAGCGTGGTGCTCGGGGTGCGGCGGCCGAAGGCGACCTCCATATCGACGGCCGTGATGTCGTTGAGCGCGTCCACGATCGGCTGGGAGTAGACCGGCCCACGGGCGGTCGCGATGACGGTGTCGCGGCGGTCCATCAGCCAGTAGTCGCCGTCGCTGTCGCGGCGGAACAGATTTTCCGTCGGCATCCAGGCATCACCGGCGGTGAAGACCCCACGCAGGCCGCCGCGGGAGATGTCGACGGTGTCGGCGGCCCGCCCGATCAGCAGGCCCACCTCGTTGTCGGCGGCACGGCGCGCGAAGCCCCGGGTGTCGGTGACGATCTGTTCGGCGATCGGATCGTAGGAGATCAGTTCCACCTTCGCCGTGCCCGGCACCGGCCGGCCCTTGCAGCCGATCTTCACGCCCGCCACATTGGCGAGCACGACGTCACCCTCGATGGAGGCGTAGAACTCCAGCACCCGCGCGGGCGCGAACCGCTCCGTGGTGCGCCGCCACAGACCGGCCGGCATGCCGGAGCCGATGAACAGCCGGATCGGATGCGAATGGCCGGCGGGGAAGGTCTCCACATCGAGGATGTCGCGCAGCATGGTCCAGGTGTAGGTGACCACGGTGACCCCGTAGCGGTGCACCTCCGCGGCGAAGCTGGGCGGATCCAGCGAGCGGGCCAGCGCGATCCGGCTGCCACCGGCCACCGCACCGCCCAGACTCACCAGCAGGCCCGACGAATGATGCAGCGGCGCAAGGCAATACACCGTATCGCGACGGTCCAGGTCGGCCGCCGTCGCGGTGCCGAAGGCCGACAGCGCCCACCGGTGGTTGGTGATGTACTTCAGGTCGAGTTTGTCGCCGGTACCGGTGACCAGGATGAACGCCAGCTCGCGCGCCAATCCGGGATCGGGCCGGAACCACCCCGGCAGGTCCACCGCCGCCGGGTCGACCTGCTCCAGGTCGACGACATCCGCGCCGTCCGGGATGTCGAGCGTGCGGGCATTGCCGCCGCCGAGAACCAGGACCCGGGTTCCGGCGGCGGCCGCGGCCGACAGGTTCTCCGGATCGGCCACGATCACCGTGGTCCCGGTCGATTCGACCGCCCGCGCGGTCTCGCCGCCGGGCGCCAGTAGCACCGCCACCGCCCCGATCCGCGAGAGTGCCGCGACCGAGGCCAGCGCGCTCGGGCGGGTTTCCATCAGCACTCCGACGCGGGTGCCGGGGCGCACGCCCGCCGAGATCAGCCCGCGCACCACGTTGTCGATGCGGGCGCCGACCGCGGCGTGGGTGTGCACCCGGTCGTCGAAGAGAAACAGCTCGCGCATCGGCGCGCTGCGCTGTTGTTCGGCGAGCAGGCGGCCCAGCGAGATCCGGGTGTGCGGCTGGATCATGCCGAGCCGGGTCAGCCGGGGCAGCGCACGGGCGGCCTCCCCCGTCAGCTCCTTGGAGCCGCGCAGCGCGTTTCCGGCCAGGCTGCCGAACGCCGCGCCGATTCCGGCGCCGGCCTCGGCCAGCGTGGCCGCGGTGTGCACGACCCGGGTGGCCGCGGTGGTCTGGCGGTCGGCGGCGACGTGCTCGTGCATGGGCGCGATCTGTTCGGGCAGGTCGGCGTTCCCGCCCAGCCAGTTCACCCAGTCGCGCACCAGCGGCCAGGTCTGGTTGGTGGCGGTACTGCCCGCCACCAGGCCGAAATGCCCGGCCACCAGCGTGGCCTCGTAGACCTCGGCATTGGGCGCCGCGCGCACGATGCCGCGCACCGCGGCCGGCTGGCCGATATCGTCGACCTCGCCGACGAAGGCGAGGATGGGGCATTTGACTTCGGCCAGCGAGATCGGCTGATCGCGAATGACGAAGCCACCGGACATCATTCGGTTGTGCGCGACGAACTGCTTGAGCAGATCGGCCGCCGCCGGTCCGGAATAGCCCACCCAGCCGTCGTGTTCGAGGAAGCGGCGCTGACGTTCCTTGGGCAGCAACGCTTCTCGGTCGTGCAGCTGGCGCAGGAAGTCGATGCGGGCCTTCGCCGTCTTCACCGGGTCGAGCAACTGGAAACCGACGCGCACCATCGCATCGGTGATCGGCAACCGGGTGAGGACGTGGTCGGCGACGAAATCGGCCACCTCCGACACCAGCCCGTAGGGCAGTCCGAACGGCAGTCCCGCGACGATGTCGACCGGGCTGCCGAAGGTGACGATGCTCTGCACGCCCTTGCCGTAGCGGAAGGCGGTGGCCTGGTAGGCGAACATGCCGCCCTGCGAGTACCCCATCAGATGCACGCCGTGGCCGGTCAGTTCGTTGACCGTGTCGATCGCGCTCGACAGGGCGAGGACGTGGTCGGCCAGATCGCGCTGCCAGCCACCTTCCTCCGTGGCGGGCGAGCCGAAATCCAGTACCCAGCAATCGATTCCGGCGCGATGCAGGATACCGACAGCGCCGCCCTCGGCGTTGACGTCGTAGATGTCGGCATTGACCATCAGCGGCGGCACCAGCAGCGCGACGGGCCGGTCGGCGGACGGGTCGTCCGGGAAGTAGTGGCGCAGCCGGTACATCCGCTTGCGCTCGGTGACCTCGAAGGGCGAGGACTCCACATCGTGGGCGAGGCCGCCGAAACGGATGACCTCGAGACCGTTCTGCGCGGTCGCCATCAACCGTCGCGCCGGTCCCGTCAGGGTTCTCGTATCGAATTTCACAACCACTCCCAGCCCTTGCGCCCTGCGCTCACACCTTCACGCCCCCTGCGTGCGGGTCGAGCCTGCCACATCGACAGCCTACTGCGGGCCTGGTGTGATCGGTCCCATCCGCGATCACAGGTTGCGCACGGACGGGGTGCGGATGCGGCAGGCGGCGCCACGTTTTCGCGAATTCGGTCCCGCATCGCCGACCGTGCCCCGGCCGGTAGGCGACCTGGCCGCGATGGCGCCCGAAGGCCTCTCCCGCGGAGAGGAATTCACCGCGCCGGCGATTTCGGCCATCGCCCGGGCCGATCGCCGCGCGGGCTTCCCCAGCGATATCGGCCCCGGCGAGCGGCCGGCGGAGGCCCGGGCCGGCTGCGGTGGCACCGGCGTGGCCGATCGCATATCGCGAGGGCAGGTTCCTTCACCTGGTGACAGCCGCCGATAAGGTGGGACCGTGACCGGCACCCACATCACCTCCACCGACAGCATGGTCGACCGCGAGTCCCTGCCCACCGACAGCACGGTCGACCGCGAGTCCCTGCCCGTCGAACTGGTCGACGAGCAGGGCCGCGCGACCGGAATCTGCCCGGTGTCCGATGCCCACACCGCGCCCGGGCGGCTGCACCGCGCGTTCTCGGTGCTGCTGTTCGGGCCGGACGGCCGGGTGCTGCTCCAGCAGCGGGCCACGGTCAAGACCCGGTTCCCGCTGCGCTGGTCCAACACCTGCTGCGGACATCCGGCGCCGGGGCAGTCCCTCGCCGAGGCCGCCGCGGTCCGGCTGGGTGAGGAACTGCGGGTGAGGGCGGAACTGCGCGAGGTCGGCGTCTATCGCTATCGGGCCGAAGATCCGGCGACCGGGCGGGTCGAGGACGAGTGGGATCATGTGCTGATCGGCGAGTTCGCCGGCGTGCCCGACCATCCCGACCCGGCCGAGGTGGCCGCGGTGCGCTGGGCGGAGCCCGATCGACTGGAGGCCGATATCGCCTCCGCCCCAGCGGATTTCACTCCCTGGTTGCACGGAGTGCTCGCCGCGGCGCGCGCCGGCCGCTGACCGCTCAGAGATCCAGCAGCCAGTCGTTGGGCGCGAACAGCTCGAAGTGGACCCGTTCGTCGGACACACCGGCCGCCTTCAGCTGGGCCCGTGCCGCCTGCAGGAAACCGGTGCCGCCGCACAGATAGATGTCGGCGTCCTCGGGCAGGTCGATACCGGCCAGCGACAGCAGGCCCGCGTGCGCACCGGCGGTGGGCTCCTCGTACCAGACGTGCAGCTCGGCATCCGGTAGACCGGCGACCAGATCGGCCTGGGTGCCGCGCAGCGGGTGCGTGGACGCGGCGCGGTCGGCGTGCAGCGCCAGCACGCGGCGCGGCGACCCGGCGGCCGCGAGATATTCCAGGATTCCGACCATCGGGGTGACGCCGATACCGGCCGAGATGAGCACCAGCGGCGTCCGCGCGGCGGTGTCGATGGTCAGATCGCCGAACGGCAGCGTGATCTGCAGCCGGTCGCCCACCTCGACGTCGGTGTGCAGCCACGACGACACCTCACCCTCGGGGCGGTCGCCGACGGCGGTGACACGGCGCACCGCGAAGGCCAGCCGGCCCGCGCCGGGAGCGTTGACGAGGCTGTACTGGCGCAACTGCCGGGCGCCGTCGGGCAGATCGGCGCCGACCGAAACATATTGTCCCGGAACGAAGTCGGGAAGCGGCGCGGCCGCGTCGGCGGATTCCACGACGAAGGTGACGGTCTCGGCGGGGTCCTCGACGCGCTGCACCACCCGGACCTCACGGAAGACCGCGCCCGGTTCGACACCGGCGCCCGAGTACAGCTCGTTCTCGAATCCCATCAGGGTGTCGGCCATGAGCCAGTAGACCCGGTCCCAGGCGGCCGCGACCTCGGGGGTGACCGCCTCGCCCAGCACGTGCACGATCGCCGCGAACAGATGCTCGTGCACGATCGGATACTGGTCGGGCACCACCCCGAGCGAGGCGTGCTTGTGCCCGATGCGGGCCAGCAGCTGGCGCGGATGCGGCAGGTTCGGATCGACGAGGTGGGTGGCGAACGTGGCGATCGAGGCGGCCAGCGCGCGCTGCTGCTCCCCCTGGGCCTGGTTGCCGCGATTGAAGACGTTGCGCAGCAGATCGGGGTGTGCCGCGAAGAGACGCCGATAGAACTCGGCGGTGATGTCGTCGATCCGCGCCCCGATCACCGGCAGGGTCGCCCGCACGATCTCGGCGTGATGCGGTTCCAGTTCGGCGCTGGTGTCCAGGGCCGATGTCGACGCGGTCGTCATGGTGAAACTCCTCTTCGAGCAACAATTCCGGTGCATCACCGGGCGAATTCCACGGTAACCATTTCGGGTGCCTCGAATCCATTTTTGAGCCCGTGTGTTCAATTACGGTTCCGGGTGCGGATTATGTTGTCCCCGCCACATTTTCGTTCGAATACAGCGAAATGCGCTGTGCTCCCGAAGATGTTGGTGCACAGCGCATTACGAGGATGCGATGATGTCAGGACACGGCGGGAATATCGGCCGCGAAACCGCCGAACGGCAATTTCGGGGACGCCGACAGATGCAGTAATTGCTGTGTGCGCTGATCGACCAGATCACTGAGGGTGTAGCGGTCGAGTTCTCGATAGAACGACTCCTGCGCCTCCGCCAGGATCCGCCGCAGGCGGCACGCCCCGGCCATCGGGCACGGGTGCTCGCCCACACAGTCGACCACCTCGGCCGCCCCCTCGAGGCCGCGCACGATCTGCCCGACGGTGGCGGTGCGACCGGCGTCGGTGAGGAAGATGCCACCGGCGCGGCCGCGCTGCGAGGCCACCAGGCCCAGCTCGGAGAGTTTGGTGACGGCCTTGGCGACGTAGTGCTCGGAGGCGTTGACCTGCCGGGCGATCAGCTTCGCGGTAACCCGCTCCTCGACGCCGCTGCTCACCGCGAGCCGCATCATCGCCCGCAGCCCCAGATCGGTGAATCGCGACAACTGCATTCCCCCAGGCTACTTAATTCCGCCTTTCAAAAGCGCATTCAGCGGTGTGCGTTCAATTACCCCGCATCGTGCGGATTTTGCGGGCCGGCTCACACCACCATCGCGCGCCCGGCTGCGGAGATTCACCGCAGGTGTCTGGCAGCATGGCCGCATGGAGCTGATCGGATTCGATCGCATCAGCGCGGCCCGGCAGATGCTGGCGCCCGTCATCCGCCGCACCCCGGTGATCGCCTCGCGGGTGCTGTCCGAGCGGACCGGCGCCGATGTGCGGCTCAAATGCGAGAATTTGCAGCGGACGGGGTCGTTCAAGCCGCGCGGCGCGTACTTCCGGATCGCGAATCTCGCCCCGGCAGAACGCACCCACGGGGTGGTGGCCGCGAGCGCCGGCAATCATGCGCAGGGAGTCGCTTGGGCCGCAACGACTTTGGGCATCGCCTCGACGGTGTTCATGCCGGTGGGAGCGCCTCTGCCCAAACTCGTCGCCACTCGCGCCTACGGCGCCACCGTTCATCAGGTGGGCGAGACGGTCGACGAGGCGCTGCTCGCGGCCCAGGAATTCGCCGATCGCAGTGGGGCGACGCTGATCCATCCCTTCGACCATCCGGATATCGTCGCGGGCCAGGCGAGCGTCGGATCGGAACTGCTGGAACAGTTTCCGGACGTCGGGACCGTACTGGTGCCGACCGGGGGCGGCGGACTGCTCGCGGGGGTCGCCGCGGCGCTGCACCCGGTCGCACCGCAGGTGCGGGTGATCGGCGTGCAGGCGGCGCTGGCGGCAGCTTGGCCCGATTCGCTGCGTACCGGGGAACCCGTTGCCCTGCAGCGTATGTCGACCATCGCCGACGGCATCGCCGTCGGGCGACCCGGTGAGGTGCCGTTCGCCCATGTCATCGCCCATCAACCGACGATCGTCACCGTCGGCGAGGACACGCTCTCGGCGGCCGTGCTGCTGTGCCTGGAACGGGCGAAACTCGTCGTGGAACCGGCGGGCGCGGCGGCGGTCGCGGCGCTGCTGAGCCTGCCCGCCGAGGAACTGCGCCTGCGCGGACCGGTCTGCGCGATCATCTCCGGCGGCAATGTGGATCCGATCCTGCTCACTCGCATCATCGGCCACGGGCTCAGCACCGGCGGGCGCTACCTCGCCGTGCGGATCACCATTTCGGATCGGCCGGGCAGTCTGAGCCGGTTGCTCGATGCCGTCGCCGGCACCGGCGCGAATGTGCTCGACGTGGTGCATTCGCGCACTCCCGCCGTTCTGGCCATCGACGAGGTGGAGGTGCAGCTGACCCTCGAGACCCGCGGCCCCGCCCATCGCGACGATGTTCTCGACGCGCTCGAGCGGGCGGAATACGCTGTGCGCGTTCAGGACTGAGCGCGCGTCAGTGCGCGCCGCCCAGTTCCAGCGCCAGCACCCCGGCGATCAGCAGCGCGATGCCGCCGATCTGCACCGCGGACAGCGGCTCGTCGAGAAACAGCACGCCGATCGTGGCGACCAGCGCCACCCCGATCGCCGACCACACCCCGTAAGCGACACCGACCGACATCCCCCGCTTCAGCGCCTGCGACAGGAAGATGAACGCCGCCACGTAGCCGACCACCACGACGAGGGAGGGCACCAGCTTGGTGAACCCCTCGGACAGCTTCAGCGACACCGTCGCCGACACCTCGGTCACGATGGCCAATCCGAGAAAGAGGAACATCATGCGCGCACGATATCGGGCGCGGTGACCGAAGCGCGGGCAACCACCCGCTGGGTCAGCGCAACCAGGTACGTGCTTCGGCGGCGGTGCCGCGGACCTCGCCCAGCTGTTCGGCGACCCGCACCCCGGCGGTGCCACCGCGGGAGTTGCGGGAGGCGATGGACCCCTGCACCGTGAGCACCTCGCGTACCTGCGGCGTCAACGCCGGATCCACGGCGGCGAACTCGGCATCGGTGAGCTCGTCCAGCCCGACGCCCCGGGCCTCGGCGGCGCGCACGCACGCACCGGCCGCCTCGTGCGCCACGCGGAACGGAACGCCCTGGCGCACCAGCCATTCCGCGATATCGGTGGCCAGGGTGTACCCGGCGGGCGCCAGTTCCGCCATCCGCTCGGTATGGAAGGTCAGGGTGGAGACGAGACCGGCGATGGCGGGCAGCAGAAGTTCCAGCTGCGCCACCGAATCGAACAGCGGCTCCTTGTCCTCCTGCAGGTCCCGGTTGTAGGCCAGCGGTTGCGCCTTGAGGGTGGCGAGCAGGCCGGTGAGGTTGCCGATCAGGCGCCCGGCCTTACCGCGGGTCAGCTCC
Organism: Nocardia sp. NRRL WC-3656; assembly: GCF_000720265.1. NCBI lineage: Bacteria > Bacillati > Actinomycetota > Actinomycetes > Mycobacteriales > Nocardiaceae > Nocardia > Nocardia sp. NRRL WC-3656. Next base: position 31,712 of record NZ_JOJF01000033.1, on the reverse strand, counting down.
GACACGTCGGGATTCTTCTTCTGCGGCATGATCGACGATCCGGTGGACCAGGCATCGGCGAGGGTGATGTAGCCGAATTCCGGTGTGCTCCAGATGATGATCTCCTCCGCCATGCGCGACAGATCGACCGCGATCATCGCGAGGACGAAGGCGGCCTCGGCGGCGAAGTCGCGCGCGGAGGTCGCATCGATCGAATTGGCCGCGGCCGCATCGAAATCCAGGTCGGCGGCGATGGCCTCGGGATCGAGCCCCAGCGACGATCCGGCCAGCGCGCCCGAACCGTACGGGGAGATCGCCGCGCGCTTGTCGAAATCGCGCAGCCGGTCGACGTCGCGCAGCAGCGGGTGCGCGTGGGCGAGCAGCTGGTGCGCCAGCAACACCGGCTGGGCCGCCTGCAGGTGGGTCTTGCCGGGCATCACCGCATCCGGATGCGCGGCGGCCTGCTCGACCAGGGCGTCGACGACCTCGAGCACGCCGAAGGCGATGCGGCGCACCGCATCACGCAGCCACATGCGGAACAGGGTGGCCACCTGATCGTTGCGGGAGCGCCCCGCGCGCAACCGGCCGCCGAGTTCGGCGCCGACCCGATCGATCAGACCGCGCTCGAGCGCGCCGTGCACATCCTCATCGGATTCGGCCGGAGTGAAGGCGCCGGAGGCGACATCTGCCGCGAGCCGGTCGAGTCCGTCCAGCATGCCCGCCAGATCGGCCTCCGACAGCAGTCCGGCCTTGTGCAGCACACGAGCGTGGGCCTTGGACGCACGAATGTCGTAGGGCGCCAGCGCCCAGTCGAAATGGGTCGATTTGCTCAGCGCCGCCATGGCCGCGGCGGGGCCGGAGGCGAAACGCCCACCCCACAGCGCGCCCTCGTTGGTGGCTTGGCTCATCGGTTCTCGTCTCCTCGTGTGGCGGTCATCAGAATGTGGCGGTTCAGTTCGGCGCGAGCGGCCTCGGGCTGCTCGCGGCCGTGGTCGGACAGAACGGCGACCGGATCGCCGGCCGTCACGGCCCAGCCTTGCGCGGTGAACCAGTCGCGCGGGTCGGTACGGCCCTCCCACGGGTACCAGAGTTCTTCGAGGTTCAGCGTGATCCCGGCCTCGGCGAGCAGTCGCTTGCGACGCTCCCGCATCGCTTGCAGTGCGGGCGAATCCTCGCTCCGCCCGCGCCCGATGTTCAGGGCGATCCGGCTGCCGGGCGCGCTGAGCGCCGCGATATCGCCGAACAGCCGGTCCTGCGCCTCGCCGGGCAGGTAACACAGCAGTCCCTCCGCCAGCCAGGCGGTCGGTGCGGTGGGATCGAAACCGTTGTCCCACAGCTCCTTCGGCCAATCCTGGCGCAGATCCACGCCGATCGCGCGCCGGTCGACGGCGGGTTGCTCATCGGCGAGCACGGAGTTCTTGAACTCCAGCACCTTCGGCTGGTCGATCTCGAAAACCACAGCGCCGGAAGGCCATTCGAGCCGATAAGCGCGGGCGTCGAGTCCGCTCGCGAGGATCACGACCTGCCGGATACCGGCGGCGGAGGCGGCAGCGAAGTACTCGTCGAAGTACACCGTGCGCGCGATGAGCATCGCGGCCAGCGAGCTGTAGGCAGGCCCGCCCTCGCCGGCGGGATCCGCACCGGCCGATGTCGCCGCGACCTGAGCGCGCATGATGTGGCTCCAGCCCGAACCGGCGGCCTCGACCAGACGCGCGGCGTAGGGATCACGGAACAGCGCATCGCGGCGCCGGGTCTCGGCCGCCCGCATCGCGGCCACACCGATGGCGGTCGCGCCGACACTTTCGGTGATATCCCAGCTGTCGTCGTCACTGCGCACGGACATCTCCTCCCGTTCGGGCTGCGTCGCCTTCTACACGATGCGCACCCTGCGGTCGTGCGGTTTCACCCGGTGGCAGGCTACTCCGCGGCTGGTGCGGCGCCGGACTCCGCATCACGGATGTACACGCTCGGCGAGGAGTGGGTGCGGCCGGATCACGGCGACTCCCCGCCGGAGGCGATCCGGCATCGCGGCGACGACCGGCTGCCGCTGCTCCCGACCGGACGCACGGCTCGGCCGATCGTGCGGCCGAGCCCGCCGGTTTCCTACTTCTTGGACAGGTCCCGGCGCGCGGCGACCTTGGAGGACAGGCCGTGGATCTGGACGAAGCCCTTGGCCAGCGACTGGTCGAAGCTGTCGCCCTCGTCGTAGGTGGCCAGGTTGAAGTCGTAGAGCGACTCCTCGCTGCGGCGGCCGTTGACGACGACATTGCCGCCGTGCAGCACCATGCGCACCTCACCGGAGACATGCTGCTGAGTGTCGCGCACGAAGGCGTCCAGGGCCCGCTTGAGCGGGGAGAACCACAGGCCGTCGTAGACCAGCTCGCCCCAGCGCTGCTCGACCTGGCGCTTGTAGCGGCCGAGTTCGCGCTCGACGGTGACGGCCTCGAGTTCCTGGTGCGCGGTGATCAGCGCGATGGCGCCCGGCGCCTCGTAGATCTCGCGGCTCTTGATGCCGACGAGGCGGTCCTCGACCATGTCCAGCCGGCCCACGCCCTGGCGACCCGCGCGCTTGTTGAGTTCGGTGATGGCCTCGAGCACGCTGACCGGGCGGCCGTCGATCGCGATCGGCACACCCTTGTCGAAGGTGACGATCAGTTCGTCGGGCGCCTCGAAGTTGACGGTCGGGTCGACGGTGTAGTCGTAGACGTCCTTGGTCGGCGCGTTCCACAGATCCTCGAGGAAACCGGTCTCCACCGCGCGGCCCCAGAGGTTCTGGTCGATCGAGAACGGCGACTTCTTGCTGACGGTGATCGGCAGCGCGTTCTCCTCGGCGAAGGCGATGGCCTTCTCCCGGGTCCACGCGTAGTCGCGCACGGGGGCGATGACGTTCAGATCGGGCGCTAGCGCGCCGATGCCGACCTCGAAGCGAACCTGGTCGTTGCCCTTACCGGTGCAGCCGTGCGCGACGGTGGTCGCGCCGTGGTACTCGGCCGCCTCGACCAGGTGCTTGACGATCAGCGGGCGGCTGATCGCGGACACCAGCGGGTAGCGGCCCATGTAGAGGGCGTTGGCCTGCACGGTCGGCAGGCAGTACTCGTCGGCGAATTCGTCGCGGGCGTCGACCACGATGGCCTCGACCGCGCCGCAGTCCAGTGCGCGCTGGCGCACCACGTTCATGTCCTCGCCGCCCTGACCCAGATCGATCGCGACGGCGACCACCTCGGCCCCGGTCTCCTTGCCGATCCAGCTGATGGCAACGGAGGTGTCCAACCCGCCGGAATAGGCGAGTACGACGCGATCGGCCATATCTGATGCTCCTCAGGTTCGTGCGTATGCGTAGGGGGTGCGCGATGTCACCGGTGCGATGTGCCGCCGCTACCCGCCCTCGGACGGCTCACATCAACTGCAAATGATTATGCATGATGATGCAATCCCATTCATAACCGGGGGTGGGGACATTCCCGTCCGGGCGCCCCGGCGCCCCGGCCGGCCCGGACCGCGGATCGGACAACCGCGGACATTCACCCCGAAACCCGTGAGCGTCAATGAGATTGCCGCAACCGGGTATCACCGATATGTCACCCTGATAGCGAACGACCCCAGATGCCCCGGGAAAGGCGGACCCATGCTCTCCACGTTTGCGGGTTATTTCGGCACGATCGGCTCGGACGTGCTGGCGATCGGCCAATCGGTGATCACCCTCATCTCCGACCTCATCGGCGCGGGCGGCGCGGGCACGCCGGGCGGCGGCTTCGGCGGGAACTACCCGCCCGGGCAGTATCCGCTGGCCTGAGCCGCGGGACCCGAGCGCCGGGCCTGCGGCTCGTTGCGGGCCCGCTACTCACCCGAAGCTGACCCGATCGAGCCAGAAGTCGAACAGTTCCCGGTCGCCCAGGATCTCGATATCGGCGTCCTCGACCGGCCGGCGCCGATAGATCACCAGCAGGAGTTCGGTGAGCGGCCCGCGAATCGCGACCGCGGCGCGCTCGTGGGCGCGCCGCCAGCCGATGGCGTCGCCGGTGAGATCGACGATCCATTCGGCTTGCAGCTCCTCGGACGTGTCGGTGGCATGGAAGTGCAGCGTGCGACCGGGCCCCAGCAGTTCCCGCGCCTCCGGCTTGTAGTCGAACATCACCGGCAGCGAGCCCAGTTCCAGCCATTCGTCGATGGCGTCCGCGGCCACATCCGGCGCGGCGTGATATTCGGCACCCAGCGCGAGCGTGGCATCCGCGCGATGGATCAGCGTTTCGTGGGTGAAGCGGCGGGCATAGAAGTCCGTGGTCGGCACGACCGGCACCGGCGTCCAGAGCGCGAGGCCGGGCCCCGCCTCGAGCAGTTCGGCGGACAGCTCCGCGGCACCCTCGGCGAGCCAATCACGCAATTGTTCGGGGTCCTCGTCCAGATATCCGGACAGATCCCGGAACGCGAAGTCGTCCTCCGGCAACGGTTCTCGAACCCGGCCGGCCACGGCCACCCGTGCCCACCGCTGCGCACCGCCGAGGTGGCGTCCCAGCTGGCCCACGGTCCAGCCCGGACACGTCGGGACGGGAAGCGCGGTATCGGCATGCGCGACTGTGGCTCGCAGCAAGTCGGTTTGGGCAACGATCTCATCGCAGTACCGCTCGAAGGTCAGCGCCATGCGCACACCCTACGGACGGGCACCGACAGATTCACCGACTCGACGCGTCAGGCGTGCCCGAGTACTCCGGTGACGATCCGGCGAATTCGCTCGTGGTCCGGATCGGTCGTGGCCGGTTGCCGTTCGGGCCACTCGCCCGGCGCTTCCTCGATGCCGAACAGGACCGCCGTGAAGCGCGGATGGATTGCGAGAGAGAAGATTTCGTCGACGGCGGCGAGCGCCTCGGATTCGGGCAGCTGCCACTTCGCCGCCACGAATGCGGCGAGATTGCGCCGGGTGGTCGCGAAGATGGCGTCGTAGAAATCGGCGGCGGCCGCCGGTACCCGCTCCGCCTCGGCGATCACCAGCCGGCAGGTGCGCACCGACTGGACCCACACCACCGACCGGAGGAATCCGACGCAGTATCCGGTCACCGCGGCCAGTCGGTCGTCACCGTAGTCCTCGGGAGTCCCCAGCCGGTTCAGATGCAGCCCGCGCACGAAGTCGACGACGGCGAGGAACAGCGCGTCCTTGTTCTCGAAATGCGCGTACAGGGTTCGCTTCGAGGTTTCGGCGCGCGCGGCCAGCACATCCATCGACGTCCGCTCGAACCCCACCTCGAGGAAGACGTCCTTGGCCGTCCACAGGATGTGTTCGCGCAGCCGATCACCACGCCTCGCCATGCGGTCTTCCCTTCCGTCAAAGTAAACGGTACGGTGTAGTTTACTTACGTCGCACTCGTCCAGGAGTAGTTCATGATCGTCGTAACCACACCTACAGGCAGTATCGGACACCAGGTCCTCGATCTCGTCGCCGGCAGCGACCAGCCGATCCGGGTGATCGCCCGCGATCCGGCGCGCCTGGCTCCGCACCTCCGCGAGCGGGTCGAGGTGGTCCAGGGATCGACCTCCGATCGCGAGGTCGTCGCCGCCGCGGTGAAGGGCGCCGACACCGTGTTCTGGCTGGTTCCGCCGAATCCGTCGGCGCCCAGCGTGCCCGGTCACCTGCTGGAATTCGTGACGCCGCTGTGCGAGGCGCTCGACAGCATCGGCCGGATCGTCGCCGTGTCGAGCCTCGGTCGCGCCAACGGCCGCAAGGCGGGCCAGATCTCGGCGATTTTCGCGATGGACGCGCTGATCGAGAGCAGCGGAGTGCATTACCGGTCGCTGTGCCCGCCCGGATTCATGGACAATATGCTGCGGCAGGTCGATCCGATCCGGAACCTCGGCACCTTCTTCGGCACCGTATCCGGCGATCGCCGGTTGCCCGCCTGTGCCACACGGGATATCGCGGGCGTCGCGGCCCGGCTGCTGCTCGACGATTCCTGGACCGGACAGGACAGCGTGGAGATCCGCGGTCCGGAAGATCTGTCGCACAACGATATGGCGCGCATCATGTCCGAGGTACTCGGCCGCCCGATCGGCTACCAGCAGGTCTCGGCGGCCGACTACACGGCATCGCTGACGGCGCACGGGATGAGCGCGGCCTGGGCGCAGGGGCTGGCGGATATGTCGGCCGCCGTCGACGACGGCCTCTACGACACGCCTCGCACACCGGAATCCTACTCCCCCACCGGTTTCCGGCAGTGGTGCGAGGAGGTGCTCGCTCCGGCGGTCGCCGGCTGATTCGCCCGATTCGGTCGTCGGGTCCGGAATGTCGCCCGCACCATCGGCGGCCGCCGTTCCGGATCCCCAAACCCTTTGATCGGCAACGCCTTCCGGTCGGCGCGGAATCCGTGCACGAGCGCTTGATTTCGAATACCATCCGATCGAGACGATCCCGTGCCGACAGGAATGTAATGAACGCGTCCGACAGCAGTGCGACCTCCGATGCCGAGGCGCCCAGCAGTGCCCGCATCTACGACTACGCACTGGGCGGCAAGGACAACTACGAAGTCGACCGCCGCGCCCTCGAGAAGGTCATGGAAGGCTTTCCGACGGTACGGATCGCGGCCCGGCACAACCGGCAATTCATGCACCGCGCGGTCGACGCCCTCGCCGATGCCGGGGTGAAGCAGTTCCTCGACATCGGCACGGGCATCCCGACCGAACCCAATCTGCATCAAGTGGCACAGGAGCGCGCGCCGGAGGCCCGCGTGGTGTACGTCGACAACGACCCGGTGGTGCTGGCACACGCGCGTGCCCTGCTCGCGGGATCGCCCGAGGGCCGCACCGCCTACATTCAGGCCGACCTCACCGATCCCGAGGCGATCCTGGCCGCACCGGAATTGCGCGAGACCCTCGATCTGGCCAGTCCGGTGGCGTTGAGCCTGGTCGCGGTGCTGCATTTCCTGTCCGCCGAACAGAATCCGGCCGGCATCCTCGAGACTCTGCTCGACAACCTCGCGCCCGGCTCGTTCGTCGTCGCGTCACACATCACCGCCGATCTGGATCCGGAAGGGATGGACCGGGCGCTCGAGATGTATCGCCGCAGCGCCGTGTACGCGCAGGCCCGCACCCGCGACGAATTCGCCGCCTTCTTCGACGGCCTCGAACTGCTGGATCCGGGCGTGGTCGCGGTCAACCGCTGGCGTCCCGGCATCGAGCCCCCGTCCTGGCTCGACGCCCAGGTCAACTGCTGGGGCGCGGTCGCCCGCAAGCCGTAGCGTTCGACGCTCAGCCACGCCAGTCCGGGTCGCGGCCGAGGAGGGCGACGATACGGTCCAGTGGCGGGCGTGATTCGTCCTCGGCCAGCCGGGGCCGGTAGGCGCCGCCGGGGCCGGTGAGCGGGCTGCCGGGCGCGGTGATCGACCGGGCGATCGGCAATGCCACCGCCGCCAATCGCTGCGGGACGGGACAGGGACGGTGCAACGCCCGCGCGAGGTCCCAGCGGTGAGTGAGCATGTCCACCAGATGGATGCCCAGCACTCGTTCGGTGGCGAGCGGGCCGGACCGCGGCAGTTCCACGACCTCACCGGAGCGCTCGATCGCCGCGACCCACCGGGCCGTGACGTGCGCGAACGCGGCGCGCGGATCGTCCGCGAATTCGGCCGAGGTGCCGAGCACGGAGGAGTTGACCGCCTCGTGCCGCTCGTTCATATGCGTGATCAGGTCGGCGACATTCCATCCCGCGCACGGCGTCGGCGCGGTGAGATCCGCGTCCTCGAGTGTGACCACATCGTGGCCGATCAGGGCCAGAGCCATCGCGTCCAGCCGCAGAAGTTCGCTCATCACAACACCTTTCACTGTTTAGCATACGAGCGTTCGCCAAATGACTATAGCGAACGATCGGACGCTATGCTGAACGGATGTCACCTCGCCGTTCCGCCGTCGACGCATCTCGCACGCGAGAGCGCATCGTCTCCGTCGCCGTCGAGCAGGCCTCGCTGAGGGGCCTGGAGGGTGTGACGATCGGATCGCTCGCCGAGAGCCTGGAGATGAGCAAGGCCGGCGTCGTCGGCCCCTTCGGCTCGCGGGAACAGCTGCAACTCGCCGCCCTGGAACAAGCCGGGAAGATCTTCCGCGAGGCGGTGATCGCACCGCTGGAAGGATTGCCGCCGGGCACCGAACGGCTGGGCCGGCTGATCGACAACTGGATCGCCTATCTGGCCGAATGCCCTTTTCCCGGAGGCTGTTTCGTCACCGCGGCCTCGACCGAACTCGACGGCCGGCCGGGAGTGCTCCGCGATCGCCTCCGCGCGTACGTGGACGGCGCTCGCGCAGCGCTGGCATCCGAAATCGTTGCCTGCCGAGCAGAATCGGACGGCCCCCATCGCCCGGTGGACGAACTGGTCACGACTGTCATCGGAATCACGATGGCGGTCAACCAGGAGATTCAACTGCTGGACGACCCCCGCGCCGCCGATCGCGGGCGGGCGGCGCTTCGAGCCGCCTTGGGGCTGGCGCCGTGAAGCAGACGTCCGAGCCGGGTCGATCTCCGATTCGGCCGTCTACGCCAAATGTTCGATCTTCGCGGCCAGTTCGGCACCCGTCATGGGTTCGCGGGCGATGACCGCGATGGTGTCGTCACCGGCGATGGTGCCGACTACTTCGGGCAGGGCCGCGCGGTCGAGTGCGCTGGCCAGGAAGTGCGCCGCACCCGGCGGCGTGCGCAGGACAGCGAGGTTGCCGCTGTGGTCGGTGGAGACCAGCAGGTCGCCGAGCAGTTTGGAGAGCCGGGACGTGCCGCCGGTGACGCCGCGCACGGGGCTGCCGTCCTCGGGGACGACGTAGATGCCGGCGCCACCGTCGGCGGCGCGCAGTTTCACCGCGCCGAGTTCGTCCAGATCACGCGACAGGGTGGCCTGGGTGGTTTCGATGCCCTCGTCGGCGAGCAGGGCCGCCAACTCGGTCTGGCTGCGAACCGCGTTGGCGGACAACAGTTCCACGATGCGCTGCTGGCGCCCGGCGCGGGTGCGTGCGATGGCCGGGCCGGTGCGCGGACCCTCCGATCGGGCGCCCGACCCGTTCGTTCTCGCGGTGCTCACGCCGCACCGCCCGATCGTCGCTCCAGCAACCACACCAGCAGCGCCTTCTGCGCGTGCAGCCGGTTCTCGGCCTCGTCCCACACGGCACTGTGCGGGCCGTCGAGCACCTCGTCGGTGATCTCCTCGCCCCGATGCGCCGGAAGGCAATGCAGCACAACCACATCCGAGGCGGCATGGGCGAGCAGTTCGGTGTTCAGCTGGAACGGGCGGAACGGGCCGACCCGGTCGAGGCCGTCGTTCTCCTGTCCCATCGAGGTCCAGGTGTCGGTGACCAGGGCGTCGGCGCCGGTGGCCGCTGCGACCGGATCCTCGGTCAGGGTGATCGTGGCGCCGGTTTCGGCGGCCCGTTTGCGGGCGGCCTCGAGCACCCAGTCGTACGGCTGGAACCCCTCGGGCGCGGCGATGGTGATATCCAGTCCGGCGGTGACGCCGCCCAGCAGCAGCGAATGCGCCATATTGTTCGCGCCGTCGCCGAAGTAGGTGAGTTTGCGCCCGGCGAGTTCGCCCTTGTGTTCCCGCAACGTCAGCAGATCGGCCAGCACCTGGCACGGATGGAATTCGTTGGACAGCGCGTTCACCACCGGAACCGTTGCCGCCGAGGCCATCTCGTCGAGCCGGTGCTGTTCGAAGGTGCGCCAGACGACCGCGTCGACGTAGCGCGACAGCACCCGTCCCGTATCGGCGAGGGTTTCCTCGCGGCCCAGCTGGGTGTCGCGGCCGTCGACCACCACCGCGTGCCCGCCGAGTTGCGCGATGCCCATCTCGAAGGAGAACCGGGTACGGGTGGAGTTCTTCTCGAAGATCACACCCACCCCGCGCGGCCCCTCCAGCGGCCGACGGGAAATCGGCGCGGCCTTCAATTCCGCTGCCAGCGCTAAGATTTCGGCCTGTTCGGCGGGCGTGACGTCGTCGTCACGCAGGAAATGCCGCACCATGGTCACTCACTCTCCTGGGAAGCCGCGTCGAGGATGCCGGGCAGGTCGGCGAGGAAGCCCTGCGCCTGCGCCTCGGTCAGGATCAGCGGCGGGGCCAACCGGATCACATTCGGCTTCGGCGGGTTGATCAGATAGCCGGCGGCACGCGCGGCCGCCTCGACCTTCGCCGAAACGTCCTCGGTCAGTTGGATTCCGATCAGCAGCCCCGCGCCGCGCACGTGGTCGACCAGCGGATGGCCGAGTTCCTCGATGCCGTCGATCAGCGTCTTGCCGACCGATTCGACGTGCGCGGCCAGCCCCTGCTCGTCGATGGTCCGCAGCACCGCCAGCGCCGCCGCGGCGCTGACCGGATTGCCGCCGAAGGTGGTGCCGTGCAGTCCGGGGGTGAGCAGTTCCGCCGCCCGGCCCTGCGCCAGCACCGCGCCGATGGGCAGACCGCCACCGAGCCCCTTGGCCAGCGTGATCACATCGGGCACGATGCCCGCGGCCTGATGCGCGAAAAACGGTCCGGTGCGGCAGATTCCGGTCTGCACCTCGTCGAGGATCAGCAGCGCGCCGTGCTCGGAGGTGATCCGGCGGGCCTCGGCCAGATAGTCCAGCGGCGGCACCACCACACCGCTCTCCCCCATGATCGGCTCGAGGAAGACCGCGGCGGTATCGGAGTCCACCGCGGCGGCCAGCGCGGCGGCGTCACCGTAAGGCACGTGCACGACACCGGGCGGCATCGGTTCGAACGGCGCCCGCTTCGACGGCTGCCCGGTGAGCGCGAGCGCGCCCATGGTGCGGCCGTGGAAGGCCTCGTCGCAGGCGACGATCTTGTGCCGCCCGGTGAGGCGCGCGATCTTGAACGCCGCCTCGTTGGCCTCGGTGCCCGAATTGCAGAAGAACGCCCGGCCGTTGCCGTCACCGAAATGCGCGAGCAGTTTCTCGGCCAGTTCCAGAACCGGTTCGCTCACATACAGATTCGAGACGTGGCCGAGGGTGCCGAGCTGCTGGGTGACAGCATCCACGATCGCCGGATGGGCGTGGCCCAGGCTGTTGACCGCGATACCGCCCAGGAAGTCGACGTAGCGGTTGCCCTCGGCGTCGTAGACGACCGCGCCCGAGCCGCGCACCAGCGCCACCTTCGGGGTGCCGTAGTTGTTCATCAGCGCGGACGACCACCGCTGCTGCAATTGCTCTGTGCTCATGACGTTGTCGCTCATGACGTTGTCGTTCCTGCCGTCTCGGGTGGGGTCACCATCGTTCCGATACCTTCCCCGGTGAACAGTTCCAGCAGTACCGCATGGGGTACCCGGCCGTCGATCACATGTGCGGTCGGGACACCGGCTTGCACCGCGCGCAGGCAGGCCTCCATCTTCGGCACCATGCCCGCGTCCAGGCTCGGCAGCAGGGCGGCCAAGGCGTCGGTGTCGATATGGGTGGTCAGCGACGAGCGGTCGGGCCAATTCGTGTACAGGCCTTCGACATCGGTGAGTACCACCAGCTTCTCCGCGCCGATGCCCTGGGCCAGCGCGGCGGCGGCGGTGTCGGCGTTGATGTTGTGCACTACGCCGTCGGCATCGGGCGCGATGGTCGAGACCACCGGAATGCGCCCGGCGCGAACGAGATCCAGCACCGCGTCCGGGTTGACGGCGGTGACGTCGCCGACCAGGCCGATATCGGTCTGCTCGCCGTCGACGGTGACGGTGCGGCGGGTGGCGGTGAACAGCCGCGCGTCCTCACCGGAGATGCCGACCGCGTACGGGCCGTGCGCGTTGATCAGCCCGACCAGTTCCCGGCCGACCTGACCGAACAGCACCATCCGCACCACATCCATCACCTCGGGGGTGGTGACGCGGAAGCCGCCGCGGAATTCGCCCTGCAGCCCCAGCTTCTTCAGCATGGCGCTGATCTGCGGGCCACCGCCGTGCACCACCACCGGGTGCACGCCGACGGTGCGCAGGAACGCCATATCGGCGGCGAAGGCGTGTTTGAGGGTGTCGTCGACCATGGCGTTGCCGCCGTATTTGACGACCACGATCTTGTCGCGAAACTTCTGCAGCCACGGCAGCGCGCCGGCCAGCACGTGCGCCTTGTCCAGCGCCGACAGGTCCTGGGTGGTCACCGGAACCTCCGGTGTCGCTTCGGTGGTCATGAGCTGTAGGCCGAATTCTCTTCGACGTAGCCGTGCGAGAGGTCGGTGGTGCGCACGGTCGCGGTGCCCTCGCCGAGCCCCAGTTCCACCAGCACCGCGATATCGGGCCCGGACAGGTCCACCTCACGTGCGCCCGGAGCGCCGGTTCCGTTGACGCACACCGGATTTCCGTTGAACGACACGGTGACCCGATCGGGATCCAGTTCGATGGGGGCGATGCCCACCGCGGCCAGCACCCGGCCCCAGTTCGGATCGGAACCGAAGAACGCTGTCTTGACCAGCGAGTCGCGGGCGACCGCGCGGGCGGCGATCAGCGCCTCGTCCTCGCTCACCGCACCGGTGACGGTGATCTCGACGCGCTTGGTGACGCCTTCGGCGTCGGCCATCAGCTGCGCGGCGAGGTCGTCGCAGACCGCCAGCACCGCGGCGTCGAGTTCCTCCTGGCTCGGGGTGACGCCGCTGGCTCCGTTGGCCAGCAGCAATACGGTGTCGTTGGTCGAGCAGGAGCCGTCGACGTCGAGCCGGTCGAAGGTCAGCCGGGTGGCATTGCGCAGCGCCGTATCCAGCTGCTGCGGGGTGGCGGCGGCGTCGGTGGTGATTACGACCAGCATGGTGGCCAGGGACGGGGCGAGCATGCCCGCGCCCTTGGCCATCGCGCCGACATTCCATTTGTCGGCGTGATGGAACGCGGTCTGCTTCGGCACGGTGTCGGTGGTCATGATGGCGTGCGCGGCGTCGGTGCCGCCGGACAGGCCGCCCGCCATCTCGTGCACGATCTCGGTCACGCCGGGCAGCAGTTTGTCCATCGGCAGCCGGTCACCGATCAAACCCGTTGAGCAGACCGCGATTTCGCCCGCGCCGGTTTCGGTTCCCCAGTTGCTCAACGCTTTCGCCAGTTCCTCGGCGGTGGCGTGGGTGTCCTGGAATCCGCCCGGGCCGGTGCAGGCGTTGGCGCCGCCGGAATTGAGGATCACCGCGCGCAGCCGCCCGCTGGTGAGCACCTGCTGCGACCACAGCACCGGGGCGGCCTTCACCTTGTTGCGGGTGAACACACCCGCCGCGGCATAGTCGGGTCCCTCGTTGAAAACCAGTGCCAGATCGAGCTTTCCGTTGGCCTTGATGCCGGCTGCGATGCCGGCGGCCCGGTATCCGAGCGGTGCGGTCACACCCTGGGTGCGGACCAGTTTGCCGCCGGCGATATCGGTGTCGGTCACGGTGCCACTCCTACGGTGGAAAGTCCGGCGGTCTCCTCGAGACCGAGAGCGAGATTCATCGATTGCACCGCGGCGCCCGCGGTGCCCTTGGTCAGATTGTCGATGGCGCCGATCACCACCAGCGTGCGGGCGGCGGTGTCGACGGCGACCTGCAGGGTGATGGCGTTGGAACCGACCACCGAACCGGTCTGTGGCAGTACGCCTTCGGGCAGCAGGTGGATGAACGGTTCGTCGCCGTATGCCTTGTCGTAGATCGCGCGGGCGGCGGCCAGGTCGGCCACCGCGCCCGCGGCGTCGGGGCGCAGGCGCGCGGTGCAGGTGGCCAGGATGCCGCGCGGCATCGGGGCCAGCACCGGCGTGAAAGAGACTGTGACATCGCCGATGTCGGCGCCCGTCGCCGCGGCCGCGGCCTTCAGGTTCTGCGCGATCTCGGGGGTGTGCCGGTGCGCGCCGGCGATGTTGTAGGCGCGGACCGAGCCCATCACCTCCGAACCCAGCAGCCCCACGTCGAGTTTGCGGCCCGCGCCCGAGGTGCCGCTCACGGCGACCACGGTCACATCCGGTTCGACGATGCCCGCCCCGACCGCCGGGGCCAAGGCCAGACTCGACACCGTCGGATAGCAGCCCGGGACCGCGATGCGAGTGGCCCCGCGCAGCTGTTCGCGCGCGCCGGGCAGCTCGGGCAGACCGTAGGGCCAGCTACCGGCATGCGGGGATCCGTAGTAGGTCTCCCAGTCCTGCGGGTCGGTGAGCCGGAAATCGGCGCCGCAGTCGATGATCACCGTGGACTCCGGCAGCTGCTGCGCGATGGCCGCGGACTGCCCGTGCGGCAGCCCGAGGAACACCACATCGTGCCCGGCCAGCACCTCCGCCGTGGTCGCCTCGAGGACGCGATCGGCCAGCGGCAGCAGATGCGGCTGCAATTGCGCCAGCTTGGTCCCGGCATTGGATCCCGCGGTCAGCGCCCCGATCTCGAGGCGCCCGGCTCGGTACTCCGGATGCCCCAGCAGCACACGCAGGACCTCACCGCCCGCGTATCCGCTCGCACCAGCTACCGCGACCCGCACCACGGGCCCACTCGAGGTATCCGCCATGTGATGATTATGCACGATCATGCAAGCTCATTCACGGGCGGGTTGCGGATCCATGCGCGCGGGATCGCTTCGGCCGGCGAATACCCAGTTCGGCAACGATATGTGACAACCGGCCCTTCCCGCCGTAACAGCCGGTTCGCGACGCTGAGATCATGAATCGCCGCACCCACGCGGATCCGTTGCTCGCGGCCGAGGCCGCCGCGGCATCGGGTGCGCCCGCGCTACGAATGACAGGAGTCGGTAAGACCTACGGTTCCGGTGCGGGCCAGGTGGTCGCGCTGCGCGATGTGGATCTGAAGATCCGGCCGGGCGAGTTCGTGGTGATGCTGGGTCCGTCGGGGTCGGGTAAGACCACGTTGCTGAACCTGGTGGGCGGGATCGAGGAGCCCTCGGGTGGTGTCGTCGAAGTGGCGGGCATGGATATCGGCGCGCTGAACGACAAGCAGCGCACCGCCTTCCGGCGGGACCGCGTCGGATTCGTCTTCCAATTCTTCAATCTGGTCCCGACCTTGACCGCGCTGGAGAACGTGGAAATACTGGCGGAGTTGACGGGGCCGGATGCCGCCGCCCGCAGTCGCGCCGCGCTGAACCTCGTCGGTGTCGCAGATGTCGCCGAGCGATTTCCGGGACAGCTGTCGGGTGGACAGCAGCAGCGAGTGGCCATCGCCCGGGCGATCGTGAAGGAACCGCCGCTGCTGCTGTGCGATGAACCCACCGGCAGCCTCGACCTCACCACCGGCCGACAGGTGCTGGCCGTATTGCGCGGTCTCGCGCGGGAGGGCCATCACACCGTCCTGATCGTGACGCACAACTCCGAAATCGCCCGGATGGCCGACCGCGTGGTGTGGCTCCAGTCGGGTGAGATCAGCCGTTCCGAGTGGGTGGACCATCCGGTCGAGGCGTCGGAGTTGCAGTGGTAGGCCGGACGCTGCTGCGCAAGCTGCGCCGGGATCTATGGCGGCAGCGCTGGCAGTTCCTGGCCGTCGCCACGGTCCTGGCCATCGGCGTCGCGGCGTTCGTCGCGGCCGCGAGCGCCTACCGCAATCTCGATCAATCCTTCTCCCGGGCCTACAGTGCGCAACGACTGCCCGACGCGGTCGTCTCCGGCCCGGGCGCCGGACAATCCGTTGCGGCATTCGAGGCGCTACCGGGCGCGCCGGTGGCCGAGGTCAGGCATCAGAGCGAGGTCGGTATTCGCATCGGCGGGCGAACCTTCCTCGGCCGCGCGATCGGTATCCCGGACGGGTCACAGCCCGAGGTCTCCCGGCTCTCGATGCGGTCGGGAACACTGCCGTCGGCGGGCCGGCTCGTGGTCGAACAGCACCTCGCCGATCACTACGATCTGCACCCCGGCGACAGCGTCGAACTTCTGAATCCCGGCGGCTGGCAAGCGATTCCGGTGGCGGGTTCGGCGTTGTCGACGGAGTACTTCTGGCCCGCCCGCTCCACGCAGGAGATCATGACCACCCCCGAGCACTTCGGCGTCGTGTTCCTTCCCGACCGCGATCTGGTCCGGAATCTGCCCGATCCGGTGGAACAGGTCGCGTTGTACGCGACCGATCGTGCTGCGGCGGGTGATCTGGTCAATGCAGTCGAACGCTACACGCGAGCACACGGACTGCAGCTTGTCCCGCGCGATCAGCAGCCGTCGTATCGAGCGTTGCAGGACGACGTCGAGGCATTCGGGACCTTCGCGAATCTGTTGCCGTGGTTGTTCCTGGCCGCAGCGGTGCTCGGTACCTACGTGCTGCTGTCCCGCGTGGTGGCAGCGCAGCGGGCAGTCATCGGAACCCTCGCTGCCAACGGCTTCTCCGCCGGGCTACTGCGCCGGCATTACCTCGGATACGGCGTGGCGTGCGCGGTGCTCGGCATCGTTCCCGGCCTGGCCGGGGGCTATCTACTCGGCGGCTGGATCACCACCCGCTATACCCAGGCTCTCGGACTGCCCTTGCATGTGACCGCATGGCATCCGGGCATCCTGTTCGTCGCTTCCGCCGCGACCCTGGCCGCCGCGACCGTTGCCGCGTGGGCGCCCGCGCGGGCCGCAGCGCGAATGTCGCCCGCCGAGGCCATGCGAGTCGCGCCGCCGTCCCGGCGCGGAGGACGCAGCGTCCTCGAACGCCTCGTTCCACCGCTCGAACGCGCACCGGCACGCTGGCGGATGATGCTGCGGGCCGTGCTGCGGAATCGTCGCCGCGCGGTGTTGACCATCGTCGGTGTGGCCGTCTCGGTGAGCCTGGTGATGGTGTTCGCCGGGTTGCGCGACACCGTCGCGACACTCATCGACCGGCAGTACGGCCGGATCATGCTGCAGGACGGCGAGATCGCGACCGCCCCCGGCTCTACCGATTCGGTGCTGACCCGCGTCCGGCAGGACCCCGACGTCGCCGCGGCCGAGCCGATGGGCCGCTACGACGTGGCACTCTCGGCCGGGGATCGTCACTACGACACCCTCGTGATCAGCTTGCCGCCCGCGACGCAGATGCACCGGTTCATCGCAGAGTCCGGTTCGAACCAGTTGTCCGACAAGGGTTTACTGCTCGGCTCGGGGCTGCACGACACCCTGGGCGTCTCGGTCGGGGACACCGTCGATGTCGCCGATACCGCTACCGGACAACACCTATCGGCACCGATCGCCGGATTCGTCGACGAGCCGCTGTCCCCGGTTGTGTACGTTTCGGCCGACTACCTGCGGCAGGCTATCGGTCCCGTACCGGATACGGGCGTGCTGGTAAAACTGCGGCCCGGCGTGACCGATGAGCGCGCCGTCTCCGATCGGCTCACCACGATCCCCGGTGCGGTCGCGTACCTTTCCACGGCCACCGTGGCCTCGGCCATGCGGCAGGCATTCGCGATGTACGACACGCTGGTGGGAATCATGCTGCTTTTCGCCGCCGCCATGGCCGCGGCGCTGCTCTTCAACGCGATGTCGGCCAACATCGGCGAGCGGCTGGGAGAACTCGGCGCCCTGCGGGCGGCGGGCATGGGTACCGGCATGCTGTCGCGCCTGATCGCCGCCGAGAATCTCGTCCTCGTCGTGGTCGGCATTCCGCTCGGCATCGGGTGTGGCATCCTGCTCGCCCGCAGGCTGCTGGCCACCTACGAAAACCAGGGCGCCCGTCTCGAATTGGCGATGAGTTCGCCGACACCGGCACTTGTCGCGTCAGCCGTTCTGGCCGCCGCGATCACCGTCCAACTTCCCGCACTGCGCCGCGTCCGCAACCTCGACATCGCCCGCATCGTTCGCGAGCGCTCACTCTGACGAGGAGCGCTCCGGCCGGCGTGGCGGACCGCCCGAGCAGCACCGGAGCCATCCGGCTGTCCCCGCTGCCGCCGGATCGCATCCGTTGCCGCAGAAGCCGACGACGAAGGTCGCCTAAGCGATGGGACCGAGGACCCTGCCCGAACGATCACCCTGGACGGACAGTTGGTCTATGGCATCCGATCAGAGCGAGCACACGGTACTCATCGTCTACGCCTCCGCGGCGGGTTCGACCGCCCAGATCGGCGAGTTCATGGCGCGCCGGATGCGGGACGCGGGATTGCACGTCCGGGTGGAGCCGGTGGATCGGGCACCGGACCCCGGCGGCTTCGAGGCGGTCGTGCTGGGCAGCGCGATCCACAACGGAGGCTTTTTACCCGGGTTCGCCGACTACATCGAGCGCTATGCGACCACCTTGAGACAACGCCCGAACTGGTTGTTCAGCGTCGGCATGGGGCCGGCCCTGCGTGGCCCGGTGGGAGCGTTCTTCAAACGCCTCACACCGCCCGTCGTCACCGAATGCCGGACTTCGGCCGGCAGCAAGGGATATCGCGGTTTCGCCGGTGTCGTCGTCCGGCCCCCTGAGCTGCGCAACCGGCTGCTGATCCGCCTGTTCGGTTGCCCGTACGGCGATCTACGCGATTGGGCCGCGATCACGGCTTGGGCCGACGAGATCATCTCGTGGATCGACGATGCCCTGCCCGCTACTCGATTCCCGGCGACCCGCGACCCGGCGGACACCACGATCGGCGACGGCAATCCGGGCCTGGCCTGAGCCGCACCGGACCCCGTCGGCGCACGATCCCTGCGGATCGCTGAATATGTTGTGCTACAGGGTCATTCGATATCCCCGAGCTGGCCACGCCGCCGATCGGACGACGGCGCCGATGATCGCGCTGCCGATGACGGCCTCAGCAAGGCCGGGTAGGCAGCCGGTGATCATCGCGGCGATCGGCTGAATGTGGCGATCTTCGCGGGCGATCACGGCGTTCCGGACTTCGGGCGGGGGGTGTTCGGAAAATGGGTTGGCGCCGGATATCGGAGTTGTTAATCTTCTGCGGTCCGACCTGATCACGCGAGGGGGTGAGTCCCATTTTCACGACATTCCTTGGGCGCTCCCCGTTCTCACGATCGGACGATTGACGCACGTCGTCATCGGGAGTGCTCGTCCGAGCGATCCCGAGAGGGGACGACAATGCACTCTTCCGAACTCATGGTGACGCGCATCGCGGACCGGCAGTGGCATGCGCTGACGGGCGACCGGATGGTCGGTTGTGGCGAGGCATCGCCGCGGCCCGATGGGCGACTGTTTCTCAGCATCGACTCCTGGCAGGCCGACGCCTTCGATCGGCTCGCCGCCGCCATGCTGGCCGACCTGCCCACACCGCTCTACACGGTGGTCGACGAGTCCGATCTCGAACTGACCGCGCACTGGCGCCGGGCGGGTCTCGCGATCCGACGGCGCGAATGGGAATACCGGGTTCCCACCGATCCGGCGATCACGGGACTCGATTCGGCATCGCCGCCGGGTATCGAGATCCTGAATTTCGGTGCGGCCGAGGCGCATTCACTGCGCGAACTGGACCGCACCGTACGCGCCGAAGTCGAGGCCGCCGCCGGTTGGCAGACCATGCCGGCCGAGGTGATCTCCCCGCCGATCGATCCCGCGAACTATGTAGTGGCGGCCCAGGCCGGCCGCTATGCAGGGCTGTGCCGGGTGACGCAGCCGACTCGGCTACCGCGCATCGGCCTGATCGCGGTTCGCGCCGACGCGCACCGGCGCGGCATCGCTCGCGCCCTGCTGGGGCGGGCGCTGGGCTCACTGCATCGTGCCGGAAAGGCTTGGGCCTCGGCCGAAATCGACGAATCCAACGCGGCGGCGACCGCCCTGTTCGAAGGCATCGGCGCCGAGCGGTCGAACAGCGCCCTGGAGTTGGTGTGGCGATGAAGAAAGGAGCGATCGAAGTTCAGGGGCACGTCGTGGAATGCCTGCGCAACGCGACTTTCACGGTGGAACTCCCCAACGGACACAAAGTCCTCGCCCACCTGTCCGGCAAGGTCCGGATGAACTACATCAAGATCCTCCCGGACGACCGGGTCCTGGTGGAGCTGAGTCCCTACGACCTGACCAGGGGCCGAATCCTGTTCCGTTATCGGAGTTGATGCCCCGTCGGGCGAGGTAAGTCGACGATCTGCGCACCCGTTTCCGTGTGCGCAGGTTCGCCGCCTACCGGGCCGAACTAATCGTGCAAACCTCCGCGGAAATGCGCGAAAACTGCCTATTTCGTCGAGGTTTGCACGGTTGGTTCGCGGCCCGCGCGCCTGGACTGCTCATCCACGACTGAGCTAGCGGGTATCGGCCATCTCATAGGATTGTTGCTGCAACAACAGTTATTGTTGTTGCAGCAACAATTAGGGAGGCAGCCATGATGTACTCGTTCACCGAAGAAGCCGTGGTAACGGGCGAGATCGACCGCATCTGGGCGGTGGCCACGGACGTGGCCCGCTGGGCCGAATGGGATCCGCACGAGGAGAAGGCGCGTATCAACGGGCCGTTCGAAGCGGGAACCAGGGGGTGGGTGAAGCCCAAAGGAGCACCCGCGGGACCGTTCACGATCGTCGCGGTGGAACCCGGACGGTCATGGACCAGCGAGGCGGGCCTGCCGTTCGGCAAGTTGCGGGGCCGGCGCACCTACGAGTCACTCGGCGACGGCACCGTGCGGGTATCGGAGAACGTGGAAGTCCACGGGCCGATGGGACCACTGTTCAAGCTCATCTGGGAAAAGGGTATGCGCGCCGATATGCCGCGCACCTTCGCGGCCCTCGCGGCGGAGGCGGCACGGCGTGGCTGAGCGATCGGCACAGGCCGTACCGCGGGGCCCACTCGTCTCTCCGGGGTTCTGGTTGCATCACGCCGCCCTGGAATGGCGGGCGACGCTGGAGCGAAACCTCCGTCCGCTCGGACTGACGCCCACTCAGTTCAATCTGCTGGCCTCCGCCGGATGGCTGGCCAACCGCGGCGGGCTCCCCACTCAGCAGCAGGCGGCGGATATGGCGGGTGTCGATCGAATGATGGCGTCCCGGGTGATCCGCGCCCTGGAGGAGCGCGGCTTGCTCCGGCGTCACCCCGACCCCGCCGACGCCCGCGTCTTCCGCCTCGAACTCACCTCCGCCGGAAGGAAATTGGCGAGTACGGCGATCCAGGTCGCCGTAGACACCGACGAACAGATCTTCGGCGCGGACGCTGACCTCCTGCGCGAACACCTCCGCCCGATCGCCGCCCACCGTGTACCGGCGGACCGACCGACCGAATGAAACCGACACCGAGCGACCTGATCCGGTAGCGCCGAACGAATTACGTTGTCCGCCGGGTGAAGGCGGCTGCGATCCGACGACCGGATGGCAGCCGGATCCGCACCGGGCAGCATCACCGGCTCGCGGGTGCTGATGGGTCACCGACCGGCGAGGGCGAGCCGAGCCGCGTTCTCCGCACGCGGAACCCCTTCCGCGGCCGAACTATTCGTGCAAACCTCCGTGAGATCGGGCGAAAAGCGGTAACTTCGCCCAGGTTTGCACGATTAGTTCAGCGTCGCTGCAGCGGTATTCGGTCTGCCCGGTCGACACCGCCGTCGACGCGGCATGGGCAGGACTACATCGACCCAGTACACAACATCGGCTGGACCACGAAGTTGTTGCCGGGGTTCGTATCCGGCGTCGTGCTCGTCACCGTGGCGGTGATCAGTTCCAGCGTGCGCGCGGTGCCGACCGTGTAGTTGGCGATTTCTCCCGGTGCCAGAGTGGGTTTGATGATGGATCCGGACGGGCCGAACGGCGTCCAGTAGTTCACCGCGACATTCTCCGCGGTCGCGGTGCCGATATTGCGGACGATCACCTGCAACGGCGGCGGGAAGCCCGGCAGCACCCCGCCACAGTAGGTGTAGACCTCCACATCGGCACCGGCCGGTTCGGCCTGCGCCGCAACGCCGAAACCCACCGCGGTCGTGGCCGCCATCGCCACCCCGGCGGCCAGCACGCCGATACGCCCGATCTTCATAGGAACCTCCCGCTCGACGAACTCTCGTACGGAATATCGAGACCTCGGCAAACCTGTTATGCCCCGAAAAAGGTGGGCGCCGGGCACGCGAGCGTTCGTGTGCTCTCGAGCGGTTCACAAGTTTGGCGATAACTCACGAATCGTCGTTCACTTTCCGCTATCGTCGCGCTCGTCGGGACGGTGTCTCGGCGGGGCCGGTGTCGCGGCGGCGAGCAGGTCCCTCTCGACCGGCGGTCGCGCTAGAGCCGTCGGCGGTGTTGTGGAGGAGCAGGATGTACCCCGGTGCGCATGTCGATCGATTCCCTGATAAACCGGCGGTCGTGCTGGCCGGGAGCGGTAGCACGCTGACCTACCGCGAGCTCGAGGACAACTCGGTTCGCCTCGCGCGCCATCTGTACGAGGCGGGCCTACGCAAGGGCGATCACATCGCGCTGCTGTCCGGCAATACGCTCGAGGTGTACGAGGTTTACTGGGCGGCGTTGCGATCCGGTCTTTACATCACGGCGGTCAACCGGCATCTGTCCGCGGACGAAATCAGCTATATCGTCAACGACTGCGGCGCGCGGGCGCTCATCGTGTCGGCGGAACTGGCGGAGGTGGCCCAGCGGGTGGTCGAGCAGACTCCCGCGGTCGGGATCCGGCTCGCCTTCGGCGGGGATGTCCCCGGCTACGATTCGTATGAAAAGGCTGTGGCCGCAGCGTCTCCCGAACCGCTGCCGGATCAGCCACGCGGCGCCGACATGCTGTATTCGTCGGGCACCACCGGCCGCCCGAAGGGCATCAAGCATCCACTCCCGGATCGGCAGGTCGGCGATGCGCCGGGTGACACCTATACCGCCGTCTTCGGCCCGCTCTACGGATTCGACACCGACACCGTCTACCTGTCGCCGGCTCCGCTTTATCACGCCGCGCCGTTGCGATTCGGCGGCGTGGTTCATGCCCTCGGCGGAACCGTGGTGGTGATGGAACGCTTCGACGCCGAACAGGCGCTCGCCGCGATCGAACGCTATCGCGTCACCCACAGCCAGTGGGTGCCGACGATGTTCGTGCGCATGCTGAAACTGGACGAGAGCGTGCGTACCCGCTACGACGTCTCGAGTATGCGAGTCGCCGTGCACGCCGCCGCGCCGTGCCCGGTGGAGGTGAAGCAGGCGATGATCGACTGGTGGGGGCCGGTGCTGTACGAGTACTACGCCTCCACCGAGGGCAACGGCGCCACCTTCATCGACAGCGAGCAGTGGTTGCGCAAACCCGGCTCGGTCGGGCCGGCGGGCCTGGGCGCCGTTCGCATCTGCGACGACGACGGCCACGAGTTGCCCGCCGGCGAGATCGGCACCATCTATTTCGAGCGCGAAGAAGTCCCGTTCGACTACCACAACGATCCGGAGAAGACCGCGAAGGCAATCCATCCCGAGCATCCGACCTGGACCACCACCGGCGATATCGGCTATATCGACGCCGACGGATTCCTGTTCCTGACCGACCGCAAGGCGTTCATGATCATCTCCGGCGGGGTGAACATCTACCCGCAGGAAATCGAGGACGCCCTGGCCCTGCATCCGGATGTCCTCGATGTGGCGGTGATCGGGGTCCCCGACGAGGAGATGGGCGAATCGGTGAAGGCGGTCGTCCAGCCCGCACCCCGCGTCGAGCCGGGACCCGAACTGGCACAACGACTTCGCGACTTCCTGCGCGAGCGCATCGCCCACTACAAGGTGCCGCGCAGCGTCGATTTCGCCGACGAATTGCCCCGTACGCCGACGGGAAAGCTGGTCAAGGGCAAGCTGCGCGAGCAGTACGTGTGAGGTTCGCCGGCGGCCCCGGCAACCACGAATCCGGCTGGCACACGGCGCGTTTCAGCGCGGCACGTTGCGCAGGTTCGATCGGGCCATGTCGATCATCCGGCCCACGCCGCCGGTCAGCACGATCTTGCTGGCCGCGAGCGCGAAGCCGCGTACCTGCGCGGCGGTGATGTGCGGCGGGAGGGACAGGGCGTTGGGGTCGGTGACGAGGTCGACCAGGGCGGGGCCCGGATGTTCCAGCGCTTCGGCGATGGCATTCCGGATCGCGAACGGATCCGTCACCCGCGCCGCGTGGATGCCTGCGGCGCGGGCGACGGCGGCGAAATCGACCGGGGCGTGGTCGGTTTCGAAATTCGGCAGGCCGTCCACCAGCATTTCCAGCCGGACCATACCCAGCGACGAATTGTTGAAGACGATGATCTTCACCGGCAGCCGATGCAACGCCACGGTGAGCAGCTCACCCATCAGCATGCCCAGACCGCCGTCGCCGGACATCGAGATCACCTGCCGGTCCGGATAGGCGAATTGCGCGCCGATGGCATGGGGCAGGGCGTTGGCCATGGTGCCGTGCAGGAACGACCCGATCACCCGGCGGCGGCCGTTCGGGGTCAGATAGCGGGCCGCCCACACATTGCACATGCCGGTGTCGACGGTGAAGATCGCGTCGTCGGAGGCGAGTTCGTCGAGAATGTCGGCGGCGTACTCGGGGTGAATCGGCTTGTGGTCGGCGACATTTCGGGTGTAGGCGTCGACGACCTGCTCGAGCAGCCGGTAGTGCTCGCCGAGCATGCGGTCCAGGAATTCCCGGTCGGATTTCTGCGCCAGGAGGGGAAGGACCGCGCGCAGGGTTTCGCGAACGTCGCCGTGCACCGCCAGCCGCAGTGGCGTGCGCCGGCCGAGGCGGGCGGCATCGTGGTCGATCTGCACGGTATTGGCTCCCGGCAGGAATTCGTCGTAGGGGAAATCGGTGCCCAGCAGCAGGACCAGATCGGCTTCGTGCATGGCCTTGTAGCAGGCGCCGTAGCCGAGCAGTCCGCTCATCCCCACGTCGTAGGGATTGTCGAATTGGATCCATTCCTTACCGCGCAGGCTGTGCCCGATGGGTGCGTGCAGCGTCTCGGCGAGCCGCATCACCTCTTCGTGCGCGTCGCGAACGCCGGCACCGCAGAACAGGGTGACGGTTCGTGCCGCGTTCAGCGCGTCGGCGAGCGCCCGCACCTGTTCGGCGGCGGGCATGACGCGACCGAGTTCGGAGACGAGGCTCGTTTCGCCGGTCGGATGCGCGGTGTCCAACTGGGCGACATCGCCCGGGAGCACCACCACCGACACCTCATGGCGCGCCAGCGCATGCTGGATCGCGATCCGCAGCATGCGCGGCATCTGCTCGGGCCGGCTGATCATTTCGCAGTATCCGCTGCATTCGACGAAGAGGCGTTCCGGATGCGTTTCCTGGAAGAACTGCGTGCCGATCTGATCGGAGGGGATGTGGGAGGCCAGCGCCAATACCGGCGCCCCGGTGCGGTGCGCGTCGTAGAGGCCCTGGACGAGATGGGTGTTGCCCGGGCCGCAGCTTCCCGCGCACACGGCCAGGCGGCCGGTCAACTGCGCCTCCGCCGCCGCGGCGAAGGCGGCGGCCTCCTCGTTGCGCACATGCACCCATTCGATCTGCGGGGTACGGCGCACGGCGTCGACGATCGGATTGAGGCTGTCGCCCACCAAGCCGTAGATCCGCCGCACTCCGGCCTGTACGAGAACGTGCACGAATTGGTCGGCCACATTCGTTTTCGCCATGCGCACTCCTCCACCGCTGTGGTCGGCGCCGGCGTATTCACCTTCGCCCGGAGCCGAAGCTCCCTTCCGGATGAACAGATCGCGATCGCCACGAATACTACCGGGCGGGGTGGAGCGGAAATGGCGTCGCACAGCACGCGGACCGCTTGCCGCAGCTGAGCAGATTTCGCACAGAGCGCCGAGGCGCGCCCTGCTATTCGATGTCGTAGGCGATTCACGGCCAAGGTGCGCCGACCGTTGGCGAAATTGCCCCCTGAATATTCACAGCACATTCCAGTCAACCGGCCGAGCCATCGTCCGGCACGATCTTGCGGCGGCAAAGACGTTGGCGGACAGTAGATATCGGCCACCCCGCATACGGCGCCACCCACTTGCCGATACGACCGACGACGCATACACGACATCGAGCAACCACCACCGTGATCTCGATGTGATCGGCGATCGGAGGTCCGTACATCCATGCGCTCCTGAGGCTTTCGGTAATGGCATGCCCGATAGCCGGGGCCGGAGACCGCCGCATCGCGGAAAACGACCGGAATTCGGCGGTTGGTTCTTCCCGGCTACCGAGGCTGATGCCAGTACACTCGAAACGTCCCGCATCCGGAATGGGCAAGTGCCCGAATGTTTTTCACGGATCCCGGACATTCACTACGGGGACAGAACTTCGAACGCCACCACAGGGTGGCTTCCAGAAACAGGCTCGATCGTCAGGGAGGCTAAAGATATGTCCGTCACCGGCAGCACCCTCGCCCGCCGCGCCCTGGGGCGCGAACTGCGTCGCCTCCGCGAGGCCAAAGGACTGAAACAGGCCGCCGCCGCCCGCGCCGCCGAAACCTCACCCCAGTCCATCGGCCGCATCGAGGAGGGTCTGTCGACGAGAACCACTGGGCTGCAGGTGAATGCGCTGTGCGACTTCTACGAGGCGTCGGACGAGGAGCGCCGGACACTGCTGGGATTGGTGTCCGAGGTACGGGCATCGCGGGAGCGCGGAGGCGGGTGGTGGAGGGCATATGCGGACGCCAAGATCCCCAGCGGGTTCGACCACTACCTCGCCCTGGAAGAGGCCACCAGTCGTTTGACGGCATGGAAAACCGAGATCGTGCCCGGCTTGTTGCAGACAGCTGCATATCGGCGCGCACTGGCCTGGTCGGAGATTCCCGAACTGGCCCCCGAAGCTGTCGAAGGGCGTCTGGAAGTGACTGCTCACCGGCAAAAGCGCCTCGAAGACCCCACTTTCATGCTGGATGTTCTACTGTCCGAAGCCGCTGTGCGAGACCAAGTCGGTGGCCGAAACGTGTTGGCAGAGCAGCTGGTTCACCTAGCGAAGATGTGCGAAAGGCCGAACGTCTCCATACGGATCGTCCCGTTCAACGCTCGCCGCCACACCGGGCCGCTCGCCGGGTCGTTCATTCTCCTCGAATTCCCCGACCTGCCGCAGTCGAAATTGTCGGAACCGCCGGTGGTGTACATCGAAGCGTATGCGGGCGATCTGTACTTGGAGCGGCCCGAGGAAGTGACTCGCTATCGCGCTGCGTTGAGCGCGATTCAGCAGGTAGCGTTGGACGAACACGACAGCAGGAACATGATCCTGGCACTAGCTGAGGAGTTCGCGTGAGCATTGATCTATCCGGCGCCCAGTGGTTCAAGTCCAGCCGCAGTTCGTCAGGCAAGGAATGCGTCGAGGTTGCCCACCTTTCCGAAGGTATGGTCGGCGTCCGCGACTCCAAGAACCCCACCGGTCCCGCCCTCGTCTTCGCCCCCGCCGAATGGGATGCGTTCACCGCCCGCCTCGAGCGCGGCAACTTCGACCTCACCTAACCTTCTGTGCCACAAGGGCGTTCGAGCACCATCGCTCGAACGCCCTTGTCATATCAGGAGGTGCGAGCGTCGTGGTTCTCACGGTGGGCCAACACCTCGTCCATATGGTCCTGCGCCCAGGATCTGAGGCCGCGCGTCAGGTGGTGGAGTGAGAGGCCGAGTTCGGTGAGCTCGTAGGTGACCGTGACCGGAACGGTCGGCGTCACTGTGCGGGTGAGCAAGCCATCACGTTCGAGAGCCCGCAGGGTTTGGGTCAGCATCTTCTGGCTGACTCCGACCAGCAGCCGCGATAGTTCGGAGTAGCGCATCGCCTTCGCGGCAGCCGCGACACCGGGCCGATCGGAGGGGTCGCCCGCATCCCCGCTCAATGCGCACAAGATCAGCACGACCCATTTGTCGGAGATTCGATCGAGGAGTTGACGACTGGGGCATGCCGCCAGGAATGCGTTGTACTCCGCGCTGCTTCGAGCCCCCTCGAATACCTTCGCTGTCACCGGTCTCGCCTTTCACTTTCGGAGAGTTACGCACTTTCAAGTGCCTACTTCCCGAAAGGAAGTAGCTCTCCAACAATGGTGCCAGGAGGTCGGAGACTCCCGATCGGAGACGAAAGGCACCACGTGAGCACACCCCTACTTCCCGGCGGTACCCGAATGCTCGGCGACGCGACTGTCACCCGGTTCGGCTACGGCGCCATGCAGCTCGCCGGCCCCGGGGTCATGGGGCCGCCCGCCGACCGCGACGGCGCGCTGGCCGTGCTACGCGAGGCAGTCGATGCCGGTATCACCCATATCGACACCAGCGCCGCATACGGGCCCCACGTGACGAACGAGTTGATCCGTGAGGCGCTGCACCCCTACCCGGACACGGTGTACATCGCCACGAAGGTCGGGGCGCGCCGCGACGCGCAGGGCGGCTGGCCTACGGCCCGGTGTCCCGAAGACCTGCGCGAACAGGTGCACCAGAACCTTCGGTCGCTCGGAGTCGAGACCCTCGATCTGGTCAACCTGCGCATGGGCGATGCCGCAGGCACCCAGCCCGGCTCGCTCGCAGACGCATTGGAGACGCTCGCCGACCTTCAGCAGGATGGCCTGATACGCCATCTCGGAGTCAGCAACGTCACCGCGGATCAAGTCGCCGAGGCGCGGAGCATCGCGTCGATCGTGTGCGTGCAGAACATGTACAACCTCACCCACCGCCACGACGACGACCTCATCGACCGGCTCGCCGCCGACGACATCGCCTACGTGCCGTACTTCCCGCTCGGTGGCTTCACGCCGCTACAGTCGGAGACACTCGCCCAGGTCGCGAGCCGAGTGGGTGCCGCGCCGCTGCCGGTGGCGCTGGCCTGGCTGTTGCGGAGGGCACCGAACATTCTGCTCATCCCCGGTACGTCATCCGCGACTCACCTGCGCGAAAACATCGCGGGGGCCGGGCTTTCACTGTCGGACGAGGACGTCGCCGCGCTGGACGGAATCGGCCGCTGACCATGCCGCCGAGGAGCCGCTCACCCGTGGCCGCTCATACCTCGTGGCTGGGTCGGCGCCGGCCCGGATCCTCCACGATCACCTCCGGCTCCGCCGGCCTTCCCGGCCACGGCCGCTCGGCGACCACCGGGAACTGGCCGGTGTGGTCGTGGCGAATCGCCGCTATTCGCAACACTTTCCGGCGTGTCAGGAACCATCCCCCGACGAGGACGGGGCCCATCACACAGACCGTCGCCACGACCGCCCAGCGTTGGATCGGGTCGCTGCTGCAGGCCATCAGTGCCACCACGGCCACCAGGAAGACGAGGGTGGCGATACCGCTGTAGGGCGCGCCGATCATGCGGTACGCGGGGCGATGGGAGATGCCGTCCCACCAGCGGCGCCACAGGCGCAGCTGGCAGAGCAGCACCACCATCCACGAGACGATCGTGCCGAGAGCCGAGACGTTCAGCACGATTTCGAAGGCCTTGTCCGGCACCACGGCGTCGAGCCCCACGCCGATCAGCGCGATCAGGCCGGTGGCCAGGATGCCGATGTAGGGCACGCCGGTGCGGGACATGCGGCCGGCCACGGCGGGGGCGCTGCCGTTCGCCGACATCGAGCGCAGGATGCGGCCGGTGGAATACAGGCCGGCGTTGAGACTGGAGAACGCGGCGGTGAGCACGATCAGATTCATCATCGACCCGGCAGCGGGGACGCCGATGCGGGCGAAGAAGGTGACGAACGGGCTCTCGCCGTCACGAAAGGCGGTGTAGGGCAGCAACAGTCCGAGCAGGACGAGTGAGCCGACATAGAACACCCCGATGCGGGCGATGACCGAATTGATGGCGCGCGGCATCACCTCGTGCGGATTCTCGGTCTCCCCCGCCGCGATACCGACCAACTCCACTGCCGCATAGGCGAATACGACGCCCGTGGTGACCGTGACGAGCGGCAGCACACCGGTCGGGAACAGTCCGCCGTGATGAGCGATCACGCCGACCCCCGTGGCTTCGCCCCGGATGGCGAACCGGCCGTCGAGAAAGACCGAGCCCACGATCAGAAATCCGATGAGGGCGACGACTTTCACCAGCGCCACCCAGAATTCGAGCTCTCCGAACCATCGCACCGAGATCAAATTCGTGCCGACGACCGCGACCAGCGCCACGAGTGCGATCACCCACTGCGGCACCACCGAGAACGCACCCCAATATCGGACATATGTCGCGATCGCGGTGATGTCGACGATGCCGGTCATACACCAGTGAAAGAAATACATCCAGCCGACGGCAAATGCGAGTTTCTCGCCATAAAATTCGCGCGCGTAGGATACGAACGATCCCGACGACGGCCGATACAGTACCAACTCCCCCAGCGCGCGCAGCACGAAGAAGACGAAGACACCGCAGACCGCGTAGACCAGAAAGAGCCCCGGACCTGCATCGGCGAGACGTCCGCCCGCACCGAGGAACAGCCCGGTGCCGATCACTCCACCGATCGCGATCATCTGCAACTGACGGTTACGTAACGACTTTCGGTAACCGTCCTGCTCCGTATGCAACGCCGCGGCCAGAGCCGATAATTCGACGGGTCGGTGGTCTGTGCTCATGACCGGACCTTCCGGTGGACAACATTGAATCTTCAAACAACGTAGCGCCGGACATCGGTACGTTCACCGGTGGGAATATCTATATACCGCGCGGTCGGTTCTCAGAAAATGGACACCTCTACCCCCGATGTCGAAAATTCAAACGTGCATAATCGAATTCGACGAGGGGGCAATTCGATGTCGCCGAATCGTTGCCGGTCTGCTCCGGCGACCGCGATAGCGGCACCGGCCATACCCCGCAGGGAATTGCCGGCACTCGCACCGCGGCCCACGCTGGTCTCGTGAACGACATTCGATACGGCCTGCTCCTCCCCGGCGGCGTCGCGCAGTTGGAACGCGGCGGCGCGGCCCGCAGCCTGGCCGAGCTGGCGGTGACAGCCGAAGGAATGGGATTCGATTCGGTGTGGCTGGGCGATTCGCTGAGCCGGGCTCGGATCGAACCCCTGACGGTCCTGGCGGCCGCGGCGGCGGTGACCGAGCGGATCACGCTCGGGACGGCCGCGCTGATGCCGGCCTACCGGCACCCGGTACAGGCCGCCGCCACCCTCGCATCGCTGGACCAGCTCGCCTCGGGCCGGCTGATCCTCGGCGTCGGCGCGGGATTCCCGGAACTCAGCCGCGCCGAATTCGACCTCGTCGGCGTGAACTACCGAACCCGCTTCTCCCAGCTCGACGACACCGTCGACCTGTGGCGGCGGCTGTGGTCCGGCAACACCGACCCCTTCCACGGCAAGGTTCTCCATTACGACTGGTTGCCGGACGTCCCGCAGCCGCATCGGCCGGGCGGACCGCCCATCTGGGCCACCGGCATCACGCCCGCCGCGCTCGCCCGGACCGGACGGCGCTACGACGGCTGGCTCCCCTACCCACCGGATGTGGCCGCCTATGCCGACGGCCTGGCCGCCGTCCGGTCCGCCGCCTCCGCCGCCGGCCGCGCCGAAACATCCATTACTCCGGCACTTTTCGCGACCGTCTACCTCAGCGACGACGTGCAGGAGGGCCGGGCGGCGCTGGACCGCTACGCGCAGGCGACCTACCGGATGCCGGTGGAGACGGTCGAAACGATCCAGGTCCTGCTGACGGGCACCGCCGAAGATGTTGCGGCGCAACTGCATCGGTACACCGACGCGGGCGCCGAACACATCCTCCTGCGCATCGCCGCCCTCGACCCGGCCGAGTTCACCGGGCAATTGGCCCAGATCGAGTCCTTGCTACGGCCCATGACGATCTCGCGCTGATGTGCCGCACATCACTTTTCCGCACTGTCACATCGATCGCGTGAGCGGCATCTCGTGTTCGTTCCCGACAACGATCACGACAGCAAGGACGACGTCATGGAATCCCGCTTCACCCTCACCGACAGTGCACTCGGCGCCAAGTTCGCCAAGCGATTCGGCAACACCAGCATGGTCATCCTTACCTTTCTTTCGTGGTGATAGAGCCCGCAGCCATCGGGTTCCGAATCACCTGGGAGCGGTGGGTTTGGCTTCATGGTCGTTGCCGAGGTTCA
>NZ_JOJF01000032.1:0-64559 GCF_000720265.1 Nocardia sp. NRRL WC-3656 | reverse complement strand
CGAGCCACCACCGGAAACCGCGAACCCCTATAATCGACACCGCTCACGGGTGGGGAATTTCGGCGAGCACAAGTGGGGAACTTCGGCGAGCGCAGTCACCGCCACGGTTTACGTTCGTGCGCTGCCGAATTCGCCTTATATCTATAGATAGAAGAAGACGCCGCCCCGAGCTTCCTGCCTCAGTCGTCAGTGTAGTGCGGAGCCGAGGGAAGCGAGATTTTGATGGCCGAGAGCCAGAACGCAGGACTCGGCATCGCCTTCACGAAATCGGTCAGGGCATCCAGCTCCCTTGCGCCGTGCCGGCTGAGTACAGACGCTCCGATGCGGACGTAGAAGACCAACGCCCCCACACCGAGGCCGGCGAGGACAACCAGCGTGATGCAGACGCAGACAACCAGTGCGAACACGGTTCACTCCAGATACGAAGAATGAACCGGATCCGCTGGACCAGGCGTACCGGTGATGCCGTGAGATTTATGGCCGGCCCTAGAAACGTGGTCCGCTTCACATCGGGAAGGCCCTCCCAGAACAGCCGGGAGCTCGCGTCACAGACCATACCAGCCGCCACACTGCTCGCCGATCATCTACCGACTGCGCGACCTTCGGCCGCGTGGCCCTGGTGGTGGTCGGCCTGCATTGTGATCCCGCGTCCCTCCAGCCTCAAGGGCGCTACGCGTCAGCTTCGCTGATGGGCATCGCCCACCCTTGACCCCGGAGCCTCTACGCGCGAAGGGCAGGCCTTGACGGGCAGGCAGGAGCCAGCCCACCGTAGTCGCATCCCGACCACCACCAGGGCCAAGCGAGTTGCCCAGTTGCCGATTTACTTGCCGCGCTTAGGTTTCTTGACGGGCTCCCAGTCGTCCCACCAGTCTCCCCAATCCGGCCGGATCATAGGCTGCTGAACAGTCGACACGATCTCCCGCATGTGATCTCGCCATCCCCACCAGTCGGCGACCACGAAGATGCGGCCTTGGAGCGTGAAGTAGGGGTCGAGTGAAATCGACTGGTCCTTGTTCTCGGGTGCCACCACCGCTGTTACAAGCAGCCCAATGACTGTGGACGCCGGCAGTGCAGCCGTGCCCTTCTCGTAGGTACTGGTCGTGTAGGCCGGGTTCCGTGCGTCGCCGCCTGGCACCATAAGTTCGAAGCCCTTTGGCAGATCATCGCCGTGCCCGTGACAGCACCGGTGAATGCCATAGATGACGTCCGCGATGTCAGGCCTCTTGTCCGGTAGATGCGACTCGACCGGGACCGGAAACCGAGTTGTTTCGAGGTCGAACGGGCTCCCACCGAAGATCCGCAGAATCTCCAGGTCCTCACGAATCAGCGTCTTGAACCGGGCACCTACACCGATGTCCGGATAGCGCTTCTTCGCTGTCCCATCAATCGCGTTGCAGGCGTGGAGCATTGCGGCATCCCACTCGCCCTTGCCCCAATGCTCAAGTGAATGCCAGACCGATTCTCCCACCTTCATGTGTATCCCTTCTCTACCGACGAGCCGAGACGTCACCATCGCGAACGCACAAGGGTTCCAGAGGGTTCCTTGCTGCCATCCCAGTGTCACCGCAGTGTCACAAGTACGGCCGACATCACCGGACAACCGAGTACCGAAGTCCCAGCGGACGATACGAAGACGACCGACCGCACACCGAGTTGGACCAAGAGAGCCTGCCTCCGGAGCAGACGCCTGCTGTCGCACCCTCCAGGTAGCGTGCTGCTCGTGCCTACAGAACTCAAGGTCGGGCAGTGTCCGACATGCAAAGAACGGTTCGGGTGGAGGTTTGAAGAAACACCGGACGAACCCCGGAAACTCACTGAGCGGGAGATGCGCGAGACCAAGACGTACGACGAATTCCTGATGCTGCTCAGAAAGCACACCGGGGTCATCGACGCAGCGGATCTGTACCGAACCGGCGACGGTTGGGCGCTGAAGTCGATCGATGGTTTCCTTGACCTTCTGAGGCTCGAATGCCCGGACCACGCGGAACGAGTGCCCTTCACGGCCGAAGACTGAGCTACACAGGGACCCGGCGGCACAGTTCCGAGCGCGATCAGCCGAGGTTGCGCGGAGACCGGACGACCTTTGCTCGCAGTTCGTCCGGTGTCAGCCATTCCTTTGGGCGGTGGATCATCTGGTGGCAGTTCGCGCAGAGCAGCACGAGGTCATCAAGTGTGGTCTCTACGGGACCGCTGACGTGCAACGGCATGACGTGATGAACGTGGATGAAGTTGTCGCCCAACCCTGGGTAGGTGACCTCGAAGTCGAATTCACAGACCTCGCAAGCGATGCTGCTGCGCTCGCGTCTCGACTGCTGGATTTTGCGCTTGCGAAGCTGCGGGTCCCGCTCGTATACACGCGACATCCGGTGCCGTGCTTTGCCTTCGATGGCGGTCGCGAAGTCGTCGGCTGACGTGATGCCGGCTTCGATCACCTCGGCGCGCTCGTCGTCGTGGTCCAGCACCAAGGCGAGCTGACCGTTTTGCCGAAGCATCTCGGCGACGGAACGCATTTTGTCCCGGTCGTTGGCGAATGCCACGGCAACCTGAACTGAGAGTTTGCCTCCCCTGGTCCGGGTGCCGGTGTAGTCCGGGTGCGCGGTCCGCAGATCCTCGAACTTGTGGTGCACACTGTCGGTGCTCCGGTACTCGGGAATGCTCGGCGCATATACCCACTGGCCACGCAGGAGCTCGGACAGCGTCTCGGTCCGCGGATCGCTCTCAGGTATCGTCTGCCAGTTGTTCCGGTCTAGCAGATCACAGGCCAGAATCTGTTCCTCGAACGTCCAGGCCATCTTGCCGGTGACCTCGAAGCCTAGCTGTTCCAGCCGCCTGGTCAGCGTAAGCCCGCCCGAGAAGTCCTCCGCGGTGCAGCGCTCGCCGGTCATCAGCCCGTACGCAGCGCCGACGATCGCTTTCGAGTCGTAGGCGCGACCCTCGAACAGCAGGAAGTACTCCCGCGCCGGCTTAAAGCCGTGATCTTTCAGGAACTTCGGTCGGCCATCCTTGTCGCACTTCTCGATTGCTTGCAACACGGAGGAACGCGTCAGCGCCGACAGTTGCACTCTGCACACCCTCATCTCGGTAGGACAGGACGACCGTGACAGTACTCCGGGACTACGACACCACCGTCGGAGGAAAATGTGGGCCGGATGCCCTTGCCGCCGACGACATCCGTAACGACAACAGCGACGACATCCCCGGCATCACCATCACAGACGACACCCTGAACCGACTGCTATTCGCGCAGTTCGCGGGCTCGGTCTCGGAAATCTTAATCAGCGGGTTTGGGGTTCGGTCGTTGGACGATTGAACCCCAAACCCGCGTAGGTATATTAGTCAGTCGGAATCTTCGTCGTGACAGACCGACGGCTCTTGTTCCACACCTTCACGATCTCGCCATAGCAAACTGATACCCGTCCGCCTGTGCCGGAATGTGTGGTACCGCCGTGTGTGCTGAGCGCGTGAACGTTGGACTTCCATTTCCAAGCTGGGCCGTGCTTTCCGAGCCGCTTGGCCAAGTCGGAATTAGAGTTGGTTTGAGCATTCACTTGGGCAGAGTGCTTTCCGAGGAACATGCCGAGGCCGCCGAGCAACATGCCATCCCAGGTTTCCGCGGTTCGCCCCCACGCCTCCTCGGCGACATCGAGTGTACGTTTCAGGACCTCAGGTCCGTACGTTTCGGTGATTCGAAGGATGCCCGCCACTGCGCCAACGCTATTCGTGCTTGTCGCGCCGACCTGAAGCCCCTTTTCTTTGAGAACTTGCTCGGTGTCAACAAACAGTGGAATTCCGCCGGTCAGGCCGATCTTGTATTCGTCAATAGCGTTCGGTTTGGAGCTTTCGCGATTCTTGATCAGAAACAAGATCGCTTCCTCGGTTTGCGTTAGGCCGTGATGAACCTCGCACGGTGTTTTCTCGATCTTGAGAAGTTCCATCGCGCGCTTCCGGTGCTGACCGTCAACCAGGAAGTAGGATCCGTCTTCTCGTTTCGAGACTATGAGTGTGCCGCGGGCCTCGTGAACCCAAGTGCTCGCCATGGATTGTGCTCGGCGTTCGCCCAACGTCCGTTGTGCCTCGACGTCGATCTGCAGATCTTTGATCATGAGCTCAACGCCATAGTCGACCGGGTGTTCGCGCAGTTGATACGCGTACTTCTTTGCCATTTTCAGATATCTCCTGTGGCGCCAGGGGGACTGTGCCTCAACGGCTTTGGGAGCGGCGCCGCGGTAGACGGTACCCTCACGCGCGTATCTCGTGCAAGTCAAAGCGCCTATCTCATGCGCGATCTCATGCTCAGATGGCGACACAGTTCATGCGCGATCGGCGCATAGGCTGCGCACAAGGTCGCGTCGGTCCTCGTAATGAACGGGTCGGAAGAGTAGGTCGCCAGCTGCGATCCCGGCTGACGTTGCAGACCAACGCTGTCCGCAGACCGTCCGCAGCGATACAGACCTCCACAAAGAGTGCCAACGCCAGCAACACGTGTTCCGCCAGTTCACGCAACCAAGCCAACACTGACCAACAAACTCGTGACCTGCAAGAACACGGAGAGGCGAACTTAAAATCCGCACAGTGTCGGTTCGAGTCCGACCGGGGGCACCGAGAAGGTGCCCGGTGGACCCAGGCGGTGCCCTGGTCAGGGCCCTGCGGCCGGATATGGAGCCCCGTCGTGCGTTGCCCCGTCCTATAGTCCGTAGCGAAGTTGTCTGTCGAGCGGGAGGACGTCGGGTGCAGCGACGAGTGGCAGGGGTGGCGGTCGCGATCGGGGCGGTGCTGGCGGTGATGACAGCGGGGTGTAGCTCGACTACGGACGGTGCGGCTACCTCGACCACGAGCGATGCTGCTGCGGCAGTGTGGGATCCGTGCACTGGGATTCCGGATAGCGCTTTGACCGCGGCTCAGGTGGACCCCAGCACGAAGCAGTCCGGAATCGGCGGAGTCGAACAGCACGGGTGGAAGATCTGCAAATGGAAGGGCGCGAAGTACTCGATCTCGGTGTATTCAACCGCCGCGCATTCCCCGACGGAGATAGCGAACAAGGCCGGCAATACGGGACAGCGTCCGGTCACTATGGCGGGCCGCGCAGGTACCGAGTTTCGGGCGGGCGGCGAGACGGAGTGCGATGTGGTATTCGACGCTCAGCAGGGAGCGTCAGTCCAACTCCAGGTGATCGGGCGACTTGCGGAGGACAACCCGATTGACCCATGCCCAACCCTGGCCAGCGTGGGCGAGGCAGTCGTTCCGTCTTTTCCGAAATAGCAGGGGACGATAGTGACGACTAACGACCTCGCCGCATGGCAGCAACAGGTGGCAGCTGCCCGGGCCGGTGACCTTTATCTCGATGACGAACAGGTTGCACGCGAATGTTTGGCGGCGTGCAACAAGCGCATCGAAGACCTTCAGGACATGAATGCGTTGGCCCTGCAGGCACAAGCGGTTTCCGGTTTCGGGGACTTCGATATGGGCCACATGCTGGAGGGGCAATTCAAACGCCAGGCAGTTGGAGATGACAACTCTATCGAGCAGGTCATCAAAGATCACATCGAGACCGTGAAGAATATGCGGGAGGTCATGGCGATTTCGCTGGCTCGGCTCACCGGCCAGGACTACACGAACTCGACCACACTGAACGGGATCATCGACCAGAACCCCGCGCCGAAGAAGTAGCCGGACTGGGCCTTTCGGACCGAACTGCCTTGTCGCACTTCCTATTCGGGAAACCACGGGACGAGGTTCTCGCCGATTCGTGCCAGCAGTACACAGGGTTCCGGTGGATTATCCAATGCTGCGCGGATCAGTACCTGAAGTTGGACGACGCCCTGCTGTGCAGCGAATACGACGTTGCAGTTGAGATGTTTCGATGCTCCGTCAAGCCTGAATTGCCGACCGCAGCGGCCGGCGATCGTCACGTCGGTGAAATCGACGTTGCCGGGCTTGTTCTCGAACTGATCGACGGTGCGCGCGGTCGAGTAGACGGTGATCGAGTACTCGGGGCCGCGCCATCCGCAGATCTTCCAGCCGATCTGCTCGACCCCGGCGATTCCGGATTCGCTGCTCGACGCATCGACGTTCGACGCGCGCAAGGCATCGGAGGGTATGCCGGTAGACGGATCCCACAGAGCGGTTGCCCCAGCGGTTGGTGTGGCTCCGGCGGTAAGCCAACACCCAGCCGCTTGCAACGCTGTGCATATCGCCGTCGCTATGACATGTCGCCGTATTGATTCCTCTACTCCGCCAGTCGGATACAGATCAGCCTGAACTGGACCGCCCCCATGCGGTTTGGGTGCTTCCGCGATTGTTTGTAGGACGAAGCGGACTGCCGCATCGAGGCCCCATGTGATCGCGATCGCGACTGTCGCCGGCGCGCGCTGCGCCCACTTGTCGGCGAGGTCGATGCGCCAGGCAGGAAAATTGGGCTTCATTGTTCTCCCTATCATCGAGAGGTTGTGTTCGTGCCGTGCAGGTGCGAGTACGACCAGGGCAAAACACAGCTGGTTGCGCGGTGTGCGGGGGCGGCAATGGGCACGCCCGGGTGGCATTTCGACAGCGGACCGCGGCTACGAGACTGTGGTTTCGGTTAGCCGCTGGTGGCCCAGCGGGCGAAGGACAGCCTTGGGTGGACGGTTTCGACGTCGGCGAGCATCATCACCGCGTTCAGGGTGAGGAAGTCGAAATGATGTGTGGACGGGGCGATTACGGCTTCGGCGCCGGTGGCGCGGACCTGGTCGACCAGGGGGATGCGGCTGGATTCCGGGGCCCAGACAAGGCGGTAGCCGAGGCGGGTGGCCAGGCGGCGTACTTGGGCGGTGTCCCAGTCCGGGGCGGTGGATTCGGGATGTACCCAGCCGAGCGCGATCGGATGAGCGGGCGTCACCGCTGGGCGTCCTTGCGGCGGCGTTCACCTCGCAGGGGTAGGCGCGCTAACGCGAAGGTCAGTCCGAGCAGTGCTGCGATGAGCAGCAACAGGATCCAGTCACAGCCTTTCATAACGCACCCCTCCATCCCCTCGGCGGCAAGAGCGCCCACCGCCGAGGAGCCGGGGGTTCGGCCCGGCTACGGACCCGGCG
Organism: Nocardia sp. NRRL WC-3656; assembly: GCF_000720265.1. Taxonomy (NCBI): domain Bacteria; kingdom Bacillati; phylum Actinomycetota; class Actinomycetes; order Mycobacteriales; family Nocardiaceae; genus Nocardia; species Nocardia sp. NRRL WC-3656. The sequence goes on along the minus strand of NZ_JOJF01000032.1, from coordinate 57,492 downwards.
ATGGGGCCGTACCTCAAGGTATGAGAGGAGTCATGCGCCTTCTGTCCTGAAAGGACAAGCGCGACAGAGGAATGCGCGTTCTCGGCACCTGAGGCAGCGCTCCGATTCGGAAGCTCGGGCCAGGCGAGCGGACTCTGCGTGCGAGGTTGGCGTGCGGACTCAGCGCGCCTACTCGCCGTGGGGAGCGGTCGGACGCGGTGCTCGGGTGAGGCGTGCGAACTGGGGGTGCGGGGTTGGCGTGCTGGTTCGGCGGGCAGGTCAGCGGCGGATCTCGCCGGAGTCGGGGGCGATGCCGATTCGCCATGCCAGGCCGCGTAGTTCGCGGCCGCCGGCATCGCGGCGGGCGGTGCGGAGTTGGTCAGCTACCGCTTCCCGCACGAACAGGTCACTTCGGATGCGCTGCGGCGCAAGCTTTTCTGCCTTCAAGAGCGTTGCCACTCCGGAGTCGCGTGTTTTCGTTTCTGCGAGCAGGACCCGCCCGGCCTCCGAGTAGAAACCGGCGAGGCGAGCGCGATCGGGAATCGCCTCGATACCAATTCCCGAAACGGCCTCCAGTGCTTTAGGGCCGTCGCCGAGTTCCATCCCGACCGAGGCGCGCCAAACCGCAACATTGGTGCGCCCGAACCACATACGTCCGAAGCTGCCGACATCGGAATCCATACGTTCGGCTACGGCGGCCGCCTCGTCGAGGTGGGTTGCCGCCGTCGTCCGGTCCGATTGCACAGCCGCTGCCAGTGCGGCCGAAAGGTGCAGCATGCCGTAGGACTGCAAGACTGTTTCATCGTTCAGCGACGATGTCAGTTGGTCGGCGGTCGCGACCGCACGGGCGTAATGCTGGGGTCGGGAGAGCGAGCCGGTCACGTTGTTGCGCATCCACATAGCCGCGCCGCGCCACTCGGGTCGGTCCAGTTCGTCGGCGGACGCTTGCGCTGCTTTCCCGGCCAGCAGCGGCAGGCCACGGGCACCGAAACGCTTCGTCATCACCATCACCGCGAACAGAGCGCCGATGATGCCGCACAGTATCGGTTCGCGGTACTCGGGCCGGCGCACGTACAAGGCATGTAGTTCGAGCAGCAGCGGGGGCGCCATATGGGCGATGCTCTGGTAATCCCCAGCCCCTCGCCGCTCCTCGAGCTTTGCGAGATCAGCGGCAACGGCGGGCCATTGCCGAATCGCTACGCCGGGATCTTCTCCCAGCTCGCACGCGTCGAGCGCCTGCTCTGCATCAGCGATACCTCCATACGCTTCCGCGCTGGGGCCCTCGGTGACCTCCCACGGTCGTCCCGTGAACTCGCTCGGCGCCACGCGTAGTGCGGCCGCGATCGCCTCCAGGGTGCGCCGGTTTTCCAGCGACTTCTCGCCGCGTTCCAACTTTCCGAGGTATCCGTAGGAGATTCCGGCGAGTCCGGCGGCGGCCTCGAGGCTCAAGCCGCGCCAGGCGCGGATTTCGCGCAGGCGGCGGCCGAGGTCGTTCGGCGGGATGCCGCTGTCGTCGTATTTCTTCCCCACACCCATGGTTACCACGCTACGACCAGCGGCTCGTTCGTGCAGCGAGACTGCTGTTATGTGCGTTGATCGTGAGGCGGTCTTTCGAAGTCACGCGCGCACCACGGCTCCGGTTGTCCGGTACTGGGTGGTGAATTTTTCGTGCAAACCGGCCTTGATTCTGCGGTTTTCTCGCATTCTTGCGGAGGATTGCACGATCTGTTCACCCCATCCACAGGTCCGTGCTGATCCACAGGTCTGTTGTTCGCCCAGGTGAACTTCGGAGTTCACTGCCGGCCGCCCGGAATCATCGGTACCCGTGATTCGAACCAGAGTGGAGTTGATGCGCGAAGTTTCGGCGGCCGCGATTACCGCTCGCTGCCGGCGCGGGCAATACACGCGCGTCTTGCCGGGGATCTACGCGGTCGGGACGGTCACCCAGCGCGCCAGGTGTGAGGCCGTGCTCGCGTGGTTGCCCGAGGCGGTGTTGAGCCATCGCACCGCGGCGTGGCTGTGGGATATGTTGCCGGAACCTGAATCGATCGAAGCGACTGTGCCCCGGGGCCGGTATCGAGCCACACCGCAGTGGCTTCGATTGAGCCGCCGCGAATTACGACCCGATTCGATCGATGAGGTCTGGGGACTTCCCGTGACCACCCGGGCTCGCACGTTGCTCGATTGTGTGCCGATCCTGCCGGATGCCGAAGCGGGCCGCATGGTCGACAATCATGCCCGCGCGGTGGCACCCGCGTTGTCGGGCCTGATCACCGGTCAGTACGGCTCGCCGCATTTGCGCAAACACTTGCGTTGCGCCGCATTCGATGCCGCCTCGGAGCCGGAACGGTTGTTCGCTCGTGCGCTGGCACGGCGTGGTCTTCATCTGCTGCCGAATCAGCCGATCGGACAGTACGTCGGTGATCTCGTCGATGAACGGTCGCGGACGATCATCGAGATCGACGGTCGTGAATTCCACAGCGATGCACTGACGTTCCGACTTGATCGGCGGCGTCAGAATGCCCTGCTGGGCGCCGGATGGTTCGTGTTGCGATATGCCGCCGCCGATGTGAACAGGTACCTCGATGCGTGCGTCGAGGAGGCAGCGCGGGTGATTCGACGCAGGCGCAGAAGCCGCAGACAGGTGCGGTCCACTTTGCCATCTGATACGCCTTTGGCTCATCCATGCGGCCGGACAGCGCTCGGATAACCCGCGGCGCCGCGCAAGGAATTCCGCCCGCATCCGCCACGCGGGTCTGCCCACGTATCCGGAGCATCGGGTGCGGATACGTGGGCAAGGGCTGGAGTCGCGGAGGATCACTCGGCGACAACCGGAGTCGATCGTCCCTTCCAGACCAGGAGCGCGGCCTGGGCGATGAAGAAGACGCCGCCACCGGTTGCGTATACCGACAACACATCCAATGTCGGTGCGTCACCGAAAGATTGGCCGATGTAGAACAGGCCCACCAGGAACGACAGGCCGCCGGCGATCAACATCGGCCACTGTTTGCCCAGTTCGGGACTGCGGCGGTACAGGCCGACGGCGACCTGGGCCGCACCGGAGAGGACCGCCCATGCGCCGAAGGTGGCGAGGGTTGGGCCTACGCCGCCGGTGATTGCGGCGGTACCGGCCGCGACGGCTGCCAAGGTGCTCAGGGCGGCGTTGAAGGCGGTTACCCGGCGTTCGGGGCCCGCATCGGTCGCTTTGTAGTCGATCAGCGACGAGACGGCGTCGATCAACGGGTACGCCACCAGCAAGGCGACGGCGAGGGCATCGAGGGTTTCGTGTGCGGCGGCGAAGACGGCGGCCCACGCGAGGGCGAGCACGCCGCGGCTCACGTACAGGCGGATCAGCGCGGCGCGTTCGGTTTTCGTGGTAGCGAGGGTGGGGGTACTCATCGGATTCTCCTCGGTTGGAACGACAGAACTCACTGTCGTCCGGGGATCCGGCGGCGACATCCGTCGCATGACGCTGATGACGACGTAATCGGGGGCCGGGGTCGATTACGTCGCCGACAGCGTCATGCGACGGATGCCTGGCTGCGGGCCGGCCTCGCAGAGTGGAACGCATATCCGCACCACTTGTTCGAAGGGCGTAATCACATGGTCGTAGTCGGACGTGGCCGCACGCGGCGGCGCGTTGTCCGGACGGTTTCGGCGGTCGCGGCGGTTGTCGTCGCGGGGAGCGTGGCCGTTGCCTGTGCCGCCGAAACGACATCCCAGGCCGGTCCCGGCGAGGATGCGCCGAAGCCGACGATCGTGCTGGAGCACGGCGCGTTCGCGGACGCGTCCAGTTGGGACGGTGTCATCGAGAAGCTGCGTAGTGATCACTATCCGGTTGTCGCCGCGGCGAATCCGCTCCGCGGGCCCGCCGCGGACGCCACCGGGTTGCGTGGGTTGATCAGCCATGTCAACGGACCGGTGATCCTGGTCGGGCATTCCTACGGCGGGTCGGTCATCAGTGCGGCGGGCGCCGGGAACGAACAGGTCAAGGGCCTGGTCTATGTGGCGGCGTTCCTGCCGGCAACGGGGGAGACAGCACTGGGATTGACCGATCAGTTCCCAGGCTCCACCTTGCCGGGCACGCTCGATCCGGTGCCGGTCACGAATATCGACGGCAGCACCGGCACAGACCTCTACATTCAGCAGGACAAGTTCCGTGACCAGTTCGCCGCCGACGTCGCCCCGGACCGCGCGGCCCTGATGGCTGCTACGCAACGGCCGATCGCGCAGTCCGCGCTCGAGGAGCGGGCCACGGCGGCTGCTTGGACAGAGAAGCCCAGCTGGGATGTGATTACGACCGAGGACAAGAACATTCCGGTCGCGGCGCAGCGGTTCATGGCCGAACGCGCCCACGCCCACGTCACAGAGGTAGCCGCATCGCATTCCGTCGCGGTCTCCCACCCCGATGCGGTGGCCGGGGTGATCGAACAGGCTGCCCGCGACTCCCACTGAGCGAGGGTCCGCCACAGGCAACCGGGAACGGTCCCGGCTGCCTTGACCCGAACCCCGCCCCTCGTCGGAGCCCGGAGCGGTTACGCGCGCTGCGCCTCCAGCAAATGAACGGGGAGGCGCAGCCCGCCGGTCTCGTCCACGTCTGGATGAAAACCCCTCGAGGCGAACAGTTTCCGGATCTCCTCCGGCGGATTCACTGCCTCGATGAACTCCGGCCTCAGGGTCCTGATGTTCCAGTCCGGTGTGGTGAATTCGCTGCGTAGTTCGGGCTCGGACAGCGGGTACGGCGCGTACATCTGCGCGTGTTCCGTTGCGCTGAAGCTGAATTGAATCAGGCGGCCGCCCGGCTTCGTTACTCGGGCGAGGGCGGCGATGTGGGATCGGCGCTGGGCGGGCGAGAGGCAGTGGAGGAGGGCGCTGCTCACCACCGTGTCGAAGTGGTTGTCGTAGCCCGCGAGGGTGGTCGCGTCGGCGACGGCGAAGGCGACGGGGAGATCGCGGCCCGCGGCCCGGGTGCGGGCCTGGTCGATCGCGGTGGGGGCGATGTCGAGACCTGTCACTCGGTAGCCGAGTTCGGCGAGGTGGATGGCGGTGTCTCCCGGGCCGCAGCCGATGTCGAGCACCTCGCCGGTGATCCGGCCGGCGCGTTCCAAGGCGATGAGCAGCGGTTGCGGGCGGCCGATGTCCCACGGTGGTTTCTCCAGTCGAAGGCCGGGGGCCAGGGCGGCGCCGCTGTAGAGCTGCTCGAAATCGACCGTCGTGGGGTCGATTCCGGATACGGAGAGGTCATCGGACATGTGCGGTCCTCCGCTCGGGTGGGAGCGTCGCCGTGGCGACTGCTCGGCGTACGAATCCACCCTATCTCATATCGTATGAAAACGATATAGTTGGGAAACAGTATTAATTGTCGACCGAGCGAGGCTCTGATGTTCGTCACCTATCTGACCGTCATGCTCGTCACCATCGCCGCCAACACCTTCTCCGGGGTCGCCGCCGTCACCAGATTCGCCCCGGTCATGGCCACGCTGGCGCCCGCGATGGAGACCGCAGGGATTCCGCAGTCGTGGCTCACCTTTCCGATCGGAACCCTGAAGCTCGCCGGTGCGGCCGGGCTGCTGCTGGGTGTGCTCGGGGTGCCGTATGTGGGTACGGCCGCCGCGATCGGCCTGGTGCTCTACTTCGTCTGCGCGGCCTATACCCACATCCGTGTCGCCGACTATGCCCAGACCTTTTATCTGGCCGTGGGGGTGTTCCTGCCTCTGGCCGTCGCCTGCCTGGTGTTGCAGCTCGCGGACCAGCGCATCTGACGCGGCGGGCTCCCGCCCATGCGCACCGTGGCCCGGCGGTGAACTGATCGTGCAAACCGCGCCCGATCGGGCGGTTTTCTCGCATTCTCGCCGAGGTTTGCACGAAAAGTTCGGCGCCGAAGCCGGGCGCCACCGATTCCAGGCCCCTGCCGGTGGTGCGGCAGGGGCCCGCGGGTCACGCGTTCAACAGGCCCTTCGCGATGTGCGTGACCTGGATTTCGTTGCTGCCCGCGTAGATCATCAGCGACTTCGCGTCGCGGGCAAGCTGTTCCACCTTGTACTCGGCCATGTAGCCGTTGCCGCCGAACAGCTGGACGGCCTCCATGGCGACCTCGGTGGCGGCGCGGGAGGAGTAGAGCTTCATGGCGGACGCTTCGGCGAGGGAGACGGATTCGCCGGCGGCGGTGCGTTCGATGGCGTTGAAGACCATGTTCTGCACGTTGATCCGGGCGACTTCCATCTCGGCGAGCTTGAGCTGGATGAGCTGGAAGTGGCCGATCTCCTTACCCCACAGCGTGCGCGATTTCGCGTAATCGACACAGAGCCGGTGACATTCGTTGATGATGCCAAGCGCCAGGGAGGCGATGCCGATGCGTTCGGCGGCGAAGGATTCCTTGGCGCTGTCCTTGCCGTCGCCCTTGGCGGGATTCTCGGTTTCGCCGAGCAGGCGGTCGGGCGTCAGGCGGACGTTGTCGAAGACCAATTCGCCGGTGGGGGACGAATTCATGCCCATCTTCTTGAACGGCGCGCTCTGCACGAAACCGGGCATGCCCTTGTCGAGGACGAAGGTCAGCACCTTGCGGTCGCGGCGATCGGTGCCGTCCTCCTCGTCGAGTTTGGCGTAGACGACGGTCACGTCGGCGTACGGACCGTTGGTGATGAAGGTCTTGCGGCCGTTGAGGATGTAGTCCTCGCCGTCGCGGCGAACGTAGGACTTCATACCGCCGAATGCGTCGGAGCCGGAATCGGGTTCGGTGATCGCCCAGGCGCCGACCTTCTCGAACGTCACCAGCTCCGGCAGCCAGCGCTTCTTCTGCGCGAGGGTGCCGCGGCTGCGAATGGTGCCGACGGCCAGGCCGAGGCTCACGCCCATCGACGCGACGAGGCCCAGGCTCACGCCGGCCAGCTCGCTGTTGAGGATGACGCCCATACTGCCGGAACCGCTGAAACCGCCGGACTTCGCCGGCGTTCCGGCTTCCTCGCGGGCCAGCGATTTCGCCAGCCCCTCGCGCGCCATCTCGTCGAGGCCGAAGGTGGCATAGAGCTTGCGGATGATGTCGAACGGCGGCAAAGCCCCGCTTTCGAGCCGGTCGACATGCGGTTCGATCTCCTTCTTGATGAAGCCGCGCACGGCGTCGCGAAGCATCAGATCTTCGTCGGACCACTTGTACATGTCGTCAACTCCCGAGTATCGCCGGAACGGTCGCCTCGAATATAGAACACGTTCTAATTCGGAAGCGTCGCCGCGTCGTCGCGCGCGACCCGAGCCGAGGGAATCGACTCTCCCCACCGGTGGTGCTCGACCGGCTCCCCCGGCACCGCGATTCTGAGATGATCTCGCGGGCAACAGGTCTCATCCCTCGCGTGCGCAGGCACGTCGACAGTCGAAGGGTTCCGTGATGACGAACCGACCTGCTTTTCCCGATGCGAACGAACGTCCCCTCGATACCTGCCTCCGCCTACGCAAGACCGCTCCGGTGGTCGAAGTCGACTTTCCGGGCGGGGTTCCGGCCTACCTCGCGCTCTCCCATCGGGCGGTCGAGGAGATCCTCGCCGGTGACAACAAGACCTTCGCCCGGGATCCGAAACACTGGCCCGCCCTCTACGACGGCTCGATCCCCGAGGACTGGCCGTTCCGGGCGATCGTGCAGGGCGATCATCTGTCGACCAAGGACGGTGCGGACCATCGACGACTGCGCGGCCTGGTCGGAAAGGGATTCACTCCGGCTCGGGTCCGGGATCTGGAGCCGCGGATCCAGGCGATCATCGACGGCCTGCTCGACGGTGTGGCGGCCGCGGGGGATCCGGTCGATCTGGTGCCGGCGTTCTGCGACGCGCTGCCGATGGCGGTGATCAGCGAGCTGTTCGGCGTACCGGAATCGGAGCGGGCGCAGCTGCGGCAGTGGACGTTGACCTCACTGTCACAAGAGATTTCGGCCGAGGAGGCGTTCTCGACGCAGGTGGCGCTGCGCGGCTATCTCTACGAGTTGGTCGAGCGCAAACAGCGCGAGCCCGGTGACGATCTGACCTCCGATCTGGTCCGGGCGCGGGACGAGGGCGATCGGCTCACCACGGACGAACTGGTCGCCATTCTGTGGCTGATGTTGATCGCCGGCCACGAAACCACCGTCTACCTGCTCGGGAACGCGGTCGTCGCGCTGGGACGGCATCCCGACCAGCTGGCCCTGGTGAAGGCGGAGGATCGGTGGGCCGACGTCGTGGAGGAAACGCTGCGTTACCGGCACTCGGTGATGATGACGAGTTTCCGATTCACGCTGCAGGACGTGACGATCGACGGGGTTCCGATTCCGAAGGGGAACGCGGTCGGCGTCGTCTACCAAGCCACCGGAGTGGACACCGCGCAGCACGGTGAGACCGCCGACGAATTCGACATCACCCGTCCGCCGCGGCCGCACCTCGGATTCGGGCACGGACCGCGCTACTGTATCGGCGCACCGCTGGCCCGGCTGGAGGGCCGGCTCGGGCTGGCGAGCCTGTACCGGCGGTTCCCGGATCTGACGCTCGCCGTGGATCCCGCCGAAATCCCTTATACGCCTTCGTTCTTCACCGTGGGGCCGGTGTCGATACCGGTTCGTCCCGGCGCCGATCGCGGCTGAGCCGACACGACGACGCCCGCGAGACCGGTTGTCTCGCGGGCGTTTCGGGCCGTGGTCAGCCGCGGACCATCTCGGTGTCCTCGGCCTCCTCGGAGTCGAGGACGACCGCCTCCGAGGAGGCCGAGCGGTTGGGCAGCAGCACCGCCATCACGATGACGATCAGCGCCAGGCCGGCGGATATCCCGAAGGCCAGCCGCATACCCGACAGATGGGCGACGAGCGGTGCGATCCCGCGATCGGTGAGGGTGGTGGCGCGGGCGGTCATCACCGTGACCACCAGGGCGGTGCCGAACGCCGCGGCCACCTGCTGCAGGGTGCCGAGCATCGAGCTGCCGTGCGAGTACAGATGCTGCGGCAGCGCGCCGAGACCGAGGGTGAAGACCGGGGTGAAGGCCGCGGCCAGCGACACCATCAGCAGGATGTGCAGCGCCAGCAACTGCCAGTACGGCATGGTCAGCGAGATGCGGGTGAAGCCGGCCAGGGCCGCCGCGATGCCGATCGCACCCGGAATCACCAGCATGCGCCCGCCGAAGCGGTCGAACAGCCGCCCGATCGTCGGCCCCAGCAGACCCATCGCCAACCCGCCCGGCATCACCAGCAGACCGGTTTCCAGCGGTGACAGCGACCGCAAGTTCTGCAGGTACAGCGGCAGCAGGATCATCGAGCCCATCATCGCCAGGAAGGCCACCGCCATCAGCACGAGTGCCTTGGTGTAGGTGCCGGACAACAGGATTCGCAGATCGAGCAGGGGAGATCCGGTGCGCTGGAGGTGGATCTGGCGGGCGGCGAACACCGCGATGAAGGCCACGCCGGCGGCGACGATCAGCGCCGGGATCACGATGTTGCCCACCTCGAACCGGCTGAGGCCGTAGACCAGGCTGCCGAAGCCGACGGCCGCGAAAACGACACTGGCCCAATCGATCGCGCCGCTCTCGGGTTCGCCGACGTTCTCCAGTTTCCGCAGGCCGAAGAAGGTCACCGCACCGGCGATCGGCAGCACCAGCAGGAAAAGCCAACGCCAGGAACCGATCTGGAGTACCAGGCCGGAGATGACCGGCCCCATGGCCGGAGCGACCGAGATGGCGAGGGTGACGTTACCCATGACACGGCCGCGATCGTGTTCGGGCACCACGGTCATCAGGGTCGTCATGAGCAGCGGCATCATCACCGCGGTGCCACCGGCCTGTACGACGCGACCGACGAGCAGCACCGCGAACGACGGCGCCGCGGCCGACAACAGGGTGCCGGCGAGGAACACGCCCATCGCGAGCGCATAGGCGCGGCGGGTGGTGACGCGCTGCAGGAACCATCCGGTGACGGGGATGACGGCCGCCATGGTGAGCATGAACGCGGTCGACACCCACTGCGCGGACCGCTCGGTGACGTGCAGATCGGTCATCAGGCGGGGGATCGCGTTGATCATGATGGTCTCGTTGAGGATCACCACGAAGGTCGCGAGGACCAGCAGCCGGATCACCGCGGGGGTTCTTCGTCCGGCCGGGCGATGGACTGGTTCGGCGGGCATGTGTACCTCCGGGTGTTGCGACGCAGAATGTCCGACCGACGTCGAGCCACCCTCTGTGCCTCGAACGCCACACCAGACCTGACGACCGTGACCCACTCAACTCATCGGTGCCGCGCAAGTATTCCGGTGAACCAAACACGTGAGCACGTGGTTTTTCGCGCCGAACCGCACTGATAGCCGCGAGAAACGACTGCTCACCTGCGCCTGTTCCGCGGGGCGCAGAGGGGAGAGACGCTCGTCACACCGCGGTGGCCGGGGCCGCGGGCGCCATGGCCTCCGACCCGTCACCCCGGCCGGCCGCGGGCAGCGGACCGAACAGTGCCCGGCCCGCCCGCCAGTTCTCCCACATGCGCGTGATCAGGATCGTGAAGGCCGTGTACACGCCGCCGAGCAGCACATCGAAGACCCAGTGCTCGCCGCCGTAGACGAGCGTGAAGCCCATCGCGCACGGATAGATCACCAGGATCGCGCGCAGCCACCAGTGCCGCGTGAGCGGCCACAGCGTCGCGGCCACCAGTACCGAGAACGCCGTGTGGAGCGAGGGCACGGCGGCGACGTAGTTGCCGTGGTCCTCGAGCCATTGCGCGCTCACGTTGGGATCGACCACGCCGAGCCCGAAACCGGATATCCGCCGCACATGTTCCGGGATGGCTCCTTCGCGCCCCGCGTACCAGGGCGGCGCCGCGGGCACCAGCACATAGGTGACCAGCGCCAGATACGACAGCAGCAGAATCCGGCGCATATACCGGACCCACAGCGGCCGGGAGTACACGTAGAAGATCGCCGCGACCGCCCAGGGCAGGATGAAATGCGTCGTGTAGACCACGCCGATGAACGGCGTCCACGAGGGCTGGCCGTCGCCGGCCAGATGGTCCTGCAACCAGATCGTCGGCAGGGTGCCGCCGAACATCCAGCGATCGGCGGTGACCAGTTCGTGCATGCGCAGCGGCATGCCGAGTTTGTCGGCGAGGTCGCGGGTGTAGTCGTAGACCATGAGCGCCGCGATCAGCGGCAGCCAGTCGGTCAGTACCCGGATGTGCTCGCGCCAGGGCCGGTCGATGGTGAAGGCGAGAACGCCGCCGATCATCCACGCGGCTTCCTGCACGCGGCCACCGGGTAGTGCTCCGGTGATCAAGGCCGCGACCAGTGCGGCCAGGTAAGCGAACCGCACGGCGTAGCGGATCAGCCGCCGTTGGCTGGTCGGCTCCGCGATTTCGGTGGTCTCCGGCTGTACACCGAGCATTCGGCCAGTGTGCCACCCACATTCACGGGCCGGACACATCCATCCGGTTCGCGTGTCGGGGTGATGTGGTGTCCCGGAGTAGCACATACGCACTTCTCATCGCCGCACTCAGTACGGGCAGCGCCGCCGTGGCGACCGCCACCGGACTCGCGAGCATGTTCGCCGGAAACCTTTGATCGGCGTTCGCCGGATACCCGAAACGGCGGGGGGCGCTCGGTAGAATCCGTCCCCGATGAGGTCTCACCGGGTCGGATGGGGAGGATGCGGCAGTGCTGGAGGTGTGGGGGCGTCGGACCGCGGTCAGATATGCCGACGGGCGGATCACCACCACGCCACTGGGCGTCGACGACGATGTCGCCATGGATGTGCGGGTCTGCGATCTGCGTGACGCCTGCCTCGCCGAGGCCGACAGCGGTGACCTGCTGATCCTGTTGTATTTCCGGGCGCCGGACTATGTGATCAAAGGCGTTGCCACCCGGCGCAATCCGGCGACGATCTTCTTCGAACCCGAGGTGTTCACGCAGGCCGCCACACTGGTCCGCGCGATCGGCGACGACCTGCTCGAGATGCGGCGCATCGTGCGGCAGCGGCCGAATCTGACCCCGCCCCGGCCGGTTCCGGGGCAGTACGGCCCGATCCGTCCCGACGTGTCGCGCGCCGCCGAGCGGATGCGCACCCCGGAAATGTGCGCGCGGGAGCTGGCGGCCCTGCACGCCTACGCCCGCCCGGACGAATACGTCCTCGAATGCGCACCGTGCGGCCATCGCGGGGCGCCGGGGCTGGTGGTGATCACCACCCTGCGGCTGCTGTTCGTATCGGCCGGGGCCACCTACGAATTCCCGGTGGCCGCGCTGGATCGCACCGATGTGGCCGCGCCGCCCGGATCGGTGGCGACGCTGCGCATTTCGGACGGCAACACGGATCTGGAATTCGTCTCCACCGAGGCCGAGGATCTGCTGCGCGTCGACGGCGCCGTGCGGCTGGCCTGCGAGATCGAACATGTCGACGGTTCCATCGTGATGGCGCGTCCGTCGTCGCTGGACCTGTTCGGCGAATGGCAGTTGCTGGTGGAGCGGCGCAAACTCGGCATGGTCGACACCGAGCAGTTCAAATGGGAGGGCATCGGCATTCTGCGCGCGATGCCGCAGTAACCGCCGCCGTCAGTGGAACGGGGAAAGGCCGAATACCGGCGCCCCGGGATGCAGCGCCACCCGCCGCCACGGACTCGACGGACGCATCAGCAGGCCGCGGATCATCCAGCGGCGTTCGTCGACCTGCTCCTTGGCCGCGGCGAGGTCCTGAGTGGCCGCCCAGAAGATGGCGCCGGTGAGGAAGCCGGCCGCGAACTGCCGCCAATTGCGGTAGTGCTGCTGGGCTTTGGCGAGCGCGCGGCCCAGCAGCGTCCACGCCTCGTCCTCGTCCAGATATCCGGCGGTGTGCGCGGCGCGGGCGATGAAGACGATGCGCGAGAGGTCCCAGGCGGTGGCATCGGTGTTCAGCGGTTGCGGTAGCCGGTCGACGATGCCGAATTTGATGGCCTGTAACCAGGCGTCGTAATCGCGGTCGATGCCGTTGACGCCGCGGTAGCCGCGCACCTCGGACACGGTGTGCAGGAATTCGCGGTGGCTGTCGGCGAGGCCGGTGCGGTCGACGCGGGTGGTGTCCTGGGCGGCCGCGGTCGCGAGCGGATGCACCATCGCGAACAGCGGTGCGTGCATCCCGCTCAGCAACCGGCCGATGGTGTCGCGCGCATCCTCGGCGTTGTCGACACCCCACGATTCGTGCAGGCCCTCGATAGTGGATTCGCGCCGGGTCTCCGAACTTCCGGGGTGTTCCGGCTGGAAGGCGACAGTGTCGTTGTAGGAGCTCCAGCTGCGGCCGTAGTACGCCCCGATCGCCAGCGCCCGGATGCGATCCTCGCTGATCGCGACACCCGACCATTTGTCCGAGCCGGGATCGAAATCCGAACTCGGAAATCCGCTGACGCGCGGAAGTCCGTGCGGTCCGGCGACCATCGTCACCACTGCACCCCCTCGCCCGTGAATACTGTCCGTGCGAGCCTACCGACCGGCCCCGCCGGAGCTCGCGAACCCATCGCGTACTTTCGAACCGAACCCGGCCCGCGAAGGAGTAGGACATGCAGACCGTGACGTCGCAGGACGGCACCACCATCGCCTTCGACCGGATCGGTTCCGGCAGTGCGGGAACCGTCGTGCTGATCAGCGGCGCATTCGGTTATCGGCAGGTGCCCAACACCGTCGAGCTGGCGCAAGCGCTGGCCGAGAACTACGGCCTGCGCGTGCTCAACTACGACCGGCGCGGGCGCGGCGACAGCGCGGACTCGCCGGGGGTCTACGACAGCGCCAACGAGATCGCCGACATCCGCGCGCTGGTCGAGGCCGAGGGCGGATCGGCCGCCCTGTTCGGCTGGGGCTCGGGCGCGATCCTGGCGCTGCTGGCCGCGCGCTCGGGCGCGATCACGGGAATCACCGACGTGGTCGCGTTCGAACCGCCGTTCGTGGTCGACCCGAAGGATCACGTGCCGCCCAAGGACGCGGAGGAGAAATTGCGGGAGTGCATCGCTGCAGGCAAGCGCAGCGGTGCGGTCCGGTACTACATGACCAAGGTGATGGGTGTGCCGGGACTGGTCGTCGCGGTCATGCGGATGTCGTCGGTGTGGAAGAAGCTGGTCGCCACCGCCGATTCGACGGCCCACGATTTCGCTGTGCTGAAACCGTTTTCGCGCGGTGAGACCATCCAGCCGGAAGACTGGGCCGCGCTCACGGCGCCGACCCTGCTGCTGATCGGCGATCGTTCCGCCCCCGCGCTCACCAAGGGGGCCAAGAAGATGGCCGAGGTGCTCCCGAATGCCGAATTGCGGGAGCTGCCGGGCGTGAGTAACGATCCGGTCGCCGCCGAACTGGCCCCGGCGATCGGTGAATTCCTCACGCGCACACGGTGATCAGCGCGGCCACGACGACCGGCTAGGGGATGCTGGCGGGTGCCCGCACGACCCGCCCGCCCAGGCGTTCGGTCACCTCGAAACCCTGCTCGCGGAACCAGCGCGCCAGGATCGGGACCGCCGAATCGTCGTCGCGGAACGTGGGGACCAGCTGCGCGACGATATGCATGCCGTGGGCGTCGGCGGTGCGGCACAGATGGCGCAGCGTCGCGGTGCCCAGGCCCATCCGGCGCAGCGGCGGAATCACATCGATGTGATCGAGTTTGACGGTGCTGGCATAGATTTCGAACTGAACCGCGACCGGGCCCTGATCTCCGGCCAGCGTCGCCGGATCCGCCGGCACCGGGCGCACCTCGCCGGGCAGGTGCACGATGAGCCGGCGCCGCGCCTCGTCGTCGGGCGCCATGCGGACGGCTTGCACGACGCGATCGGTGAGATCGCTGACGGCCGTGCGGTCACCGTCGGCGGCGAGCGGACGGATATCGGTGGTCCTGCGCGCTGTTTCGCGCAGGGTGCGCACCCAATGCGGATCGGCCTTGCCGTAGCGCTCGGCGAGCTGACCGATGGTGTGCTCGAGTCCGAAACAGCCGCCGAAGGTTCCGGTGTCGCCGCCCGACAGCACGCCCCACCAATGGTCGTCGGCCCCGACGCAATGTCGCGCCAGTTCGGCGCGGATCTCGTCGCGGCGGCGTTCGGCCTGATCGACCGCCGCGCCGGGCAGAATGCGCAGCCAGCGTTTCCATCCGTCGAGATTGGCGCGGATCCGGGTACCGGCGAGATCGGCGCAAGCCTGCTGGTAGTTGCTCCAGGCTTGCTCTCGTCGCTGGATCAGCTGCCGATCCGGGCGGGTGGGATCACCGTCCGCGGTCGGCGTGTTGTCGTCCATATTTATCTACGGTACGACGGAAGTGCAGGGTGACCGGGGTGTTGGGAGATCACCGGTGGTGTGTCGCCGACGCCGGGTGCCAGGCGGCGGAGGATGCCTCGGAGATTTACCGATCGATTGCGCCCGGCGTGTCGGCTCAGGACTCGGTGGGCACCTTGGTGCGCAGCGAACGCAACGACGCGGGCAGCAGCGGTTCTGCCGTCGTGGGCCGCGGTGCGGTGACGACATACAGGGCGACCAGCAGCACGCTCAGCCACACATAGGTGTCGCCGACCAGATGCTGCCACGGCGTCCAGGCCAGTTCGCGATTGTTGTCGCCGGGTTCCCAGTTCTGCGGGCCGATGGTGAACACGACCGCGGTCGCGATGATGATCGCGTACCAGATCATCGCCGACCGGCGCGGCAGCCGAGTCGCGACGCCGACGGCCGCCAGCAGGCCCGGCGCGATCCAGACCCAGTGGTGCGACCACGAAATCGGCGAAACCAGCAGGGTGAAGACGGCATTGAACGCCAGGGCCAGCGCCGGATCGGCGACCGCGCGTCGCATCGCCGCCACCACCAGCACCAGCAGCGCCAGACTCAGCAGCGCCCACAGGGCGGTGAAGGCCGGTTCGGGGACCTGGAAGCGTGACAGCACGCCCTGAATCGACTGATTGGTCCGGAAAGCCGACCCGCTGAGGCCCGAGACATTGCCCATCCCGCCGAACCAGTACTTCACCGATTCGTGCGGCATCAGGGCGAACGCGATGCCGGTGGCGACGGCACCGGTGATCGCCGCGGTGAGCGCCGAGCGGTAGTCGCGGCGAACCAGGAAATAGAGGACGAAGGCGGCCGGGGTCAGTTTGATCGCCGCGGCGATGCCGACCAGGACGCCGCGCGGCCAGCGGGTGCGTTTGGGCAGGCAGTCGGCGGCGACCAGCACCATCAGCAGCAGATTGACCTGTCCGAAATCCAGTGTCGAATGCACCGGTTCCAGCAGCATGCCCAGCGGAATCGCGCAGGCGCTCGCCCACAGCACCACCTCGGTGCCGCCGCTGCCCCAGACCCGGCGCGCCACCAGATAGAGCGTGATCGCCAGCGCGAGCGTGGAAACCACGAAGAAACTGATCGCCGCGGCATTCCACGGCAGCAGTGCGAAGGGGCCGAGCGCCACCGCGGCGAAGGGCGGATAGATGAACGGCAGACTGATCCCGAGCGTGGTTTTCGGCAGACTGCCGTACATATCGGCGCCGTCCCACATCGCCTGCACGCCCAGGCGATACACCTGGAGGTCGATGAATTCGCGCTTGATCGGCTGAAGGGGCCAGCTGGGCCGCAACAGCCAGAACACGCTCAGGGCGACCAGCAGTACCGGAACCAGCCAGACGAGCCGACCGATGCGGTGGGCTCCCGGCATGCGAGGTCCCGACAGCGGCCGGGCGGATGTGGAGACGCTAACCATCCGGGACGAGGTTACCGACTGCGGGCGCCGGAGCGAAGCTGGGGGCGAATTTCCACCGGCGGCACCCGATAGCATGAATTCGCTATGACGACTCTGCCCGAGCAGCCGGGAGACCGCTCGGCCGAGGCCCCGCTGCTGCTGACGAACGCTCCGCCGCGCACCCTGTCGTTCGGTGATCAGGCCGCGTTCTGGGCCAACCTGGGCGTGAGCCTGATCGGCTTCACCGGAGCCTTCTACGTGCTGCAACCGGCCGGCCATCCCCAGCTGCCGGTCACGGCGGCCGTCCTCGCCACCGCGGTGGGGACCGTGCTGGGCACCGCGATGGTGGCGGCCGCCGGCGCGGTGGGCGCGCGCACCGGCGCGCCGGCGATGGCGAACTTCCGCGGACTGTTCGGCACCAGGCTGTCGTATGTGCCGACCGTGGCCAACATCGTGCAGTGCATCGGGTGGGGTGTGTTCGAGCTGACCGTGATCGCGGGCGGGGTCGCGGCGCTCACCCATGGGAATCTGCCGCACGGCGCGGTGATCGTCGGGGCCGGTGCGTTGTGTACGGCGATGGCGATCTGGCCGCTGAACGTGCTGCGCATTCTGCGCAAGTACGTGACGGTCGCGGTGGCGGTGGCCATGGGCTGGTTCACGATTCAGTTCATGCGCCAACCGCTGCCGCCGGTGACCGGCACGTCGTGGAGCGGATTCTTCCCCGGCGTCGATACCGCGCTGGCGGTGGCGGTGTCGTTCGTCCCGCTGGCCGCCGACTACACCCGCCACGCCCGCGGCGCTCGCGCCGCCACCGGGGCCACGATGGCCGGCTATTCGATCGCGCAGACCTGGTGCTATCTGCTCGGCATCGTCGCGCTGCTGCAGGCCGGCGGTGATCCGGACCGGATCTTCGACACCTTCCTCGGCGTCGCGGCCGGATGGCTGTTCTTCGCGGTGCTCGTGCTGCGGGAATCGGATCAGTCGTTCGCCAATGTGTATTCCACCGCGATGTCGCTGCAGAATCTGATGCCGCGCGTGGATCGGCGCTTCCTGGCCGCGGCGGTGGGTGCGCTCGCGACCGTGCTGGCGCTGGGGGTGCACGACTTCACCGGTTTCTCGAATTTCCTGCTGCTGATCGGATCGGTGTTCGTCCCGCTGTGCGCGGTGCTGGTGGTCGACTTCTTTCTCGGTCGCGGCCGTCGTGGGTGGGATCTGTCCGAGAACGCTCCCGCCCGTCCGCTCCTGCTGGTGCCGTGGCTGCTGGGCTTCGTCGTGTATCAGGTGCTCAATCCGGGATCGGTGGATTGGTGGGCGCGGATCTGGCTGCGGGCACAGGACCTCGTCGGTGTGCATCCCGGCTGGTGGTCCTCCGCCTCGCTGTACTCGTTCCTGGCCGCGGCCGCCTGCACCGGTGTGCTGGCCCGTCTCGAACGGCTGCCTGCCCCGTCCGAGCCGGAGCGGACGTCCTGAGCCGGGCGGGAGACGAGTCCGCGGAGACGGGCGATCAGGTCTTCGCGATGGGCGAAAGTGGGTCGGCCGCACCGGCGTTCTCCCCGCTGACTCCCGGCGAGCTGGGAGATCTGTTCGCGGAAGCGGGTGCGACACCCGTGATCGAATGGCGCAGCCGGCGGCCGTTGTCCTCCACGGCCCGGGTGCGGCTGGGCGACGGAACACGAGTCGTGGTGAAGCGGATGCCTTCGGCGCTGCGCGCTCCCGGGACCCTCGCCCCCGAACACGACTTCATGACTCATCTTCGAGCACAAGGCATTCCGATTCCTCGGGTGCGGGCGACGGAGCGCGGCGAGTTCACCTACGAAATCCAGGAACTCGGGGCAGGCGAGGACCGGTACCGCGACGATTTCTCGTGGAGCCCCTATCACTCGGCTGCCGATGCGGCCGCGGCCGGAGCGATGCTCGCGCGCCTGCACCTCGCCGCGGTGGGGTTCGAGGCACCGGAGCGCCCGCCGCATCCGTTGCTGGCCGGGCTGTGCACCGATCCGGCCACGGCCGTCGACCGCTACGTCGCCGCCCGGCCGGAGGTCGGCCGATTCCTGGCCGCCGAGCGATACTCGGACGCGGTGCGGTCGCAGGCCGGACGGCCGATGGATTTACCGGGCGCGACGGAGGCTCCCGCATCCGAACTCGCCGCCGCGGTCGCGACCTTGCCCCCGCTGTGGACGCACAACGATTGGCACGGCACGAATCTGCTCTGGTCGGACGGCGGGGTCACCGCCGTCCTGGATTTCGGCCTGGCGAACCGGACCGTGGCCGTCTTCGATCTCGCCACCGCGGTCGAACGTTTCGCTGTCGACTGGCTCTCGATCGCCGCGGGCGGCCCGGCCCGGGTGCAGGCCGGGCAACTGGCCGCGTTCCTGCGGGGTTACTGCGAGATCAGGCCGCTGCATCGGGTGGAGCGCGAGGTTCTGCCCGACCTCTTCCCGCTCGTGCACATCGCCTACGAATTGTCCGAAATCGATTACTTTCTCACGATTCCGCCTCGTCGGCAGGTGCGCAATGCCCGGATCGCTTACCGTAACTACTTTCTCGGTCGCTCGGTTTGGGCCGCATCGGCCGAGGGCAAGGCCTTCACGACCATGTTGCGACGACTGACTGCCGAGTGCTGTTAGGTTGCTGTCTGCGGGTCACGGGGGATCGGTGACAACGGAGGAGACGGGTGTGGCTGAGCCGACGCCAACGCAGAACACGGCCGGATCGGTGCCGAACCCCCGGTGGGGCGGTCTGCTGCGAACCAAATCGGTCGAACAATCGATCCGGGATACCGATGAGCCCGATTCCAAACTCCGCAAGGATCTGACCGCCTGGGATCTGACCGTCTTCGGTGTCGCCGTGGTGGTCGGCGCGGGCATCTTCACGCTGACCGCGCGCACGGCCGGCAATGTGGCGGGGCCGTCGGTCTCGCTGGCCTTCGTCTTCGCCGCCGTCGCCTGCGGACTCACCGCCCTGTGCTACGCCGAATTCGCCTCCACCGTCCCCGTCGCCGGCAGTGCCTACACTTTCTCGTACGCGACCTTCGGCGAGCTGGCGGCGTGGATCATCGGCTGGGACCTGATCCTCGAATTCGCCCTCGCCGCATCGGTTGTCGCCAAGGGATGGTCGCAGTATCTGGGCGAGGTGATGGGCTCGCGCTCGCCGATCGTGCATTTCGGGTCGGTCGAATTCGATTGGGGCGCGGCCCTGTTGATCGTCATCCTGATGGTGCTGCTCGTGATCGGCACCAAGGTGTCGTCGCGGGTGTCTGCGATCGCGGTCGCGATCAAACTGTCGGTGATCGCTGTGGTGATCGTGGTGGGGCTGGCCTATTTCAAGACGTCGAATCTGAAGCCCTACATTCCGCCGTCTCAGCCCAGCAGTACCGGGGAGGGCCTGCACCAGACGCTGTTCCAATGGCTGACCGGCGCCGGTGACAGCAACTTCGGATGGTACGGACTGCTGGCCGCGGCCAGCCTGGTGTTCTTCGCGTTCATCGGATTCGATGTCGTGGCCACCACCGCGGAGGAGACGAAGAATCCACAGCGCAATGTGCCGCGCGGAATCCTTGGCTCGCTGTTGATCTGCACCATCCTGTATGTGGCCGTGACGCTGGTGCTGACCGGCATGGTGCCCTACACCGAGCTCGCCGGCAACGACGCCACCCTCGCCACCGCGTTCAAACTGCACGGGGTCACCTGGGCCAAGAACATCATCTCCGTCGGCGCGCTGGCCGGTCTGACCACCGTGGTGATGGTGCTGTATCTGGGCCAAACCCGCGTGTTGTTCGCGATGTCGCGCGATGGCCTGCTCCCGCGTCGCCTGGCCCGGACCGGGCGCTTCGGTACTCCGGCTGCGCTCACCATCGGCGTCGGCACGGTCTGTGCCGTGCTGGCCGGATTCGTGCAGTTCGGCACGCTCGAGGAGATGGTGAACATCGGCACGCTGTTCGCATTCGTGCTGGTGTCGGTCGGTGTGATCATCCTGCGCCGCACCCGCCCCGATCTGCCGCGCGGATTCCGGGTGCCGCTGGTGCCTGTGATTCCGATTCTCGGCGTGCTCGCGTGCCTGTGGCTGATGTTGAATCTGTCGGTGGAGACCTGGCTGCGATTCGTGATCTGGATGGTGATCGGGTTGGTCGTCTATTTCACCTACGGTGTGCGACATTCGGTGCTGCGCTCGACACCGATCTCCGACATTCCCGCGCCGGCGTCCGAGGGCCGAGCTACCGAGGGCCGAGTTTCCGAAGGCTGAGTTTCCGAAGGCTGGTCATCCGGAGGCTGGGCACCCGCATACGCCGCGAAGGCCAGGGCGCGGGCTCGATCGAGCTGGTCGATCACCACCTCCCAGGCGGGGTGCCCGGCATCCGGCGCGTCCAGCAGATCGCGATGGATACGCAGCAGCGTGCGGGTGGCCTCGGCGGTATGCGCGGCCGCCTGCAGCGCGGGCGCCGACGGCACGGTGGTGAAGTGCAGTCCCGCGATCCGATGGGCGAGCCAGTACGCCTCGAAATGCGCCTGGGCGCAATGCTCCTCGCGTTGTCCCCGATCGTCGGTGGCGTAGGTCGCGGTACCCGGCCCGGCGGCGCGGGCTCGTTCCTCGAGTGCGGTGAGATCGGGAGCGCCGGTCAGGGAGTGGCGTAGATCATCGCCCATCATCCGGTACAGCAAACCGGCGAGCAGGGCGTGTTCGACCGCTGCCGAATCGGTTCCGGACATTTCCGAAATACGGGCTTGCTCGGCGGCTTCGTCGGTATCGGCGCGGAGCACCGCCAGCGCGGCCCGCAATTGCGCAGTGGTAGCCATCGCGAGACAGGCTACCTCCTAGCAAACGTTTTGCCCATACCGTCCGGCGAATGATCCGCGAGGTCCGCCACGGGCGGTCCCTCGGCGTCCCGATACGTGCGCGCGACCAGTGCGGCGCGCAGATACCAGAGGCCGCTCGGCTGCGAGGGATCCAGTCCGGTGAGCTGACCGATCCGTTTGAGCCGATAGTCGACGGTATTGGTGTGCACCTGCAACTGCCTCGCGGTGCGGCGGCGGGACAGGCCCGTGGCCATGTGCCGCCGCAGGGTCTCGAGCAGATCCGGGTGGTCGTCGAGGGGATCCAGCAGTGTCCCCAGCCGCTCCAAACCCGGTCCGGGACGGGTCAATTGATATTCCATCGCCAGATCCGCGAAGCGGTACAGCCCGGGCGGGCTGGCCAGCCGCAGCACGGTGTCGAGTAGTTCGTGCACGCGGTCGGCGGCCGCGGAGATCTCCTCGGTGGGCGTCGCGAGCGCGGTGGCGGTGAGCCCGACCTGCGCCGCCTCGGACAGTTCGGCGACCAGCTCGTCGAGTTCGTCCTCGCCGAACATCGCCTCCGGGACCAGGATCGTGCCGCCGTCCACGCTGAGCAACGACAGCACCCGCCCGCCGCTGCGAGTGGCCAGTGCGGTCTGCAACCGGCGCAGTTTGCGGCGCGCCACCACTTTCCCGTCCACGTTGGGATGGGATTCGTCGGGGTGCGGCGGGATGCTCATCGCCACCACGACATACGCGGGTTCGATCTCGATCCCGCTCGCCCGGGCCATCGTCGAGGTGGGGTGCCCGGCCAGCAGGGCCGAGACCAGCGTGTGCACCGCGGTGTGGTGTTCGGTGACCGCGGCCTGATGTTCGCGCACATAGGCGAGCGCGACCGCGGGGGTGATGGTGTCGAGAATCCGCAGCAGCAGCTGCGCCGGATTCTCGGGCCGCTGCTTCGGATCGGTCTGGGTGAGCAGCAGATCGAAGGCCAGCCGGAATCCCTCGTGCACCGCGTGGTGGACGGTATCGATCGGAATGCCCTCGCGTGCCCAGTTCGCGGCCGCGCGCTGCAGGCGTCCGACCTTCTCGTCCGGCTCCCGGCCCTCGAGGATGTCGACGGTCAGTTCCAGGCAGACCCGGGTCACCGCGGTGATGTCACCGTGCAGGGCGTCGCCGGGCAGTGTGGAGCACGGTGCCACATGTTCGGCGAAATGCCCGACCAGTTGGCGGGAGAGCACCCGGACGTCGTGGCGGGGGCGGGCGTTCATCGTCGTACTACCTTCTCACTGCTCAGGAGGTGACCGGCCGGGCGGGCGCCGGACGCAATCGATGGGCGACCAGCGCCGCGGACAGCAATCGCGATCCGTTCGGATCGCTCGGGTCGACGCCGGTGAGTTCGCCGATGCGACGCAGCCGATAGCTGAAAGTGTTGGGGTGGATGTGGATTTCGGCGGCGGCGGCCTTGCGATCGGAGCCGTGCCGCAGATGTGCGTCGAGCGTCTCCATGAGATGCGGTGCCCGGCGCAGCGGTTCGATCCGTTCGGCCAGCCGGTCACGAGCCACCCCGGGCCGCGTGAGCTGATACTCCAGCAGCAGATCGTCGAGTCGGTACACCCCGGTCGGCCGCCCGGACATGCGTGCCAGCTGGGCCACCTCCGCGGCCTGATGCGCCGCTTCCGGCACGGATTCACGCCTGGTGCACGGGGTTCCGGCGACGAGGACATCGGCGCCGAACTGTTCGGCGAGTTCGGTGGCCAACTCCACGCCGGCGCTCTCCGGCCACTCGCGAACGCCGGGGAACAGCACGACCGCGGTGTCCCCGTCGAAGGTGTGCAGCGCGGTCGGCCCCGCCACCCGATCCAGAACGCGCTGCAGGATGCGGATGCGGCGGCGGACAACGAGATTCGCGGCCGCGGCGGGTTGCGGATCGGTGCGCACCTGAACGGCCAGCACCGAATACCGTTCGGCCAGCGCGGTATCGGCGCGCGCCGCCTGCTCCTCGGCGGGCTGTCCGCCCACCAGCGCCGCGCACAGGGCGCGCTTGGCCTCCCGCTCCGGATGGTAGATCGAGTGTTCGACCGCCGCATAGCCCTCGACCGTGATCAGGTTGATGTGCATGAGCAATTCGAGTGTGCGCGAACCGAACTCGATCAGCTGGTCGACATCCGCGGGCTCACTCAGCGCCACCGCCTCCTGCAGTACCTGGTGGGCGGAGCGGTGGACCGCCTCCATCAGCAGCGGCAGCGGCAGCCGATCCTCCGCATGCCGCTCGATCACCGGTTGCACGAAGGCGGCGACCTCGTCACGGGTGAATTCCCGCTGCTGCGCGATGGCGTGCAGGAAGGCGTGCGCGCATCCGTAGATGGCCGGAAGCACCTCGACGAAATGGTCCGCGGGCAGATCGGCGGCCGATGCGGAGGTACCCAGTCCGGAGGCCAGGACGCGTTCGGCGAACTGCGGCAGGCGCTCGAGGATGCGCACGGCGAGACTCGAGGGCGCGGAATTCACGGCAACCGGCATGCGCCGATTGTCGCGGGCCACATGGATTGCGGCAAGAGGTCGCGGCGCCGCGACCGGAATTCGTTTCCGGCGACAAATCTCGCCACCGGATCTGTGTATCCGAGTGCAGTGACTTTCCCGCCGCTGCCGATGAGGCTGAATGTGGGCCGCCGAAAACGATTTCCGGTGTGCCGGCAGGGAAGGTAGCAATGAAGCTTCGACATCGAATCCCGGCGCTCGCCGCGCTGATCTACGTGGCCGTCATCGGCTCCGGAACCGCGACCGCGGCGCCGCCGGACGCCCCGGAAACTCAGCTGGCCGATCTGATCGCCGCAGGTCTGCATCCCGCCGCGGACGGCGATGTGCCGCAGCCGATCCTGGACACCGGCAGCAGTTCCGGTTCCGGCGGCCGAGTCGGCAGCCACGCGAGCGACGCGGTGGGGGAAGGCCCCGAAATGACCTCCTACCTGGCCGCATTCGGATACGGGCTCACGCATCCGGATGCCGCCCCGCCGGGCGCGAATCGCTGGGATTGTGTGCCGAGCGCCGACCATCCGAAGCCGATCGTGCTGGTGCACGGCACCTGGCTCAACGCCTACGACAGTTTCGCTTATATGGCACCGAAACTCGCGCGGGCGGGCTTTTGTATTTTCGCTTTCAATTACGGACGGTCCGGTCTTCTCGACGGCGGTGGTCTCGGTGCGGTACTTCCGGGACGTTATGCGGTCGGGCCGATCGAGGATTCGGCTCGGCAACTGGCAGCCTTCGTCGACCGGGTTCGGGCTACCACACATTCCGATCGCGTCGACATCGTCGCGCATTCCCAGGGGGCGCCGGTAGCCGATCAATATCTGAAATTCGACGGCGGCGCCGAAAAGGTCGGACAGCTGGTCAGTTTCGGCGGCACCCATCACGGAACGACATTGCTGGGCATGGCCACACTGGGGCGGATCATCACGAATCTGGGTATCGATATCCTCGGCTTCTACCGTCCGCTGGTCGGCCCCGCGAATATTCAGCAGGCCGTCGGCTCGCCGTTTCTGAACCAACTCAACCTCGCCGGCGACACCGTGCCCGGCGTGGCGTACACCGTGGTGTCCTCCCGCTACGACGAGGTGATGAATCCGGTGGAACTGGCACTTCTGCGTGCCGGTCCGGATGCCACGGTCGACGACATCACCCTGCAGGACGGCTGCGAACAGGATCTGTCCGATCACCTGACGATGATGTATTCCCCGCGGGCGCTCTCGATCGCGCTGCACGCGCTCGATCCGCAGCGGTATCCGACACTGAGCTGCAGCTTCAACCCGTGGCTGGCCGGCGGCGGGGGTGGGTTGTGAGCGGCCGGCGGCCGCAGCCGCCGCGCCCGGACGCCGACCCCTTCCATCGGGCGCCGGAAGGTTTCGAGGCGCAGCCGGCGGGCGCCATCCTGCGCAGCCGGGTCGTGGAGCTGGCGGCCTTCGGTGTCGTGCCACTGCGAATGTCGGCCTGGCAGCTGCTCTATCGCACCAGCGATCTGAACGGGACGGCCGAGGCGGCGGTGACCACGGTGCTGCTGCCCCGGGACTGTGCGCCCGGGCGGCCGCTGGTCTCCTTCCACTGTGCGATCGATGCCGTTGCACCGCAGTGCTTTCCGTCCTACGCGCTGCGGCGTGGCGCCCGGGCGATCGGAGCGATTCCGCAGCTCGAACTTCCCTTGATCGCGGCGGCGCTGGACCGGGGGTGGGTGGTCTCGGTGCCCGACCACGGCGGTAGTGAGGGCCGCTTCGGGGTGGCGCGGGAGCCGGGACACCGCGCGCTCGACGGTATCCGGGCGGCGCTGAATTTCGTTCCGCTGGGCTTGAATTCGGGTACACCGATCGCCCTGTGGGGATACTCCGGCGGCGGCCTCGCCACCGCCTGGGCGGCCGAGCTCGCGGAAACCCATGCGCCCGAACTGAAATTCGTCGGCGCCGTGGCCGGCTCACCGGTCGGGGATCCCGGGGCGGCGTTCGAGCGCCTGAACGGCACGGTATTCGCCGGATTCGCGATGGTCTTCACGGCGGGGCTGCGTCGCGGCTATCCGGATCTGGATACCGCACTGCGGGCGGCGCTGCAGCCTCGCTATCTGGCGATGCTGGCCGAAGCCGAAGTGTCGGCGACCTTTCCGCTGCTGGCCCGGCTCGCCCGCCGCGACGTCGGGCGCTACGCCGCGGGCGGACTGCCCGGTCTGCTGGATACCGCGGCACTGCGCACGGTTCTCGCCGACATCCTCCCCGGCCGCCGGGCGCCGCGCATGCCCATGCTGATCGTGCAGGGCGTTTACGACGAGGTGATCGCCGTCGACGACGTCGATGCCCTCGTACGGCGCTACGAAGCGGCCGGGGCGGATATCGGCTATCTGCGCGACCGGCTCAGCGCGCATCTGCCGCTGGAATTCCTGGCCATCCCGGTGATGGTCGACTGGCTCGCCGACCGGTTCGCCGGACGGCCGACGACTCCCGGGACGCGCACGGTGTGGTCGGTCGCGGGGACCCGGCGCGCGCTCGCGGGGCACCGGCGACTGGCCGCGTTGAGCGTGCGGCTGCTGACCGGGCGTCCGATCCGGGGTGCGGCTCCGGACGACGCGGCCGAGGGGGTCGAGGTCGGTGCGGCCCGCTCCCGGCCCGCCTCGGTCGCGCGGAGCGGCCGGTCGCGCCCATGATCGTCGGCGGACCGGTCAGTTGACCTGGAACCGCAGGTAGCGGCCGCTTTCGAGAATGCGGTGTGTCCGGCTGCGGGCGAGGCGGCCGGTGCGGTTCAATTGGATCTGTTTGACGAGTTGTCACTGCATGCTCTGCGCTCCAACCGGCATCACCTCAGTACCGGCATCACCTCAGCATCCGAGAGGACAACGAACGTGAGCATGGTTCTCGCCGTACACGATATGTACACCACCGTGCTGGCCCAGGTAGGCAACCCCACGCCGGAAACGCCGCCGGCCGCGGACAAACTGCTGAAGCTGGTCCGCTACTTCACCTGGTTCGTCCTGCTGTCCGGCGTCACCGCCATCACCTACGGTGGCGGCCGCTTCGCCTGGGAGAAGTGGAACGGCGGCGGGCTGGAGTCGCCGAAGATGGTGGCCGGCGCGATGATCGGCGGTGGCGTCGCGACCAGTGCGGGCACCATCATGAACGCCGTCATCGGCAGCTGACCGCCCCCCACCCACGCGGGTGTGCCGGATAGCCGGCACACCCGCATGCGTGTGGTTTCCGAGCTCGTCCGCGAGCCATCGTCCACCCGCGAGCCGAACGGCCGGTGAGCCGAACGGCGCGACCGCGGGCGATCAGTTCTGCCCGAGCATTCCGCGCATCTGCTGAATCTCGGCCTGCTGCGCGGTGAGAATGTTGTGCGCCAGCGCCTTCGCGTCGGCATTCGTGCCGTCGGCGATCTCGGTATTCGCCATATCCACCGCGCCCTGATGGTGCGCGATCATCATCTGCAGCCACATCCGGTCGAAATCGGCGCCGGAGGCGTCGCGCAGCTGGGTCATCTGCTCGGACGTCATCACGCCGTTCATCGGATGGTTCATGGTCGCCTGTGGAGCGGGCTTGCCGAAACTGTGCAGCAGCGCGGCGAACTGCTCCATCTCTGGGGCCTGCGCCTTTTCCACATTCGCGGCCAGGGTGATCAATTCCTGATTCTGCGACCGGCCGGGCACCAGCTTCGCCATCTCCACCGCCTGCGCGTGATGCGGATACATCATCGTCAGGAAGCTGACGTCGGCGTCGTTGTAGTCGGTGCGGGTCGCGGTGGACGGTGCGTTGTTGTGATTCATCCCGGGCATGTCGGCCATCGGCGAATGCGACGGCGTGGCAGAGGGCGAGGGGTTCGAATCGCCGGAGTTGTCGCTGCTGCAACCGGCGACGATCAGGGCGGCCGCGGCGAGGGCGGCGGCCGGCAGCATGCGGAGACGAGAAGTGAACATGATTGTGCTCCTGGGGAATTGAGATGGGCGAGGACCTGTCGTGCCGGTATCCGCGCGCGTTCGCACGCCGATCCGGCGGGCCGGTCAGATCCGCAGAATCGCCAATTCGGCCAGGGAGAGCACGGTCCACGGCGGTGGTCGCGTCCGGCGGCGCAGCCTGAAACGCGCGAGGCGCCCGGCGCCGAGAATCCGAGCGGCGCCGAGCCAGGCGATCACCGCCAGGCCGAGGGCCAGCGCAAGGGTCACCAGCACGAAAACGCAGGCATGCATACCGGCGTGGGTGGTGCAGCCGTCACAGTCGGAACCGTCGGCTACCGCGGGGGTGCGCATCGGCGCGGCCTGCGATCGGTCAGCGGCCGGGGCTTGCTCGCTTCGGGCGGCCGCCGCCGCGACTCCTCCGGGCGCTGTGACCGCCGGGAAGTGGCTGCCGTGCGGTATCGGCGAAATGCCCGGGGCGGCAAGCATATTCGCGGCAGCAGGCGAAGATACCGGCGGCTCGACGGCGGCGCCCATCGCGTGCCCGGTGGAGAAGACCACCGCGTGCATGACGGCGACGCCGATCAGCAGGGTCAGCACGCCGAGCACCCGGACGAATCCGGGCGCGTGACGGAGGCGACCCATGGCGAGCACGGCCCCATTCTACGCATCCCTCGGTTACCCCCGGGCGGTATGGGTGGCGAAGATCATCCGGTCGCGATGTCCACGACCAATCGCACGGGCCGGTCCAGCGCGGTCACCGAGAACGGCGGCCGGTCGGCGTTCACGCCGATGAACGATTGTGTGGTGCCTTCGTAATCCTGGGCGCCGTAGACACCGGCGATGCCCGGCGCGCTCGGATCGGTGGCCGGGTTCGGGCCGCTGTAGGGCGTCACCCCGCTGTCCCAGGGATAGGCGGTGCCCAGGATCTGCACCTCGAGGATGGAGGTGCCGGCGATCTGCAGTTCCCGGCCGCTGCCGTTCTGCACCGCGCGATCGGTGTATCGCACATTCCATCCGGGCGCCCCGCCGGTGCCGCCGAACTGGTACACCACCCGGTCGTAACCGTCGTGGTGGCCGATGCGCACATCGGTCACGGTGAGCCGGGTGTCGGTGGCCGGGTCGGCCTGCTGCGGTGAGGTTCCCGAGGGCGGCGCCTGATCGGGTTCCGTGGTCGCCGTGACCGCCCCGGTCGCGGGCGGCATCGGCGTTCGAGTGGCCGGAGTGGAGTCGCCGTCCGAGCAACCCGCCAGCAGTACGAGCCCGGCGACCATCGTCAATGCCAGCCTGTTACGCATGGGGCCGATGGTATGCCGTCGGGCGCCAGGGGTCGTGGTGACGACACGGCAACGGTCTAGCACACTGTAGGAATGCTGGAGGTCGACGACATACTGAGCCGATTGCGGCGCTATCCGGATGTGGAAGCGGTGAACCTCTACGCCGTCGACGCGGCGGACCGACTGATCCTCGACACGGCCGCGGATGTGCTCGCGGCGGCCGGACCGGGGCGGGTCGCGGTGATCGACGACTGTTACGGCGCACTGACTCTCGGCGCGGCGGCCGCTCACGATGTGCGCGACATCCGCGTCCACCAGGATCTGCTGACCGGTGAACAGGCGCTGGCCAACAATGCCCGTGCGATGGATCTGGCCGACCGCTACACCTCGCACGATCTCGGCCCGGAACTGCTCGAGGGGGTCGGCGTCGTGCTGTTGCGGTTACCCCGCATGCTGTCCGGGCTCGCCGAGATCGCCGAGACGATCGCGCGATACGCCGATCCGGAGGTCACCGTGATCGCCGGCGGGCGCGACAAGTATCTGACGCCGGCGATGAACGACGTACTGGCGGAATACTTTTCGAGTGTGCAGGCCAGCCGGGGCCGGCAGAAGTCGCGGACGATCACGGCGACCGGGCCGAAAACGCCGGGAGCGCCGCAGTTTCCGCTGCGTGACCAGCTCGACGAACTCGCCCTGCAGGTGGTGGCGCACGGTGCGGCCTTCTCCGGGCCGCGGCTCGATATCGGCACCCGATTCCTGCTCGAACACCTCGATCGGATGAAACCCGACGCCCACGAGGCGATCGATCTCGGTTGTGGCACCGGCATACTCGCCACAGCCCTGGCCAAGGCGCGCCCGCACATCACGGTGGTCGGAACCGATCAGTCCGCGGCCGCGGTCGCCTCGGCCCGGGCCACCGCCGCCGCGAACGGCGTCGGCGACCGGGTGACCGTGGTCCGCGACGACGCGATGGCGGCGGTGGGCGACCACAGCGCCGATCTGGTGCTGTGCAACCCCCCTTTCCACGTCGGCGCCGCGGTGCACACCGGCTCGGCGATCAAGATGTTCTCCGAAACCGGGCGGGTACTGCGCCCGGGCGGGGAGCTCTGGACCGTATACAACAGCCATCTCAACTATCGCGGCGTCATGGACCGCTTGGTCGGCAAGACCGATGTGGTCGGGCGTAATCGCAAATTCACCGTGACTCGGTCCGTGTGTGGCCTGCACACCGCCCGGCGGGAGTAGATTACGGGCAGTACAGTCTGATATGTCCGATTTGATGTCCGGTTCGGGAACTTGCTCCCGGAGCGGATCGTTGGATACTCAGACGGACACGACGGACGTGGACCGCTACTTCGGAAAGGCACGGGACCTTGCGCACCACAAGTAACCCGATCTTCAAAAATTTGCCGCAACAACAGGGCGGTGGATACGCGGGATTCGGTTCGGCGGCAGCGGGCGCCGGGCAGTTCGCGCAGTACGGACAGCAGAGCCCGTACGGTGTCCAGCAGCCGTATCAGCAGGCACCGGCCACCCGGCCGATGACGATCGACGATGTCGTCACCAAGACCGGCATCACCCTCGGCGTGGTCACCATCGCCGCGATCATCGCCTACGGTGCGACCGCGGCCAACCACGCGCTGGCCCCGCTGTTCGTGATCGTCGGTGGTCTGGTCGGCTTCGTGCTGGTCATGGTCGCCACCTTCGGCCGCAAGCAGGACAACAAGGCCATCGTGCTGAGCTACGCGGCCGCCGAAGGCTTCTTCCTGGGCGCGCTGTCGTTCATGTTCACCAATGTGGAATTCGGTGGCGTCGGTGGCGGCGGTCTGATCGCCCAGGCGGTACTGGGCACCTTCGGTGTGTTCTTCGGCATGCTCGTGGTCTACAAGACCGGAGCCATCCGGGTCACCCCGCGCTTCACCCGCATGCTCGTCGGCGCCATGATCGGTGTGATCGTCCTCATGCTGGGCAACCTGATCGCCGCCTTCTTCACCCCCGGCGGCTTCGGCCTGCGCGACGGCGGCACCGTGGCGATCATCTTCAGCCTGGTCTGCATCGCGATCGCGGCCTTCAGCTTCCTGCTCGACTTCGACGCCGCCGACCAGCTGATCCGCGCCGGTGCGCCGGAGAAGGCCGCGTGGGGCGTCGCCCTGGGCCTGACCGTCACCCTGGTCTGGCTGTACCTGGAGATCCTGCGCCTGCTGAGTTATCTGCAGAACGACTGATCCCGCGCCCGACAGCGGGTCCGAACACCGACGAGGTGGCTGCCACACCGGCAGCCACCTCGTCGCGTTTCGGAGGTGTCGGAGGTCTCCGCGCGGGCCGTGCGCCGCGGCGACATTCAGGCGAGCAGTTCGGCCGGGAGCACATCGGTGGCGACGTGGTCGTCACCGCAGTGATCGGCCAGAATCGCGACTCCGCCCGCATTGTTCAGTCGCAGCGGCAGGATCTCCAGATATTCCGGCGAGGCGTACCAGGCTTGTGCCGCCTCGTAATCCGGGAATTCGATGACGATCGCGACGGCATCCGTGGGCCCTTCGGCGACCAGCTGCCGTCCGCCGTGCACGATGAACTTCCCGCCGAACGGCGCCAGCGTCCCGTCGATCCGGCGCAGATACTCCACGATCTCGGCGTTGACATCCACATCGTGCAGGTGGGCCACAGCGTAGGCAGGCATCTCGAACTCCTCGAACCGAGTCGTGTTGACGCCATTGATACTTCCGCGCCGGAGGCCGGAGAACGATTACCCGCCAGGTAATGCGCGCCGAATCCGGGCCGCCGGGCCGGAACGCGAATCGGCCGGTCCCCACCTTTCGGTGCGGACCGGCCGACTGATTTCGTGAGAACATGGGTAACTCATCGGGCACGCCCAGAGGCCACCTCAGCACTCACCGCCGCCCCGCAACGCAAATCTCGCGGCACCCACTCGTCCGCTGAATTGTCGGAGAGGCGGGGGAGATCAGCTCAGGCGCTCGATGACCATGGCCATGCCCTGGCCGCCGCCGACACACATGGTCTCCAGACCGAACTGCTTGTCGTGGGTCTGCAGGTTGTTGATCAGGGTGGCGGTGATGCGGGCGCCGGTCATGCCGAACGGGTGGCCGAGGGCGATGGCGCCGCCGGAGACGTTCAGCTTGTCCAGGTCCATGTTCAGCTCACGAGCCGAGCCCAGCACCTGCACGGCGAAGGCCTCGTTGATCTCGTAGAGGTCGATGTCGTCGATGGTCTTGCCGGCGATCTTCAGCGCCTTGCGCACGGCCTCGATCGGGCCCAGGCCCATGATCTCCGGCGACAGACCGGACACACCGGTGGACACGATGCGCGCCAGCGGGGTCAGGCCCAGCTCCTTGGCCTTGGTGTCGCTCATGATGACCAGCGCGGCCGCACCGTCGTTGAGCGGGCAGGCGTTACCGGCGGTGACGGTGCCGTCGGGACGGAAGACCGGCTTGAGCTGCGAGATCTTCTCGTAGGTGGTGCCGGGGCGCGGGCCGTCGTCGGTGGAGACGACGGTGCCGTCGGGCAGCGTCACCGGGGTGATCTCACGCTCGAAGAACCCGGCCTTGATGGCCTCCTCGGCGCGGTTCTGCGAGCGCACACCCCAGTGGTCCTGGTCCTCGCGGGAGATGCCGGTGAACTGGGCGACGTTCTCGGCGGTCTGGCCCATTGCGATGTAGATGTCGGGCAGATCGCCACCCTCGCGCGGGTCGGTCCAGCCGCCGGAGCCGCCCTCGGCGCGCTTGACGGTGCGGCCCTCGGCCTCGGCGAACTTCTCGTTGTGGGTGTCCGGCCAGCCGTCGGAGGTGCCCTTCGGGAACCGCGACACGGTCTCGACACCGGCGGAGATGAACACATCGCCCTCACCGGCCTTGATGGCGTGCAGCGCCATCCGGGTGGTCTGCAGCGACGACGAGCAGTACCGGTTCAGGGTCACGCCGGGCAGGAAGTCGTAGCCGAGCTGGGTGGCGACCACCTTGGCCATGTTGAATCCGGCCTCGCCGCCGGGCTGTCCGCAGCCGAGCATCAGATCATCGATGTCGGCGGGGTTCAGCGCCGGAACCTTGTCCAGGGCGGCGCGGACCATCTGGGTGGCGAGGTCGTCGGGACGCATGGTCACCAGCGAACCCTTGCCTGCGCGGCCGATGGGGGAGCGGGCGAACGAAACGATGACGGCCTCTGGCATGAGGACTCCTTATATCGAGGTCGCCGAATCGGTCAGCCGACCGTTTCGGTACAGGGGTACGACAATTCAACCCCGAATCTACGTCGCCGCCGTGTGGCTCGGAACACCCGGTCGGGACTGATCCCGTTCATCGAGTTCGCGCAGCAGTGCCGGGAGCAGATGCCGGGCCGCCAACGCGTAGCCGGCGGGCGAGGGATGGAACCCGTCGGCGGAGAAGAGCACCTCCGGGGTGCTGCGGAAGTCGTGGCCGAGCAGATCGCCCATCGCGACGGGGGTGCCACCGGCCGAACGGACCGCACCGACCTGGGCTCGGGCCAGCCGCGCGCTCCAGCGGTGCACGACCGTGCTCAACGGCTGCGGGATCGCGGCCACGGTGCCGAGATCCGGGCAGGTGCCCACCACCACGACGGCTCCCGCCTCGTGCAGGCGTCCGACCGCGTGCCGCAGCCGCTGCGCCGAACGCCAGATCGAATGTTTCTTGGTGACGTCGTTGGCGCCGACCAGGATCACCGCGGCGTCCGGCGGCGGGCCCGCGATGAACATGGCGTCGACCTGTCCGGACAGCCCCTTCGAGGTGGCGCCGGATATCGCCTTGGTACTCAAGCGAATTCGCCATCCGGTGGCATCGGCCAGACCGCGGGCCACCAGAACGCCGGGTACCTGTTCGGCGTCGGCGCAGCCCACTCCGGCGGCGGTCGAATCGCCGAAGATCATCAGATGCAGGTCGAACGGCACGCCCGCGCGCCACGGTTGCGGGGCCGCGCACTCGCGGGTGTACACCCCGTCGGCCTCCGGAGGCTTGGAGGTGTCGCGGCCGATCACGGTGCGCGCCGCGCGGGCCTGTGACATCAGCAGGCGGTAGGTCGCCCAGCCCGCGGTGCCCGCCCCCGAGCCGACCGCCACCCCGGCGGCCGCGCTCGCCGCGACGGTTCGCCACGTCCTGGAAGCCACCCGCTAACCTCCCGTCTCACATCCGGCGCTGCCACCGACCAACCCCGCGGCGGGCTCGGCGCCCGCAACGATGTGAATCCGGTGCGGCCGCAGGGGGCGCTCCCGGTCCGGTCCTACCGATTATGCGGCGCGTGCGACGCGCCGACCAGGGACGGGGCCGGTGCGGGTCAGAAGACGTCGAATGCGCCGTGTGCGGGAATGCTGAGGTTGTTGGTGGTGACCGTGACCTCGATATGACCCGGTCCGGTGTTCTGGAACTCCGCGTACAGGATGCTGCCGTAGATACCGGAGACGACGTTCAACCGGTACTCGCCGGCCGCCCCGGTGTTGGTGTTGCGCCACGCGACCGTGGTGTCGACGTTGCACAGCGGGGCCAGCGGATACTGTCCCGGGCCCACACCCTGGATCGCCAGGGCCTGGACGTTGAACACCGCCCGCCCCGGCCAGTCGGGACTGGTATCGACCCAGGTCCGGATATTCCCCCCGCACAATCCGCCGTAGAACACGCTCGGCGTCTGGGGGAATTCGACGGTCTGTGCGCTGGCCGAGGCGGACGCGATGGTGGTCACGGCCCCGACGGTCGCGGCCACGACGGCGGCGGCGCGAGCTGTCTTCGGCATCCTCACGCCCCGCATACTAACCGCAGCGCTATCGCCTCGCTCGATCAAACGCAGCGCTCGCCGTACCAAACGCAAGTCGTCCGCCCGGCTCTGCGACGATGTAGCTATGCGTATCGCGAACCACGTCGTCGACCTGATCGGAAATACCCCGCTCGTTCGGTTGAACTCTGTGGTGGGCCCGAACTCCGGGGTGGTGGCCGCGAAGATCGAATATCTCAACCCGGGCGGCAGCTCCAAGGACCGCATCGCGGTGAAGATGATCGACGCCGCCGAGGAGCAGGGATTGCTGAAGCCGGGCGGGACCATCGTGGAGCCGACCTCCGGCAACACCGGGGTGGGGCTGGCCCTGGTCGCCCAGCAGCGCGGTTACAAATGCGTCTTCGTCTGCCCGGACAAGGTCAGCGAGGACAAGCGCAACGTGTTGCGCGCCTACGGCGCCGAGGTGGTCGTCTGCCCGACCGCGGTGCCGCCGGAGCATCCGGACAGCTACTACAGCGTCTCGGACCGCCTCACCCGTGAGATCCCGGGTGCGTGGAAGCCCGACCAGTACTCCAACCCGGGCGGCCCGGCCAGCCACTACGAGACCACCGGTCCCGAGATCTGGCGCGACACCGAGGGCACGGTCACCCATTTCGTGGCCGGTGTGGGCACCGGCGGCACCATCACCGGTGCGGGCCGGTATCTGAAAGAGGTGTCCGGCGGCAAGGTCAAGGTCATCGGTGCCGATCCGGAGGGGTCGGTCTATTCCGGCGGCACCGGCCGGCCGTATCTGGTCGAGGGCGTCGGTGAGGATTTCTGGCCCTCGGCCTACGACCCGTCGGTGCCCGACGAGATCATCGCCGTCTCCGACGCCGACAGCTTCGAGATGACCCGCCGCCTCGCGCGCGAGGAGGGGCTGCTGGTGGGCGGTTCCTGCGGTATGGCGGTGGTCGCGGCGCTGCGGGTGGCCGAGCGCGATCCGGACGCGGTCGTGGTGGTGCTGCTGCCCGACGGTGGCCGCGGTTACCTGTCGAAAATCTTCAACGACAACTGGATGAGCTCCTACGGCTTCCTGCAAACCCGGCTCGACGGCAGCACCACCGAGCCGACGGTCGGCGACGTCCTACGCGGCAAGTCCGGCGCGCTGCCGGATCTGGTGCACACCCATCCGCAGGAGACGCTGCGCGACGCGATCGAGATCCTGCGCGAATACGGGGTCTCGCAAATGCCGGTGGTCGGCGCCGAACCGCCCGTGATGGCCGGCGAGGTGGCCGGCAGCGTCACCGAGCGCGATCTGCTGTCGGCGGTGTTCGAGGGCCGGGCGCATCTGACCGATCCGGTGTCGAAGCATATGAGCCCGTCGTTCCCGCTGATCGGGTCCGGCGAGCCGGTGTCGGCGGCGACCAAGGCGCTGGAATCCACCGACGCGCTGATGGTCGTCGAGGACGGCAAGCCGATCGGCGTCATCACCCGCCATGATCTGCTCGGCTTCCTCAGCGGGGCGGGTCTGCCCACACACTGATCCCGTTCGGCAGCCAACTGCCGA
The DNA here is from genome assembly GCF_000720265.1 of Nocardia sp. NRRL WC-3656. Classification (NCBI taxonomy): domain Bacteria; kingdom Bacillati; phylum Actinomycetota; class Actinomycetes; order Mycobacteriales; family Nocardiaceae; genus Nocardia; species Nocardia sp. NRRL WC-3656. The sequence goes on along the minus strand of NZ_JOJF01000032.1, from coordinate 21,132 downwards.
GTTCGCCCAACAGCACAGTTCGCCACGATCACCCGGCCGCGCACGCGAGCCGGGTGATCGCGTTTCCACGTGCCCCGGGGCGCCGGCGCCGGATCTGCCGGCCGTTTGCCGTGCCGCGCCGCCCGCAGACCCCCTCCGAGGGCAACCGATCGGTTCGCAAACCTTGACTATCGACTGCATCACGGCGGGGGTTACCGAGCGTTATCGATCGTTACCGAACAGTTGCCGAAGGCGTGAAAAAGCGGACAAAACGCCCTCAAACGCAACGACACGCGTTATTTTTCTGTGATGCGCAGCACGTGCCCGTGAGGCATGGATTCCCAGGTCAGCGCTATATAGCAAGTCGCAATCGATGCGAAACGCGAGTAGGCGCACCGTCTGTTCATTTTTAGTTCAGTTTACGTTTACCTACCGCAACCATCCTGTGACCTCGTTGGTTGTCAGACGCGAGTCTGAGTCAGTAGCCGGATCGTCATCCGAAAAAAGCATGCAGCACGCGAGGTGAGTCCCACAGGGGCCCGCCCTGGTCCAGTGCTGCCTGCCGCAGGCCACCGAGGCCGACACACAGTAGGGAAGAACATGTCGAAGACCACGACAAGCAGTAGAGCCAAGGCGGTCGCGCGTACCGCCGGATCAGCCACCCTGGCCCTCGCCGCTTTCGCCGCCATCACCTCCGCCGGTGGCCACAAGACCGACGATGTGAAGCCGGCCGCGTTGGCATCCACGCTGGTCGCCGCCGCCGAGAAGACCCAGCCCACCGCTGCCGCCGAGCCCATCGCCGCTGCCGCCCCGGCGCCGGCCGCTCCCGCCGCCGCCATCCCGGCCCCGATGCCGGCTCCCGCGCCGGCTCCCGCGGCGCTCCCGCCGCCGCCCCCGCCGGCGCCGGTCTACCCGGACAACCTGGACGGCTGGATCCACAACGCTCTCGACATCATGGCCGCGCACGGCATCCCGGGCAGCTACAACGGCATCTACCGCAACATCATGCGGGAGTCCTCGGGTAACACCCAGGCCATCAACCTGTACGACTCCAACGCCGCCATGGGCATCCCGTCCAAGGGTCTGCTGCAGGTCATCGACCCGACCTTCGCGGCCTACCACGTCGACGGCACCTCCTGGGACATCTGGGATCCGGTCGCCAACATCGTGGCCGCCTGCAACTACGCAGCGCATCGCTACGGCTCGATGGACAACGTCAACTCGGCGTACTGAGCCGAGGCGACCGCTCCCGAGCGGGCATGACCCCGCTCACATCGATCCCCGGCCGGGGGTTCCCGCCTCGAGCGCCGCGACGGCACGGATCTAGGCTGGTCGGCATGACCGACGATCAGCTGGGGTTCTCCACACGAGCCGTGCATGCCGGGTTCGATCCCGACCCGCAGACCGGTGCGGTGAACGTGCCGATCTACGCGAGCTCGACCTTCGCCCAGGACGGCGTGGGCGGGCTGCGTGGCGGCTACGAGTACGCCCGCACCGGTAACCCCACCCGCGCCGCGCTGGAAGCGAATCTGGCCGCACTGGAATCCGGGAGTTACGGGCGGGCATTCTCCTCGGGGATGGCGGCCACCGACTGTGTGCTGCGGGCGACGCTGCGCCCGGGTGATCACCTGGTGATCCCGAACGACGCCTACGGCGGGACGTTCCGGCTCATCGACAAGGTGTTCACGCAGTGGGGTATCGAATACTCCGTGGCCCCGGTGTCGGATCCGGACGCGGTCGCCGACGCGTTGCGTCCCAACACCAAACTGGTGTGGCTGGAGACGCCGACCAACCCGCTGCTCAACGTCGGCGATATCTCGGCACTGGCCGACGTCGCGCACGGCGGCGGCGCGAAACTGGTGGTGGACAACACCTTCGCCTCGCCGTATCTGCAGCAGCCGCTGCTGCTCGGCGCGGACATCGTGCTGCATTCGACCACCAAATATCTGGGCGGTCATTCCGATGTGGTCGGCGGTGCGCTGATCACGAACGACGCCGAACTCGACGCCGCCTTCGCCTTCCTGCAGAACGGCGCCGGCGCGGTTCCGGGTCCCACCGACGCCTTCCTCACCATGCGCGGCATCAAAACCCTTGCGCTGCGGATGGATCGGCATTGCGACAACGCGGAGACCCTCGCCGGATTCCTCGCCGAGCACTCGGCCATCTCACAGGTGATCTACCCCGGCCTGCCCGAACATCCCGGAAATCCGGTGGCGCAGAAGCAGATGCGCCGCTTCGGCGGCATGATCTCGGTGCGGCTGCGCGGCGGTAAGCAGGCCGCGCACGACTTCTGCGCTCGGACCAAGATCTTCACCCTCGCCGAATCGCTCGGTGGAGTGGAATCGCTGATCGAACACCCCGGTGCGATGACTCACGCCTCGACCGAGGGCTCCGAACTGGAGGTGCCCGCGGATCTGGTGCGACTGTCGGTCGGTATCGAGGACATCAGCGATCTGCTCGCCGATGTGGAGCGCGCGCTGGGCTGACGCAGGGAAACGACGAACGGCCGCACCGGAATCGGTGCGGCCGTTCGTATGGGTAGAGCTATATAAGGTATCCGGCCGGGCTGCTGCCGACCCGGCCGAATCTGCCGAGGAGCGCGCGCAGCGCAGCCGCGGTGGTATCACCGCCGCTGCTCGCGTCCATCGACGACACCTTCCCGTCAGCTGTGGTACGGCTCCGCGCTGACCAGGGTCACCTTCATCATGTTGCCGTTGGGCAGGCGGTACTCGCGCGTCTCGCCGACCTTCGCGTCGATCAGGGCGCCGCCGAGTGGGGAACTCGGCGAGTAGGTCTCCAGGTCCGACCGGCCCAGGCCCTCTTCGCGGGTCGCGATCAGGAAGGTCTCGGTATCGGTCTCGTCGCCGTCGTAGTAGACCTTGACCACCGAACCCGGAAGCGCCACACCGGATTTGGTCGGCGCGACGCCGACCTTGGCATTGTTCAGCAGCTCCTGCAGCTGACGGATGCGGGCCTCCTGCTGACCCTGCTCCTCGCGCGCGGCGTGGTAGCCGCCGTTCTCCTTCAGGTCGCCTTCTTCGCGGCGTTCGTTGATCTCGGCCGCGATGACCGGACGGTTGGCAATGAGCGCGTCGAGTTCGCTCTTGAGCCTCTCATGCGACTCCGGTGTGAGCCAGGTCACTTGCGTCTCAGTCATCTCGATCACTCCCTAGTAGTTGTTCCCGGCGTGCCGGGGTCCGTGATACCCGTCGCGCATGCGCGAGCACGTGTCCGCGCACAGCAACAGTCGACGGCTAGAGCGATCCGGGGGATGTTCCTCGAACCCCGACGGTGCGCGGGCATTGTGTGCCCGGGAACCGGCAGCGCTGGCCGTCAATGCAGCAAACACGGCTCCGAGCGTTCGGAACCGTGTTCGCGCCATTCTAGCACGAATTGGATATGTGCAGGTAGAAGGCTTGAATGTGGGGGTGTCAGCCGGCCTTCAGGTAGGCCGGTACCTGATCGCTGCACCCGTAGATATTGCCGTTGGCGGGCCGGGCGGTGGTCCGCACCGTGGTGGTGAGTTCGACGGTTCCGCTGTCCGAGCCGGGGATCAGCACCTCGCGGCGGCCGATCTCGCTGCCCTCGGTGTCCATGCCCCGTACCAGGCACACCACCGGCTGCTCCGGATGCTTGCGGGTCAGCTTGAAGTGCACGGTCAGCGTGGAATCGTCGACGACGTCGTAGCCGAGTTGGTCGGGCTCGATATCCTTGGGACCGTACTGCCGATAACCCACATAGGCGACGATCAGCCCGAGTATCACCACCACGATGCCGAGTGCGATCGGAACCCAGCGGCGGTTGCGCACGGGACCGGTTCCGTAACGATTCGACACCCGATCGTTGCCCGCTCCCGTCGCCCCGGTCGCGGCGTCGGCGGTGCGCCCGTCCGGATCGGTCCGGTCGGACTGCGGTGCCGCCTCGCTCATGATGTGGTTGCTCCCGTGGTCGATCAGGGGGTAGGTCGGAACAAAAGACCGTCGGATGGAACTATAGGGAATGCAGTTCGGACACCCGCGTGCCGCTCGGGCACGGCGGACGGCTATGAGGTGAAACGGTGAGCAACGAGGTGAACGAGAAGTGAGCGGCAGCTTCGATCGGCCGCTGCGCCTCATGGCGGTGCACGCCCACCCCGACGACGAGTCGAGCAAGGGCGCCGCCACCACCGCGAAATATGCCGCGGAGGGTGACGACGTGTTGGTCGTGAGCCTGACCGGGGGTGAGCGCGGCTCCATCCTCAATCCGGCGATGGATGTGCCGGGCATTCTCGATCGCATCGACGATGTCCGCCGCGAGGAGATGGCGGCCGCCGCGAAGGCGCTGGGCGTGCAGCACCGCTGGCTGGGATTCGTGGATTCCGGTCTGCCCGAAGGAGATCCGCTGCCGCCGCTGCCCGAGGGCAGTTTCGCGCTGGTGCCGCTCGAGGAGGCCACCGAGGCCCTGGTGCGGGTGGTGCGCGAGTTCAGGCCGCACGTGATGACCACCTACGACGAGAACGGTGGCTATCCGCATCCGGACCACATCATGTGCCACAAGGTGTCGATGGCGGCCTTCGAGGCGGCCGGCGACCCCGAGCGCTTCCCCGACGCGGGCGAACCGTGGACGCCGCTGAAGCTCTACTACAACCACGGTTTCAGCCTGCAGCGGCTGGAGACCTTCGCCGACGAGTACGACCGGATCGGTGAGCCGTTCCCGATGCGCGACTGGATGGAACGCATCCGCAAGGCCGCCCAGGAACACGGCGATGTGATGTCGCGGGTGACCACGCAGATCGACTGCGGCAAGTACTTCCCGCAGCGTGACGAGGCCCTGCGCGCGCACGCCACACAGATCGACCCCAACGGCATGTTCTTCGCGATCCCGCTGGAGATGCAGCAGCGGTTGTGGCCGACCGAGGAATTCGAACTGGCCAGGACCCGGGTGCGCACCGCGATTCCGGAGAACGACCTGTTCGCCGGAATCCGGGACGCCGACGATGCGGAGGCAGATGGCATGGTCGCCGACGATATGGTCGCCGACCGAGCGGTCGAGGGCACGGTTCGATGATGTCGATGTTGTACGCGCACACCGCGCTGCTGGCCCAGAACACCACCACGAACCCGACCGGTCCGGAATTCGGCAAGGCTTCGCCGCTGGGTCTGGTGATCATCCTCGTGTTGCTGGCCGGCACGGTGCTGTTGATCCGCTCGATGAACAAGCACATCAAGAAGCTGCCCGCCGACTTCTCCCGCGAACATCCGGAACCGGACCAGGAAGCCGACGAGGGCACCGAACACGGTGTCGCCGACGAAGATGACGATGCGGCAGGCGGCGATGCGGCAGGCGGCGATCGGGCGGAGCAGCCGCGCGACGGCGCCGCCAACGGATCCGGCCGCGGCGATTCGGGTCCGTCCACCCCTCCGCCGGCCTCCGGTAAGGCCTCCTGAGATCCGCTGATTCGCCGCGCCGTCGCCGACTCGCCCCCCAATCGCAATCCGACGCCGGCCACGGCCGCGGGCGGCGACGTCGATTGATGCTCTGATCTGCTTCGATGTTGCCCGGGTCATACGACCCGGCGCTCGCTCACGCATGTCTCGATACCGCGCTTCGGCGGGAATCGGCCGGACGACTCCTATGGGATCCCACACGATACGTGCGGGTAACCCTGCACGGCGTACACATTCGTGGAATAAAGGTGCACACTACGCGGAGCCGCGATACCTCGAATTCTGCCCATGCACCGGGCCTACGCTGTGGAAAGGAGTCGGCGAGTGTTCAGCCGCATCGCCATCGTGAACCGGGGTGAGGCCGCAATGCGCCTCATCCACGCCGTCCGAGATTTGGCCGCGGCGACCGCGCGACAGATCGAAACCGTCGCTCTGTACACCGATGTCGACCGGAACGCGACGTTCGTGCGCGAGGCCGATATCGCCTACGACCTCGGTCCGGCTTCCGCCCGCCCCTACCTGGATCTGAAGGCGCTGGAGAAGGCGCTGGTGGCGACCAAGGCCGACGCCGCCTGGGTCGGCTGGGGTTTCGTCGCCGAGGATCCCGCTTTCGCGGAACTGTGCGAGCACATCGGTATCACGTTCATCGGTCCGAGCCCGGACGCCATGCGCAAACTCGGCGACAAGATCGGCGCGAAGCTGATCGCCGAAGAGGTCGGGGTGCCGGTGGCGCCCTGGAGCCGCGGTGCGGTCGAGACGCTGGACGCCGCCATCGCGGCCGCCAAGGACATCGGCTATCCGCTGATGTTGAAGGCCACCGCCGGTGGTGGTGGTCGCGGTATCCGTGTCATCACCAACGAAGCCGAACTGGTCGACGCCTATGAGCGCACCAGCCAGGAAGCGGCCCGCGCCTTCGGCAGCGGTGTCGTCTTCCTGGAGCGGCTGGTCACCGGCGCTCGCCACGTCGAGGTTCAGGTGATCGCCGACGGTCAGGGCACCGCGTGGGCGCTGGGCGTGCGTGACTGCTCGGTGCAGCGGCGCAATCAGAAGGTCATCGAGGAGTCCGCCTCGCCGGTGCTGCGGCCCGAACAGGTCGCCGATCTCAAGGCCTCGGCCGAGCGGCTCGCGGTGGCGGTCGGTTACCGCGGCGCGGCGACCGTCGAATTCCTCTACCACCCCGGCGACGAGCTGTTCGCCTTCCTGGAGGTCAACACCCGCCTGCAGGTCGAGCACCCGATCACCGAGTACACCACCGGGTTCGACCTGGTCCGGGCGCAGTTGCACGTGGCCTCCGGCGGACGGCTCGAGGGTGAGCCGCCGGCCGAACGCGGGCACGCCATCGAGGCCCGCCTCAACGCCGAGGACCCCGACCGCGACTTCGCCCCGGCGCCGGGCCGCATCGCCCTGCTGGATCTGCCGGCCGGCCCGGGTATCCGCGTCGACACCGGTGTCAGTGAGGGCGACACCATCCCCGCCGACTTCGACTCGATGATCGCCAAGATCATCGCCTACGGCCGCGATCGCGAAGAGGCCCTGGGCCGGCTGCGCCGCGCGGTCGGCGAGACCCGCGTGATCATCGAGGGCGGCGCGACCAACAAGAGCTTCGTCCTGGATCTGCTCGACCAGCCCGAGGTCATCGACGCCAGCGCCGACACCGGCTGGATCGACCGGGTGCGCGGCGAGGGCCGATTGGTGGCCCAGCGGCACACCGCGGTCGCCTTGGCCGCCGCCGCCATCGACGCCTACGAGGAAGAGGAGCGGGCCGAGCGGCATCGGCTGCTGTCCACCGCCGCCGGTGGCCGCCCGCAGGTGCAGCACGAGAGCGGCCGCCCGCTGGATCTGAAGCTGCGTGGCGCGAGCTACCGCCTGCGGGTCGCGCGAGTCGGCGCGCACCGATTCCGGATCGGCATCGAGGCGGCCGGCGAGATCGCCACCGCGGACGTCGATCTCGAGCGTTTCGACCGCCACACCGGTCAGATCGTGGTCAACGGCACCCGGTATCGGCTGGTCACCGGCACGCACGGCCCCACCCACGTGGTGGATGTCGACGGCGTGACGCATCGGGTGAGCCGTGACGAAGGCGGTGTCGTGCGCTCGCCCGCGCCCGCGCTGGTCGTCGCCAAGCCGCTCGAGGTCGGCGACGAGGTCGAGGCGGGCGCGCCCGTGCTGGTCCTCGAGTCGATGAAGATGGAGACCGTGCTGCGGTCGCCGTTCAAGGCGCGCCTCAAGGAGTGCAGCGTCTCGGTCGGCTCACAGGTCGAGGCGGGCGCGCCGCTGCTGCGGCTGGAACCGATCGCCGACGACGATCAGGCCGACGAGGCCGCCGCGGTCGAGTCGGTCGAACTGGACCTGCCCACCGCACCCACCGAGGTGCTGGCCCACGAGCGCACCGTGCGCGGCCAGGAGGATCTGCGCGGGCTGCTGCTCGGTTTCGACGTCGACCCGCACGACGGCGGCCGTGTGCTGACGGACTACCTGGCCGCGCGCCGCGCGGCGATCGCGGACAACCGCCGCCCGCTCGCCGAGGAACTGGAACTGATCGGGGTCTTCACCGATCTCGCCGAGCTGAGTCAGTTCTGGGGTGAGGACGCCGGCCACGGCCACGTCCACAGCGCCCGCGAATATTTCCACACCTATCTGCAGAGTCTCGACGTCGAGCGGGCCGGACTGCCGGAGTCCTACCGGGCCAAGCTGTCGAAGGCGCTCGCGCACTACGGCGTCACCGACCTGGAGCGCACCCCGGAACTCGAGGCCGCGGTATTCCGGATCTTCCTCGCCCAGCAGCGCCCGTCCGACACGGTCACCGTCGTCACCACGCTGCTGCGCGAATGGCTGGGCGAGCCGGTGCCGGATCGGGTGCTGCAGGAACCGGTGGGCCTGGCGCTGGAGCGGCTGGTGGCCGCGACCCAGGTGCGCTTCCCGGTGATCGCCGACATCACCCGCGGTGTGGTCTACGCCTGGTACGGCCAGCCGCTGCTGCGCCGCAACCGCGCCCGCGTCTACACCACGGTCCGCAAGCATCTGAGCCATCTGGACGCACATCCGGACGCCGCCGACCGCGCCGATCGCATCGCCGAGATGGTGCGCAGCACCGAACCGCTGGTTCGGCTGCTGGCCCAGCGGCTGGTGCGGGGCAACCCCGACAACACCGTCATGCTCGAGGTGCTGACCCGGCGGTACTACGGCAACAAGGGCCTGACCGACGTCCGCACCCAGGAGGTGGACGGCTGCACCTTCGTGGTCGCCGAACGCCGCGGTGTGAATCTGGTCTCCGCGGCGGTCAGTTTCGACTCGCTCGACACGGTGCTCAGCGGGCTCACCGAACTGGCCGCCGGCGCCGCCTCCATCGAGGCCGACATCTACCTCGGCTGGGAGAACCAGCCGGAGGACTTCGACGCGATGGCCGCCGCCTTGCAGGAGGTGCTCGGCGCCCGGTCGCTGCCCAACCAGGTGAATCGGATCACGGCCACCGTCGCAGGCAGCAACGGCGCGGTGATGCACCACCACTTCACCTTCCGCCCGTCGGCGACCGGTCTGGCCGAGGAGCGGTTGATCCGCGGTCTGCACCCCTATATCGCCGAGCGGATGCAGATGCGCCGCCTGCGCAAATTCGATCTCACCCGGCTGCCGTCCTCCGACGAGGAGGTCTACCTGTTCCGTGGTGTCGCGAAGGAGAACCCCGCCGACGAGCGGTTGATCGCCTTCGCGCAGGTGCGCGACCTGACCGCGCTGCGTGACCACGAGGGCCGCCTGCTGTCGCTGCCGACCGCCGAGAGCACGGTCGCCACCTGTGTCGATTCGATCCGCCGGGCGCAGTCGCGGCGGCCGTCGGCCAAGCGCTTCCACACCAACCGGATCGTGCTCTACATCTGGCCGCCGCTGGATGTGACCCGCGCCGAGTTGGACACCATCGTCGGTCGCGTCGAACCGGCCACCGCGGGCGCCGGGCTGGAGGAGATCCTGCTCATCGCCCGCCAGCCCGACGCGCAGACCGGTGAGCTCGTCAAGCTCGTCGTGCGCATCCGCTTCGATGCCACCGGCAGCACCGAGGTCACCGTCGGCGAGCGCACCGACGATCCGGTCGAACCGCTCGACGAGTACCGCCAGAAGGTGCTGCGGGCAGCCAGCCGCGGCACCGTGTACCCGTACGAATTGACCGGTCTGCTCGGCACTTTCACCGAATACGACCTCGACGCCGAGCACACCCTCGTCCCCGTCGACCGGCCCAGGGGCCGCAACACCGCGGCGATGGTCGCCGGTGTGGTGAACACGCCGACCGACCGGCATCCGCAGGGCATCACGCGGGTGGTGCTGCTCGGCGATCCGACCAAGTCGCTGGGCGCGCTCTCGGAGCCGGAGTGCCGCCGGGTGATCGCGGCGCTGGATCTGGCCGAGCAGATGCAGGTGCCGCTCGAGTGGTACGCGCTGTCCTCCGGCGCCCGGATCTCGATGAAGTCCGGTACGGAGAACATGGACTGGGTGGCGGCGGCGCTCAAGCGCATCGTCGAATTCACCCAGGACGGCGGCGAGATCAACATCGTGGTCTCCGGCATCAACGTCGGCGCGCAGCCGTACTGGAACGCCGAGGCGACGATGCTCATGCACACCAAGGGCATCCTCGTGATGACCCCGGATTCGGCGATGGTGCTGACCGGTAAGCAGGCGCTGGACTTCTCCGGCGGTGTGTCGGCCGAGGACAACTTCGGCATCGGCGGCTACGACCGCGTGATGGGCCCCAACGGTCAGGCGCAGTACTGGGCGCCGAATCTGGCCGGAGCTCGCGATGTGCTGATGTCGCACTACGACCACACCTACATCGCTCCCGGTGAGCAGGGTCCGCGCCGCGCGCAGACCACCGACCCGATCGATCGCGACGTGTGCACGTTCCCGCACAACGTGCCGGACAGCGATTTCACGACCGTCGGCGAGATCTTCTCCGCGACCACGAACCCGGATCGCAAGAAGCCCTTCGATATTCGCACCGTGATGCGGGCGTTGGCCGATCAGGACCACGCCGTGCTGGAGCGCTGGGCGGGTATGGCCGATGCGGAGACCACAGTCGTCCAGGACGCGCATGTGGGTGGTATCCCGGTCTGCCTGCTGGGCATCGAATCGCGGGGTGTGCCGCGGCGTGGCTTCCCGTCCACGGACGGACCCGACACCTACACCGCGGGCACGCTGTTCCCGCGGTCGTCGAAGAAGGCGGCTCGCGCGATCAACGCGGCCAGCGGCAACCGCCCGCTGGTGGTCCTGGCGAATCTGTCCGGCTTCGACGGATCGCCGGAGTCGATGCGCAAGCTGCAGCTCGAATACGGTGCCGAAATCGGGCGCGCGATCGTGAACTTCCGCGGGCCCATCGTGTTCTGCGTGATCTCGCGCTACCACGGCGGTGCGTTCGTGGTGTTCTCGAAGGCGCTGAACCCGAATATGACCGTGCTCGCGCTGGAGGGTTCGTTCGCCTCGGTGCTCGGTGGCGCACCGGCCGCGGCCGTGGTGTTCGCCGGTGACGTCAACACCCGCACCGCGTCGGATTCGCGGGTGCGTGAACTGGAGTCGCGGGTCGCGAACGCGTCGGGTACCGAGCGCGCGGAGCTGTCCGCCGAACTCGACGAGGTCCGTTCGCAGGTGCGCGCGGAGAAGCTGGGCGAGGTCGCCGCCGAGTTCGACCGGGTGCACAACATCCACCGCGCCGTCGAGGTCGGTTCGGTCGACGCGGTGATCAGCGCTCGCGAGCTGCGGCCGCGCATCATCGAGGCGATCGAGGCGCGTCTCGGCTGATTTCCTGCCCGTGACCGGCCGTCCGCGGCCGGTCACGGGTTCGGCCGCGTTGCGATGATCATGGCGGGGTAGTCCCTTGTCGTGACGGTAATCACGCGACTTCTCGTAATGGTGTGTGCGGTCGTTGCCGGGGGTACTTTCGCGGCGGGTCCGGCCGCGGCGGACCCGGCGGCGAATGTGGTGGGCGAGCATCCGCTGGGTCCGGCGGCGGTCGAGATGGACGTCTATTCGCCATCGATGGACCGGGTGATCACGAACCGGGTGATCCGCGCGGCCGGTGGTGGACCGGCGCCCACGCTCTATCTGCTCACCGGCATCGGCGGCGGTGTGGACAACATCTCCTGGTGGGACGACACCGATGTGCGCGCGTTCTTCGCCGACAAGCATGTCAATGTGGTGATGCCGATCGGCGGGCCCAACAGCATGTACACCGATTGGATCGCCGACGACCCGATGATGGGCCGCAATCGCTGGCAGACCTACCTCACCCAGGAACTGCCCGACGTGGTCGACGCCCAGCTGGGGACCACGGGCCGCAATGCGATCGCCGGGGTGTCGATGAGCGGGGCGTCGGCGGTGGACCTCGCGATCCAGGCGCCGGAACGCTTCGCCGCGGTGGCCTCCTACAGCGGGTGCCCGTGGTCGAACGATCCGGCAGGAATCGCGATGGTGAGTGCCCAGGTCGTGCGGGGCGGCGGTAATCCGGGCAATATGTGGGGCCTGCCGGGAACCGGGGCGTGGCCCGTACACGATGCGTTCGTGCGAGCCGGCGCCCTGGCGGGCAAGGCCATCTATCTGTCGGCGGCGTCCGGCATCCCGGGTGGTATCGACCGGGGACTGCCCTTCCCACCGGTGGAGGCCGTCGCGAGTGCGTGTACCGGCGCTTTCGCCGGTCGGCTCGGACAGCTCGGCATTCCGGCGGTGTTCGTGGACCGGCCCGAGGGCTCCCACACCTGGGGACTGTTCGAGGCGGACCTCCACGATTCCTGGCCCGTACTGGCCGGTGATATCGGCGCCTGAGCTCGTTGTCAACGGTTCCCAACAGTGGGAACGAACGCCGCCGAGATCAGCCCGTTCACACGAGCACCATATCGTTGCCGCCACCCGTGACCCGGGGTGAAGGAGTAGACCAGGCGGCGACCGAGGTCTCGGGTGGTGAACATTCCGTCCGTGTAACCGTAGGTGCTGCCGGTCTTCCCCCAGAGGCGCCCGGAGAACAGGGCTACCAGGAACCGGTCGAGATCGCCCGCCGTGGAGATCATGCCGCCGGCGCCGGGGTTCTGCTCGGTGATATCCACGAGCCGGCTGTTTCCCTCGGGGTCCGGGACCGCTACATAGCCGTGTGGGTGCGGGCCGGGAATCGTCGTATCGGTCTGCGGGGCAGTGGTATCGGGTGGACGCAGCGGTAGCACTATCCGATCGGTGATTTCCTGCTGATACCGGTGGCCGGTCACCTTCTCGATGATCATCGCGGCGACGTAACAGCCTGTCGCGCCGTAAACCTGTGCGCCGCCGGGACTGTCGAAGGAGGCTCAGGGGGAGTGCCGATGCTTTCGTGCGAGTCGGTCATTCCGGAAAGACTGTCGCACTGATCATCTCGCGACGATCCGGAAACACCCTCGAGTTGCGCAGGGTCGAACCCTGATGCCCCGGGGGTGTCGACCCTGGGATCGGACGCGGGTGGTCGTGACATCCGGCGATCGGACTGCTCGCCGAAAACCGAACGGCGCGAAGAATTCTCAGACCGCTGCGGGCCGGAACCGCCGGTGGCAGATCTCGCAATCACAATCGAAATAGCCGAGTCCGGCATTGCCGTGGGCGCCACGTCGTTCGGCTTCTTCCAGATCCGCGAACCAAGGCCGCCGCCGCATCGGTACCGGTCGAATCTGCGCGCTGTCGTTCATGGCGACGGAGTACCCATTTCGGACAGTGCGTACGGTCACGGTTTCGGCGCGATGGGTGTGGTGATACTGGAGGGGATGGCGAGCAGAGATCCCGAGGCGAACCGGGAAGCGCGGACGCCCATGGCGGACGCCGGGTGGTCGTCGGCCGACCGCGCGGCGTACCGGAGGTTCGTGCGCGCTCGGCATCCGGACGTCGGCGGAGATCCGGTCGCGTTCCGGGAGGGGCTGGCCCGCTATGCGGCCGCGCGCCGGGCCGGAACTCCCGCGTCCGACGTCGTCCCGGACAGATTCGACGGGCCGGTGCGATTCGTCGCCACCCCGCGCGGATGGCGGCGGGCGGTGCGAGTCCTGCGTCCACGGCGGCGCACCCGGCGACTGCAGTGATCGTTATGCCGGAAGTCCCTCCGGCTAATGGACTACAGGGGCGATAGCTGGGTATACGCTGATGTAAGGCCATTCTGTGACGTGGCTCACTCCAAACATCGGGGTGTCATCGCTCGGCCGATCCCGCGGCAATGCAGCCGTGCCGGCACGCGAGCAAACAAGGAGAGGGCCATGAAGGGTGGCACAAGTATCGCGATAGGGGTGGGCATCGGCTACGTACTGGGTCGCACCCGCAAGATGCGCTTCGCGCTGGGCGTGGCGGGGGCCATGATGGCGAAGCGTTCGTCGGACATTCCCGGGGAGTTGCTGGAGCGGGGGACCTCGCTGCTCAAATCGTCGGCGGACCTGACGCAGCTCACCGATACCGTTCGCGACGAATTGGTGGGCGCGGCCCGATCCGCCGCGGTGACCGCCGCGAGCAACCAGCTGGACTCACTCAACACCCGGCTGCAGCAGGGCTCGTCTCTGTTGTCGGGCGAGTCCCTGTTGTCGGGCAAGGGCCGCGAAGCACCGGAAGCGGAGTCGGGAGACGAGGGCGAGGAGGAGCCCGTCCGGAAGGCGGCCGCGGCATCCTCCGACGAGGATCTCGAGGAAGTCGATTCCGGCCAGGAGGAGGAAGGCCAGGAGGAGGAAGAAGACCGGGAGCCGCCCGCCCCGCGGGCGCGCAAGTCCGCGGCCCCCCGCGCGCGGAAGACGACTTCTCGGACTTCCACTCGCAAATCCGCGGAACGCAAACCCGTAGCGGTCAGCCGACGCCGTAGCAGCACCGATTCCGACGAACCGCCCGTGCGACGCACGAGGAGGTGAGAGCGATGGCGAAAACGGCTCAGCCCACCAGCCCGCTCCAGCAATCGGTACAGAGCCTCGCGGGGACGCTGGCCGAACGCGCGGTGGAAGGGCTGTCGAACCGGGTCTCGAAGACTGCCGGCCGGTTGAACGACTATGCGGGTGGCGAGGGAAATCTACTCGCGGCCGTGACCGGCGTCGACAAGCTGGCCGGCGGCGCCTCCCCACTGCAGGCCCTCATGAGCGGAGGTATGAGCAAACTCAAGCACTCGGCCGGGGAGAAGTTCGAATCGATCAAGAATGCGCTGACCGGTGGTGGCAAAGGCGGCGGCGGGAAGAAGCTCAAGCTGACCAATATCGTCGAGGAGATCGACGTCGGCGTGCCGATCGATCTGGCCTACGACCAGTGGACCCAATTCGCGGACTTCCCGAAGTTCACGAAGAAGCTCGAGCAGGTCGAGCAGGTCTCCGATGAGAAACTCAGCTGGACCGGCAAGGTGTTCTGGTCGAGGCGAACCTGGGAGTCCACGATCATCGAACAGATTCCGTTCGAGCGAATCATCTGGCGTTCCAAGGGCGCCAAGGGCTATATCGACGGTGCCGTCGGCTTCTACGAGCTCACCCCGAACCTCACCCGCATCCTGGTGGTGCTCGAGTACCACCCGCAGGGAGTGTTCGAGAAGACCGCCAATATGTGGCGCGCCGCCGGGCGCCGATGCCGGTTGGAGCTCAAGCACTTTCAGCGTCATGTCATGACCGACGCGGTCCTGCACAGCGACGACATCGTCGGCTGGCACGGCGAGATCCGCGACGGCGAGGTCGTGGAAGACGACGAGACGGCGCGACAGCGCGAAGAGGAAGAAAACGCCGCCGAGGAAGACCACGAAGAGGACAACGCCGACGAGGACAACGCCGACGAGGAAGCTGTCGACGAAGAACCGGATGAGGAAGAAGAAGACGAGGAGGACGAGGAAGACGAGCAGGACCGGGATCGGAGCGATCGGGACGAGGAGGAAGAACCGGAGCCGCCTCGCCGCCGAACGGCCGCCCGCAAGAGCTCGGTCACTCGCCGGCCACGTGTGAGCGGAGGAGCAAGAAGATGACGATCGAACCCGCGGGAGGCGGGGGCGGAGGTGGAGCCGGCACGATGGCTCGGCCGAATTCGTCCAGCCTGGCCGATGTAATCGACACCATCCTCGACAAGGGCCTGGTCATCGACGCGTTCGCCCGGGTGTCGCTGGTGGGCATCGAATTGGTGACCATCGACGCGCGCGTCGTGGTCGCCAGTGTCGACACATATCTGCGGTTCGCCGAAGCGGTGAACCGGCTCGAGATATCGACCAGTGAGCCGAAGGGGCTGACCGACATCGTCGGCGAGGTCACCGAGGGTGCGGCCGAGCACAAGACGAAGGGCGCACTCGACGCGGCCGGCAAGAAGGTCGCCGACTTCCTCGGCGATGTGCAGGAAAAGCGGCAGACGGTGCACCGGCCCTCCAAGCGGGAGGAGCGGTGATGGCTGCCGATGCAACCGCCGTATACGTCTACGGCATCGTGCCCGCCGACGTCGAGCCGCAGCCACACGCCACCGGAGTCGGCGATCCACCGGGTGAAGTAACGGTCGTGCGGCACGGCGACATCGCCGCGCTGGTCAGTCCGCTCTCCTCCGATCGGCCCCTGGGCACACCCCAGGACCTCACCGCCCACGAGAAACTTCTCGACGGGTCCGCGGCGGTGGCCCCAGTGCTGCCGCTGCGGTTCGGCGCGGTCATGACCGACACCGATGCGGTGGAAAATGAACTGCTCGAGGCGAACGAAGACGAATTCCACGCGGCCCTGGTGGAACTCGAGGGGCGGGTGCAGTTCGTTATCAGAGGACGTTACGTCGAGAATGCGATCTTGCGCGAACTGCTCGACGAGAATGCCGACGCCGCCCGCCTCCGAGACGAGATCCGTGGGAAATCGGAGGATGCGACCCGCAACGAGCGAATCATGCTGGGCGAGATGATCAATCAGGCCATCGAGACGAAGCGAGCCGAGGACACCCGCAAAGTGGCTTCCGAACTCGAGAAACTCGAGGCGATGGTGAACCTGCGCGACCCCACCCACGAAGAGGATGCCGTGCACCTCGCCGCACTGATCGAAACGGCCCGCCAGGACGAGCTGGAGGAGTTGTTGCGCCGGCTCATGTCGGACTGGGACGGCCGGGTGGAGTTGAGTCTGCTCGGGCCGATGGCGGCCTACGACTTCGTGACGAAGCGCGCACCGGAGGGGTGAGGCATGGGTTTGATCTCATCGATACTTCTGCTTCCCGCCGCGCCGGTTCGTGGCGTGATCTGGCTGAGTGAATTGATCCAGGAGCAGGTCGAACAGCAAATGCACGATCCCGTGAGGTTGCGGCGCGAGCTCGAGGACATCGACCGTGCCGCAGCCGCCGGCGAGCTGTCCGCGGAGGAGGCCGCGCAAGCGCAACAAGAGATCCTGAATCGGATGACCGGTCCGAAGTAGGTCCGACCGACCGGAAGAAGTGACTCCCGTGGCCCGCGACACCATCTCCGACGATGCCCAGGCATCGGACGAACAACCGCCACTCACCGCCGCGCAGGCCGCGGGGGTGGCGGTCGAATGCCTCGCGGAATTGACGTCGCACCCCCTCCAGGGCGTCACGAGCGTGGAGCCGACCGACGACGGGTGGCTGGTGGAGATCGAGGTGCTCGAGGATCGCCGTATCCCCTCCTCGGCGGACATCATGGCGCTCTATCAGGTGGAGATCGATTTCGACGAGAACCTGCTGGCCTATCGCAGAACCAAGCGCTACATCCGCGGCAGCACCGACATCGGCACGAGGGGATAGCGATGACCGTGGTCGGAGGCGAATCGTACGCGCCGCAGCCCTACGGGGGCGGGGGTGGGGGCGGGCACCACTCCACCAATCTCGCCGACATCCTGGAGCGAGTCCTCGACAAGGGCTTGGTGATCGCGGGCGATATCCAGGTGAATCTTCTCGACATCGAACTGCTCACCATCAAGTTGCGGTTGGTGGTCGCGTCCCTCGAGACGGCCAAGGCGGTGGGCATCGACTGGTGGGAGACCGATCCCTGGCTCAGCAGTAAGGCTCATACGCTGGAAAAGCAGGACAGCGACCTGGAAATCGAGAACCGGGAATTGCGCGAGCGGATCGCCCAATTGGAGGCGGCGAACGAACGCCGGCAGCCTATCGAGCGTGGACGCGAGTCGAGGAAAGAGCGATCGTGACGGATCGTTGCCTGGTCTGGCTGTACGCGGTGGCGCCCCACAGCGACGAGAAGGCGGAAACCGCCGCGCCGACCGGAGTCGCGGGGGAGCCGGTGCGGACGATCGTTTCCGGCGATCTCACCGCGATCGTCGGCTCGGTGCCGCTGGACGTGTTCGGCGAGGAGCCGCTGCGCCGGAACTTCGAGGATCTGGACTGGCTCGAGGCGATCGCGCGGGCACACGACGCGGTCGTCTCGGCCGTGGTGCGCCGCGGCCCGGCCGTACCGTTGCGGCTGGCCACCGTCTTTCGCGACGACGAGCGGGTGCGCGAGCTGCTCGACGAACGACGAGCGGATTTCGCCGCGGCGCTGGAATTGGTGAGCGGGCGCACCGAGTGGGGAGTGCGCGCCTACGGCGACCGTTCCGTCCTCACCGCCGCCGTGGCCGAGGCCAAGGCCGAAGCCGGCACCATGACGCCGGGCGCAGCGTATCTCGCCCGGCGGCGCGCGCAATTGTCCGCGCAGGAGACGGTCGAACGCGACGCGGCCGAGCGGGCGGCGCAGGTGCACGAGCGGTTGCTGCGCCGGGCCGCGGCCGGACGATGTCAGCCACTGACCGATCCGGCGGTGAGCGGCCGCCGGGACTGGATGGTGCTCAACGGCACCTACCTCGTCGACGACGACCGGACCGAGGACTTCACGGCGACCGTGAACGCGCTCGGCGCCGAATTTCCCGGTATCCGGCTCGAACTCACCGGCCCGTGGCCACCGTATTCGTTCGCCGGCGTACAACGTGAGCCGACATGACGCGGGCCGATATGACGCGGGCCGGCACCACATCGCCCGATCGCGGCGTCGACGCCGAGCGGCGCATCGCGCTGGTGGACCTCTTGGACCGGGTGCTGGCCGGCGGTGTGATCATCACCGGCGACATCAAACTGGCCATCGCCGATGTGGATCTGGTGCAGATCTCGCTACGCGCCCTCATCTCCTCGATCAGCACCCTGTTCCCGCCGGCCATATCCGCGACGCCCGCCGGGCACGAATCCGGCGATGACTGAATTCGGCGGTATCCCACCGCGAATCGACACCGATCCGGAATCGGTGGAGCGCGGACTGGTCACCCTCGTGCTCACCCTGGTGGAGTTGCTGCGTCAGCTCATGGAGCGGCAGGCGCTGCGCCGCGTGGACGCCGGCGACCTCACCGACACCCAGGTCGAACGCATCGGCACCACGCTGATGCTGCTCGAACAACGCATGGCGGAACTGCGCGAACACTTCGGCCTCACCCCGGAAGACCTCAACATCGACCTCGGTCCCCTCGGGCCATTACTGCCCCCGCCGGAGTGACCGGGTCGCCCTCCGCCACTTGCTGCCGCGTCGAGCATGCGCGATAATTGCGATCGATGATCTGTAAAGTGTTGGAGGGCAATTGGTCTGATATAGCACAATCTCGTTCACTGTTTCTTGTGTGATGCAGCCTGTGGGGGACTTCGCATTGGATACAGTGCCGGAGAGTGAAAACGCGAGCGTAACGCTCGGCAGCGTAATCGCTGCGCTCTGCTGCTCGAGTCGGCAGAGTCCGGGTCGGGGCTGAGGCCCGGGTCGACATATCTGCCTGCGAATTGATTGGTGCGTATTCGCGGTCTCTCGTGCACTTCTTCAGGAGTTCTACATGTTTGATATCGCCCTGCTCGGGTCGGGTTGCTTCGTCTGCTATCTGGCGCTGTGTACCGTCGTGGTGCTCCGCACCGGCGACACTTCTGGTTTGCGTGATGTCGCTCTCGCGGTTCAGTGCTTGCGACGGATGCGACAATTGAGCTGATGACGCAGGGCGGGGCGATGTATTCGAATCGCTCAATGCTCGCCTCGCCCTACAGCTTTCGATAGCGTTCATGCCTCATGCGGCGTGCACGTACGCGCTCAATACCTCGCGTTCCTCCGCCGCCGCCTGTGAATCCGGGAAGTGTTGTGCCAGAATCTCATCCAGTTGGTTGAGCCGCTTTCGTACCCACGAAAAATGATGTTCGATCGGCTGTTCGAGGACCGGCGCTACCGCGGCCAAGCTGGCGTCGAGGTCGCCCAGCCGGGCGCTGGACATGGCGAGATAAATCGTTGTCAGCATCTCATCACCGGGTGAACGCTGATTTTTCCACGCGCGCAGGGCTTCTTCCGATGCTTTCACCGAACGCTTCAAGGTCTTGGCATCATCGGCCCACATGAGTGAAAACCCGTGATAGTAAATCTGTTTCGCGGGTGTGAAGGTGAACAGACCTGGTATCTCATCGTTGTTGGCTCCGTGATCGCGCGCCCGGTCGGCTTGTACGAGCAATTCTGCGGCCCCCTCTGAATTGCCGAGGTTGGCTACCGATGCTGCCAAGCTGCACAACAGCCGTGGCTCACTGGTGCCGGTCGATGCGCTGACGTAGCGCAAACCGTCCTCCGCAGCGTCGCGGGCCAACTCGAAATCACGCGTGAAGCGGTGTGCGAGCGCCTGGGTTCCCCGCGCCCACGCACGGAGTTGGTCGTGGTTGGCTCGCTCACCGAGCTGGAAGGCCGCTTCGGCGTGCAACTTCGCATGGGAGTGCTGCCCGAGGTCGAGGGTGAGATATGCCAGCACACCGCACACGCGCCCGAGCGCTACGTAGAGGTCGCGAATCGTGTTCGGGTTGTACGCGCCCACTCGCAGCCGCCGCGTCAACTCTGCCCGGAGTGCAAGGGCACGATCGAGGGTGCGGTCATAGGACTCCAAGCGCGCCTGTGTAGCGATGTCCACGATGCGCTGGCCGATGTCATCGAGTGAGACTCCGTCCGGCGCCGCCAGCAGCGCCTCCGACCCGCGCCGAGCATCCTCGAGCATCCGCATGGTGTCGGCCGCTCGGGATCGTTCGATCTGGTCCGCGTCCCAAGCCGTGACCACCTCGCCGTCTGCAACGAGCGCCAGGTCTGCCTGTTCCGCCCACGCTCGATTGCCGGGCCAGCGCCGGCCTGCCTCGATGGAAGCGATCCACGAATGATCGCAGAACAGCGCCGCGGCCAGCTCGCGTTGGGTCTGTCTCCGCATAAGGCGGTAGCGGCGCACCATCCGTCCGACTCGGTTCGCGGTCATATGTGGCAATCGTGCACTGGTCATCTCATCCCCGCTGGTGACAGATCACGGATGCGCGCTTTGTCACCACGGTATCGCTACCACGAGCTGCTTGCGACTGGTGATCTGAGCTGGACGGTTTCAAGGACCAGGGGAGTAGGGGAGTCAGCAATGTACGGGGTGATGAATCACGATCGTGTGCCGGTGATGACGGTCGGCTACGCGCACATCATCATGCAGGTGCATATCGACTGTGCGCTGTGTGTCTGCCCGGTCAAGCAGCAGGCGAAGCAGCGTCTCATCGAAGCGAAGCATCTTGTCCCGGATAGCACGCGGCAATGACGGCTGAGGGGTGGGGACTCGTTGCGGCAGTCGGTATTCCGATCGCCGTAATTGTGCTCGCGGTGGTCTGGCCCGAGCGGGTCGCCAAAGACATTGCGCGGGACAACTCGGTGCAGGGAATGGTCAAGTCCAATTGCGTGGTGTATCGGGGTGATTGCCGCGTGATCCTGGTCGGTCAGGCGGTCAGTGCTGGGGTGTCCTCCTGTTCGCTGGGG
>NZ_JOJF01000031.1:0-121261 GCF_000720265.1 Nocardia sp. NRRL WC-3656 | reverse complement strand
ATGAACCTCGGCAACGACCATGAAGCCAAACCCACCGCTCCCAGGTGATTCGGAACCCGATGGCTGCGGGCTCTATCACCACGAAAGAAAGGTAAGGATCGCCCGTGACGGTTTCGATGCACAGCACCGGAAAAGCTTCGTTCGACGACATCTACGACCGCCCCGATCCGAGCGCCTACTGCCGCCGGATGGCCGAATTGGATTACTGCATACCGGAATTGGCCAAACCCGCCTTCCTGGAACTGTTCGCCGACTACGAGGCGCGCACCGGCACCGTGCCGACCGTCCTGGACCTGGGGTGCTCCTACGGGGTGAACGCGGCGCTGCTGCGCTTCGGGACCACCGTGGCCGATCTGGCCGAGCATTACGGCGATGCCGATACCGCCACCTGTATCGCCCGCGACCGCGCCCGCCTGGTCGCCGACGACCGGCTGCCCCAGATCCGCTTCATCGGTATGGACGCTTCCGCGCCGGCGTTGGACTACGCGGCGGCCACCGGACTGCTGCACGAGACCGTCCACGCCGATCTGGAGGCGGGCGATCCCACCGAGGCACAGCGCAAGATCATCGGCTCGGCCGATCTGGTGATCTCCACGGGATGCGTCGGTTACGTCACCGGCCGCACCCTCACACGGGTGGCTCGCGCGCACGGCACCCGGCTACCGTGGATGGCACACTTCGTGCTGCGGATGTACGCCTTCGAACCGATCGCGCGCGAACTCGCCGCCCTGGGGTACCGGACCGAGCGCCGTCCCGGCACCTTCCGGCAACGCCGTTTCGCCTCCGCCGCCGAACAGCAACAGGTACTGAATACGCTGACCGCCAACGGAATAGATCCGACCGGCTACGAATCCGACGGCTGGCTGCACGCCGAACTCTACATATCCACACCGACCCCCGAGGACCGCCCGTGACCGACCGTACCTTCGCCTTCGACGATCAGCTGCCGCGCGTGCCGCTGCCCACGCTCGACGACAGCTGCGCGCGTTTCCTGCAGTGGTCGCGGCCGCTGCTGTCGGAGGACGAATACGCCGATACCGAGCGCGCCGTGGCCGATCTGCTGCGCGCCGACGGCCCGGCCCGGATCCTGCACGCCGATCTGGAGCGGTTCGACCGCACCCCCGGTGTCGGCAGCTGGCTCGACGAGTTCTGGCCCTCGCGCTATCTGGGCCGTCGCGACCGGATCGCGGTCAACGCCAACTTCTTCTTCCTGTTCCGCAACGACACGCCACTGGCGCAGTCCACCTCGGACCAGCAGGCCGATCGCGCCGCCGCGCTGATCACCGCGGCGGTGAACTACAAACTGCTGCTCGATCGGGAGGAGATCCCGCCGGTCGTGCAACGCGGAGCGCACTTTTCGATGGCACAGAACAAATTCCTGTTCTCCGAGACCAGGATTCCGGGCGATCCGCAAGACAGCGTGCGCGTGCCCTACAGCGATGAATGGCCGGGCCCGTCGCAGGCGCGCCACATCGTGGTCTTCCACCACGGCGCCATGTTCCGGATGGATGTCATCGGCGCCGGCGGGGCGCCGCATGCCCCGGAGGACCTCGCCGACGGTCTGCGGGCCGTGCTCAAGGCGGCGCCCGATCAGCTGCCCGTCGACTCCTCGGCGGGACATCTCACCACCATGGCGCGGGCCGAATGGGCCGGCGTGCGTGGCCGCCTGCTGGAAGATCCGGTGAACGCGGCGGCGCTGGAGGTGATCGAAACCGCACTGTTCTGCGTCTGCCTCGACGATGTGACCCCCGCCGATCAGCTCGTGGCCAGTGATCAGCTGCTGCACGGCGACAGCGGTAACCGGTGGTTCGACAAGGCGGTCTCGCTGATCGTCTTCGCCGACGGCAGCGCCGGTATCAATGTCGAACACTGCGGACTCGACGGCACCACCATCCTGTCGTTCGTCGACCGGCTGCTCGAGGCTCCGGCCGCCGAGCATGCCGCGCAGTCGGGGGCGCAGCCACAGGGGCTGCCCTCGGTGGAGCCGATCGAATTCCGGCTCGACGATCGGTTGCGCGGTGAGATCTCCTCGGCCGCAGCCGCATTCGCGCAGTTCGTCGCCGACAACGCGACGACCACGGTGTCGTTCGACCACTTCGGCACGGCCCGCGCCAAGGAACTCGGCATCTCGCCGGACGCCTTCGCGCAGCTGAGCTATCAGCTCGCCCATCAGCGCAGCAAGGGAATGATCGGGGCCACCTACGAATCGATCGCGACCCGGCAGTATCGCAACGGACGCACCGAGGCCATGCGTGTGGTGACCCCGCAGATCCTGGAATTCGTTGCCACCATGGACGATTCGTCGGCCGATGCGGCGACGAAGCTGGTCGCCGCCCGCGCGGCCGCGACCGCCCATGTGGAGCGCGCCAAGCAATGCCAGCGCGGCGAGGCGCCGGAACAGCATCTCTGGGAGCTGCAGTGGGTGCAGCGCCGGCGCGGCGCCGAACTGGGCGCCACGGAGCCGATGCCCTTCTTCGACAGCCCGGGCTGGATCATCACCCGCGACGACTATCTGAGTACGAGCTCGGCGCCTTCGGCGAATATCGAATACTTCGGTTTCGGCTGCACCAGCCAGAAGTGCATCGGCATCGCCTACGTCCTGCTGCCGGATCGCTGGAACATCTACCTCGCGACGCCGAAATCGGTCGCGGAGCAGATGTATCGGTTCGCCGACGAACTGCGGACCGCGGTGTCGGAGCTGGAGGAGCTGCTCGCCTCCGCCTGATCGGGGACTCCGCCCGGGCCGCCCGCCACTCGAACCGGGTGACAGGCGGCTCGGGTGCCGGTCGTATCGGGGGATAGTCGCGGCAAATTGCTGGCGCGCGAGACTGTCTCGGTCACAACGGGTTTCGGTCCACAGGTGCCGTCACCGGAGCGCAGGCTCCGTGCGGGGCGGTCTCGATCCGTGGTGGGCATGCACCCGGATTGCTAGCCTCGTTCTCGTGGTCGACTCGGTGATGCCGCAGTTCGCCTGGCGCCAGGTGACACCGGCGGATTTCGCGCTGCTCGGGCATTGGCTGGCGCAACCGCATGTGCGGCGGTGGTGGCATCACGACTTCGACGCCGCATCCGTCGAACGTGATTTCGGGCCGACCGCGCGCGGGGAGGTGGCCGCCGAAGATCTGCTCGTCAGTGCCGACGGCGAACCCGTCGGGCTGGTGCAGCGCATTCGCTGGGCGGACTGGCCCGAGTATGTGGAGCAGGTGCGGCCGATACTCGACGTGCCCGGCGAGGCCGTGTCACTGGACTACCTGATCGGCGAGCCGGGGCGGGTCGGCCGCGGCGTGGGTTCGGCGATGCTGCGCGCGGTGGTGGCGGCGAGCTGGGCCGACTATCCGCGCGCCGACTGCATCGTCATTCCCGTCGCCGCCGCGAACCGGGCGTCCTGGCGGGCGCTGGAGAAGGCCGGTCTGCACCGGGTCGCGGAAGGGGAGCTGCCGCCGGACAACCCGATCGACGACGGATGGCATTACATCTATCGCGTCGACCGCCCGCTCGGGGCGCCGGCAGCACCGCCGCCGGGTGCCGGACGGTGATCGCGCGCACACCGGCGGCAACCGCGGCGCCCCGCCGATAACCGATTGCGGGACATATGCGGTCGTCTGAAAGAATGGCGTCCCGTGAAGACTTTCG
The DNA here is from genome assembly GCF_000720265.1 of Nocardia sp. NRRL WC-3656. Lineage (NCBI taxonomy): Bacteria > Bacillati > Actinomycetota > Actinomycetes > Mycobacteriales > Nocardiaceae > Nocardia > Nocardia sp. NRRL WC-3656. The sequence goes on along the minus strand of NZ_JOJF01000031.1, from coordinate 117,628 downwards.
AAACCCTGTTCGCCGAGCTGCAGGATCGTGCGGCCAACCGTCCGGAAGGTTCCGCAACCGTGGCGGCATTGGACGCCGGGGTCCATGCGCAGGGCAAGAAGGTGATCGAAGAGGCCGGTGAGGTGTGGATCGCCGCCGAACACGAGACCGACGAACAGCTGGCCGAAGAGATCTCCCAGCTCCTGTACTGGGTACAGGTGCTGATGGTGGGCCGCGGTCTGCGGCTCGAGGACGTGTACCGACATCTGTGACGGGTGAGACCCGGGCCGCCACGGCTACCGGGCGAAACGGTTCGACCGCTCCCTGACACCTTTGTCCGCCACCCGTCCCGAAAGGACATCCCATGCTTCGCGTCGCAGTCCCCAACAAAGGCGCACTTTCCGAATCGGCCGTGGAAATTCTCACCGAGGCCGGTTACCGCAAGCGCAGCGATTCGCGCGACCTGTCGGTGATCGACAACGCCAACCAGGTCGAATTCTTCTTCCTCCGCCCGAAGGACATCGCCATCTACGTCGGGTCGGGACGCCTCGACCTCGGCATCACCGGCCGCGATCTGGCCCTGGATTCCGGCGCCCAGGTGCAGGAACGCCTCGGCCTGGGTTTCGGCCGCTCCACCTTCCGCTACGCAGCCCCCGCCGGACGGGAATGGAAGGTCGAAGACCTCTACGACAAGCGGATCGCCACCAGCTACCCGAATCTGGTGCTGCGGGATCTGCAGCGCCGGGGGATCGAGGCCGAGGTGATCCGCCTCGACGGCGCGGTGGAGATCTCCATCCAGCTCGGGGTCGCCGACGCCATCGCCGACGTGGTCGGCTCCGGGCGCACCCTGCGTCAGCACGATCTGGTCGCCTTCGGCGATTCGCTGTGCGATTCGGAGGCCGTGCTGATCGAGGCCACCGGCTCCGATCACAGCGACAAGGCCCGCAACCAGCTCATCGCGCGGGTGCAGGGTGTGGTCTTCGCCCAGCAGTACCTGATGCTCGATTACGACTGCCCCAAGGATCTGCTCGACCGGGCCGCCGCGATCACGCCTGGTCTGGAGTCGCCGACCGTCTCGCCGCTGACCGATCCCGACTGGGTCGCCGTGCGCGCGCTGGTGCCGCGTAATCAGGGCAACGACGTGATGGATCAGCTCGCCGAACTCGGCGCCAAGGCGATTCTGGCTACCGATATTCGTTCCTGCCGCGCCTTCTGACCTCGCTCGACGGCGCCGCGGTCATGGATGCGCCACCGTCGCGGCCGCGTCGTCCGGCCAGCCCGGATACGGCGGCGGGGTACCGCCGTAGGCCGGGCACAGCGGTCGGTACTCGCAGAATTTGCAGCCCCACCCCGGCCGCGGCGGGAAATCTCCCTCGCGGCCGGCGGTGGTGATCGCCGCCCACAGCGCCGACACGATGCGCTCGAACCGGACGAGTTCGTCCGCGTCCGGCGCATAGCTCAGGATCTGCCCGTCGCGCAGATACAGCAGCCGCAGCTGGGCCGGGGCCACCCCACGGGTGCGGTACATGATCAGCGCGTAGAACTTCAGCTGGAACAGCGCCTTCTGCTCGGCATCCGGTGCGGGAACGCGCCCGGTCTTGTAGTCGACGACCCGCAACCGGCCGTCCGGTGCGATATCGATGCGGTCGACATATCCGCGCAGCGGCGAGCCGTCCGCCAGCCGGACCTCCACCAGCGATTCACAGGATTCCGGGTCGAATCCGGTGGGGTTCTCGAGGTGATAGTAGTCGCTTACCAGGCGGCTCACCTCGTCGAGAAACGGTGGGAGACCGCCCTGTTCGAGCACCACCTCGATCTCGGGGCGATCTGCCAGCAAACGCTGCCAGGCCGGTTCCACCAACGCCGCGGCCCGCTCCGGAACGCGTTCACCACTGGGTAGCCCGTACAGCGATTCCAGCACCGCGTGCACCACCGTTCCGCGTACGGCGTCGCGGCCGGGCGTTTCCGGAATGCGGTCGATCGCGCGTAATCGGTATTTGAGCGGACATTGTTTGAAATCGATTGCCCGCGAGGGCGACAACGCCGGCCCGCGGGAAACGGCCGGTAATTCGGGCGGGGTCGCCGTCGGTGGTGCGGACATACCTGGCAGGCTATCGGCGGGTACCGACACATTCCGCGGCGCGATACCGCCGCCGGAAATGACGCGCAGGAGAACGGAGATTCATGACGGCCAGACGGACCGGCCCATTCACCACGGGGGACCGGGTGCAGCTGACCGATGCCAAGGGCAGGCAACACACCGTCGTCCTGGAGCCGGGCAAGGAGTTCCACACCCACAAGGGGCCGATCCGCCACGACGAGCTGATCGGCGCCGACGAGGGCTGTGTGGTCCAATCCGCCAACGGCACACCGTATCTCGCGCTGCGGCCACTGCTGGTCGACTACGTGCTCTCGATGCCGCGCGGTGCGGCGGTGATCTACCCCAAGGACGCCGCTCAGATCGTGCACGAGGGTGATGTGTTCCCCGGTGCGCGGGTGCTCGAGGCCGGCGCCGGATCGGGCGCGCTGACCTGTTCGCTGCTGCGCGCGGTCGGCCCGAACGGCAGTGTGCGCTCCTACGAGATCCGCGAGGACCATGCCGAGCACGCCGTCCGCAATGTCGAGCGATTCTTCGGCGAACGCCCCGACAACTGGACGCTGACCCTGGGCGACGTCGCCGACTACGACGGCGAGCAGGTCGACCGGGTGGTGCTGGACATGCTCAAACCGTGGGACGCGCTGCCCGCGGTATCGCGCGCGCTGATCCCCGGCGGGGTCCTGATCGTCTACGTCGCCACCGTCACGCAGCTGTCGGAAATCGTGGAGGCGCTGCGTCAGCAACAGTGCTGGACCGAGCCGCGGTCATGGGAGTCGCTGGTGCGACCGTGGCATGTGGTCGGCCTGGCGGTGCGTCCCGAGCATCGCATGCAGGGGCATACGGCCTTCCTGGTGAGCGCCCGGCGCCTCGCCGACGGTGTGGTGGCGCCCAAGCCGCAGCGGCGGCCCTCCAAGGGCTGAGCGAGCGGCTGAGGCCTTCCTCTCTCGGGCCGTGCGGCGCTCAGGGCTGGCAGGGCGCCATACCCATGGCCAGGATCTGGCAGGCGGAGGCGTCGGACAGCTGCCAGCCGGCCGCCGAGTGCTGCCAGGTCATCGGCATCGGGCCGGCCGGGCCGTGCGGCGAGGTGATGGTGACCTGGCCGGTGGCCTGATCGCCCTCGGTCTTGACGTCGGCGACGGTGAAGGTGATGGTGCCGTAGTTGGCCAGGCCCTTGGTCATGGTGTCGATGTTGGCGGCTCGTTTATCGCCTCCGACCACCAGCTTCTGCTTCTCGGCGGTCGGCTTGGCCGGATCCACGAAGCCGTTGAGGGTGGCCTGCAGTTCCTCGGCGGTGGGGGCGGGCGCGGCGGCGGCGCTCGTGGCGGCGGCCGCGGCCGAGGTGGCCGTCGTGGTGCCCGTCGGCGTGGAGTCCTGGGAATTGTCGGACCCGCATGCTGTCATAGCGGTAACGGCCAGCGCGGTAAAGGCTGTAGCCGTGGCAAGGCGGAACCCGGCAAGATGCATCCAGGAGCGACGCACACCGGAAACACCGGCGGTCCGCGTGGCGTTGCTCCGGGTGCGGGTACTGCCACCGAAGGGAGTAGCGCTGTGGCGGCTAGGAAGGAGCATCGACTAGACCTTTCGGTTCGGTCCGGCGAAATCGCTCGCCGAATGCAGGTTAGGGCAGGCTAACATGGTTGCCCGGGCTGGTACCGCAGCTGAGATGTGATCACGACGAAACCATGTCGGAAAGCGAGAACGGTTCGCGCCCGGTAGCGTTGATAGACCGGGACTGGGAGGAGCAGCATCATGAGCCCCATCGAGAATTCGGATTCGGCGGCCTGGAGAGAACTCGAGGTGGTACGCGCCGAGGCGGCTGCACTCCGTAGGCAACTCGCCGACTCGCCGGATCGTTCAAGGGAATTGGAAGCTCGTATCGATTCGCTGACGATTCGCAACACCAAACTGATGGACACCCTCAAGGAGGCCCGTCAGCAGTTGGTGGCGCTGCGTGAGGAGGTCGACCGGCTGGGCCAGCCGCCCAGCGGCTACGGCGTGCTGATCGGTGTGTACGAGGATCAGACGGTCGACGTGTTCACTTCCGGACGCAAGATGCGCCTGACGTGCTCGCCGAACATCGACACCTCCGAATTGCACTACGGACAGACCGTGCGTCTGAACGAGGCGCTCACGGTGGTCGAGGCCGGCACCTTCGACCGGACCGGTGAGATCGGTACCCTGCGCGAGGTCCTCGACGACGGCCGCCGCGCCCTGGTCGTGGGCCATGCCGACGAGGAACGCGTGGTCTGGCTGTCGGGCCCGCTGTCGGCGCTGGTCGACGCGGACGACGTCGAAGATCCCAACGCGCCCGTGCGGCGGCTGCGGCCGGGTGACTCGCTGCTGGTCGACACCAAGGCCGGATTCGCGTTCGAGCGCATTCCCAAGGCCGAGGTCGAGGATCTGGTGCTCGAAGAGGTGCCCGATGTCGGTTACGAGGACATCGGTGGCCTGGGCCGCCAGATCGAGCAGATCCGCGACGCGGTGGAGCTGCCGTTCCTGCACAAGGATCTGTTCCGCGAATACGCGCTGCGCCCGCCCAAGGGTGTGCTGCTCTACGGTCCGCCGGGCTGCGGTAAGACGCTGATCGCCAAGGCGGTCGCCAACTCGCTGGCGAAGAAGATCGCCGAGGCGCGCGGTGAGGACGCCAAGGAGGCCAAGTCCTTCTTCCTCAACATCAAGGGTCCCGAGCTGCTGAACAAGTTCGTGGGCGAGACCGAGCGCCACATCCGGATCATCTTCCAGCGGGCTCGTGAGAAGGCCTCCGAAGGCACCCCGGTGATCGTGTTCTTCGACGAGATGGACTCGATCTTCCGCACTCGTGGTTCGGGTGTGTCCTCGGATGTGGAGACCACGGTCGTGCCGCAGCTGCTGTCGGAGATCGACGGCGTGGAGGGCCTGGAGAACGTCATCGTGATCGGCGCGTCCAACCGCGAGGACATGATCGACCCCGCGATCCTGCGGCCCGGCCGCCTGGACGTCAAGATCAAGATCGAGCGTCCGGATGCCGAAGCGGCACAGGACATCTTCTCCAAGTACCTCACCGAGGGACTGCCGCTGCACGCCGACGACATCGCCGAATTCGCCGGCGATCGCTCCAAGTGCGTCAAGGCGATGATCGAGCGGGTCGTGGACCGGATGTACGCCGAGAGCGAGGACAACCGCTTCCTCGAGGTCACCTACGCCAACGGTGACAAGGAGGTCCTGTACTTCAAGGACTTCAACTCCGGCGCCATGATCCAGAACATCGTGGACCGTTCCAAGAAGTACGCGATCAAATCGGTGCTCGAGACCGGCAATCCCGGTCTGCGCATCCAGCACCTGTTCGATTCGATAGTCGACGAGTTCTCCGAGAACGAGGACCTGCCCAACACCACCAATCCGGATGACTGGGCACGTATTTCGGGTAAGAAGGGCGAACGGATCGTCTACATCCGGACGCTGGTTACCGGTAAGAACGCTTCGGCGAGCCGGGCGATCGATACCGAATCCAATACGGGTCAGTACCTCTAGGAGTACCGCACACACACGAAGGCCGCGCCCGCATCGCGAGCGCGGCCTTCGCCGTATCCGGTGTCAGCGCCGGGCAGTGGCCACCGAGTCGAGCACAATATCGGTGGCCGGTGCGCCGTCGCCGGATCCGTCCTTCACGCCACCCGCGGCGATGTTCTGCAACACGTCCATACCGCCGGTGATCCGGCCGAAGGGGGTGTAGCTGGGCGGCAGCTTGCTGTCGGAGTAAACCAGGAAGAACTGGCTTCCGTTGGTGTTCGGTCCGGAGTTGGCCATGGCGACCGTTCCCGCCGGGTAGGTCGCCCCGGCCAGGTTCTCGTCGCCGAACCGGTAGCCGGGACCGCCGGTGCCGGTTCCGGTCGGGTCACCGCACTGCAGCACGAAGATGCCCTCGGTGGTCAGGCGGTGGCAGCGCGTGTGGTCGAAGTACTGCTCGCCGGCGAGGAAGGCGAACGAGTTGACCGTGTGCGTGGCCCGCGCGGCGTCGAGGGCGACGGTGATGGTTCCGCAGTTGGTTTCCAGCGTCGCCGTGTACCCGGCGTTGGGGTCGATGGTCACCGCCGGTTCGGCCGGCCACTGCTTGCCGTTGGGCTGGGCGTCGCCGGGGGTCATGCAGCCGGGTGCCTGGGTGTGCAGTGGCAGCGGGGCAGCCACGGCAGGGGTGCCGCCGGCCAGCAGTGCGATCGCCGCACCCGCCGCCGCCAGGCCGCTGCGCACCGGCAATCTGCGCGATCTGCGGTCGCGTCGGGCGGAGTGGTCGAGATCGGACTGCGAGTGTGGGACATCGATATGCACCGGGGCGGGCCTCCGAGATTCGTCTCGTGATGGGTTCGGTCGCCCGGCATCATCGCATGCCCGACCGCCGGGTGCGGGTGAATGGGACATCCCGGCCCCGGCGCTGCTAACGTCGCGGCCATGCAGGTGGTGTTGCGGCATAATCCGTCGTCCACGGTGGCACGGTGTTTTCTCGCCGGTGGGGAGCCGTTGCGTGCGGAAACCGGTGCGATGGTGGCCCATTCGGCCGGGGTGAGCCTGGCCGCGAAGGCCGAGGGCGGATTCCTGGCGGGGCTGAAGCGTTCCGTGCTGGCGGGTGAGTCGTTCTTCGTGTCCACGTTCACCGCGCCGCCACAGGGCGGCTGGGTCGATGTGGCGCCGGCGCTGCCCGGGGACATGCTGGCGCTGCCGATCGCGCCCGATCGCCCGTACTTCATCAGCCGCGGCGGCTGGATCGCCAATTCCCATGGCGTGCAAGTGGAAGCGAAATGGGGCGGTTTCGCGAACATGTTCGGCGGTGAGGGCGGATTCGGCCTGCGTGCCCAGGGGCAGGGCGAGGTCGTGCTCGGCGTCTTCGGCGCGATCGACGTGATCGATCTGCAGCCGGGGGAGTCGGTGACCATCGACTGCGGCCATGTGGTGGCTTACGACCTGGCGTTGAAATTCGGTATCCGCCGGGCGGTTTCGGGTCGTTCGCTGCAGTCGATCACTTCCGGCGAAGGTCTGGTGTTCGACTTCACCGGTCCGGGCCGGGTGCTGCTACAGACCCGCAACCCCGGCGCGTTCGCGGCCTGGGCCGGCGCGGTCACCTCGTCCGGCTAGGTCCGATTGCGCGGATGCAGCAGTTCGTCGATCAGGACCCGGGTGTCGGGGACGAACGGCCAGCCGGGATCGCTCAGGTGCTCCCACAGCTGCGTGTCGGTCCACCACCAGCCCGCGGCGATCTCCTCGGCCTGGACGGTGATCGGCCCGTCGGAGCGAATCTCGTAGGCGAACAGGTGGCACCGCATCGGGCGGCCCGCCCAGCTGCCGTCCCAGGACACCCGGGCCAGCGGCCGCGGTTCGCCCGGCGCGGCAACGATTCCCAATTCCTCGCCCAGCTCGCGCGCCGCCGCGGCGGCGGGATCCTCGCCGGGGGCCAGCACCCCGCCGGCCAGGCAGTCGTGCATTCCGGCGAACACCATCTTCGTATCCGTACGCCGATGGACGTAGATGCGCCGCCCGTCGAGCGATCGCACCAGCACGCCGGCACTGGCATGCCACAATCCTTCGGCATACACCTCGGCGCGTTCGGCACTGCCGGTCTCGTTGCCGCGGCCGTCGTAGACGGCGATCACCTCACCCATTCCCGCCAGCCTAGGCGGTGAGTGCGGGAGAATGCGCCCACGGTGGCGGATCGGCGACGGGCGCGGACGATGGTGGTAGGACAACGGCGAGGCGAGGTGATACTCCGTGGTGATCGATCTGAACAGCGATCTCGGGGAGGGGTTCGGTGCGTACACGATGAGCGACGACGCGGCGCTGCTCGACGTCGTGACCAGCGCCAATATCGCCTGCGGCTTCCATGGCGGGGATCCGGTGATCATGCGGCGCACGTGTGATCTCGCGGTCGCGCACGGGGTGCGGATCGGCGCGCACATCTCCTATCGCGACCTTGCCGGATTCGGCCGGCGCGAGATGATGGTGTCCCCGGCCGAGCTGACCGCGGAATCCATCTATCAGATCGGCGCGCTCGACGGTTTCGCCCGGGCGGCCGGTGACCGGGTGCGCTATGTGAAACCCCATGGCGCGCTGTATCACTCGGCGGCATCGGATCCGGAGGCGGCCGAGGCGGTGGTCGCGGCGCTGCTCGCCTTCGAGGAGTTGAGCCTGCTCGGCCCCGCCGATTCCGAACTGGCACGCGCGGCGGAGGCGGCCGGAATCCCGTTCCACGCGGAAGGTTTCGCCGACCGGGCCTATACGCCCGAGGGCAGGCTGGTGCCGCGCGGGCGAGCCGGTGCGGTGCTGGCCGCGGAGGCGGCGCTCGGACAGGCGGTGTCGATCGCCGTGGACGGGCACGCGCACACGGTGGCCGGTGAGCCGGTACGGGTCGAGGTGCGCAGCCTCTGCGTCCACGGCGATTCGCCCGATGCCGTCCGGATGGCGCGCTCGATCCGGCAGTCGCTGCTGGACAAGGGCGTCGAACTGCGGAGTTTCACATGAGCTCGGTGACCGTGCGGGCCGCGGGAGACCGCGCGCTGCTGCTCGAACCGGCCGACGCCGCCCAGCTGCCGCTGCTGCTCGACCACCTGCGGCGGGCGCCGATCGACGGCGTGGCCGACCTCCTTCCCGCCGCCCGGACCGTCCTGCTCACACTGTGTCCCGGCATCGACCCCGCGGCGATCGAATCACGCGTGCGCGCACTGGATCTCGCATCGGACGCCGCTTCCGACAGTGCGGCCGCGGCGGATGTGGTCACCGTTCCGGTGCGCTACGACGGCCCCGACCTCGCCGATGCCGCCGAACTTCTCGGCATCACAGCCGGGCAACTGGTCGAACGGCACACCGATGCCCAGTGGCGGTGCGCGTTCATCGGTTTCGCGCCCGGCTTCGGCTATCTGCACGCGCCCGACGCCGGACTGTCGGTGCCGCGGCGCTCGCAGGCCCGGACCGTCGTTCCGGCGGGTTCGGTCGCCCTGGCGGGTGGATACAGCGCCGTCTATCCGCGCAGTTCGCCGGGCGGCTGGCAGATCATCGGCCGTACCGACGTGGTCCTGTGGGATGTGGCGCGGCCCGAACCGGCGCTGTTGCGCGCGGGTACCCGGGTCCGGTTCGAGGCGGTGGATCGGTGAGGTCCTCGGCGGCGCGGATGCGGGTGCTCGAACCGGGCGCGCTGAGCACCGTGCAGGATCTCGGCCGGCCCGGCTGGTTCCATGCCGGGGTCGGGGTCTCCGGGGCCGTGGACCGGCGGGCGCTGCGGCTGGCCAACCGCCTGGTGGGCAATGCCGAATCGGCGGCGGCCATCGAATGCGTGCTGGGCGGGCTGAGCGTGGAATTCGACGCCCCGGCGGTGGTGAGCATCACCGGAGCGCCGGTACCGATCAACGTCGGCGTCCGGCCCGAACCCCCGGCTTCGGTGCTGTTCGTCGCGGCCGGGCAGCGGGTGCGGATCGGCATGGCTGAAGCGGGCCTGCGCTGCTATCTGGCGGTGCGCGGCGGGATCGCGGTGGAGCCGGTCCTCGGATCGCGCAGCCGAGACACCATGGCGGGATTGGGTCCGGAACCGTTGCGCCGGGGCGACACCCTCCCGGTCGGCGCCCCGCCGCGCGGCTGGCCGACGGTCGAGATGGCTCCCGTCGCGCCGCTCACCCAGGGGACGCTGCGGGTGCGCGTGGGGCTCGGGCCGCGCGCGGACTGGTTCCACAATCCCGCCGATCTGTTCACCGGCGCCTGGGCGGTCTCCACCGACACCGACCGGATCGGTGTGCGCCTGGACCGCCACGCGGACGCCCCACCGCTGCGGCGGGCGAACGATGCCGAACTGCCTACCGAGGGAATGGCTTTGGGTGCGATTCAAGTGCCACCCGCGGGTCGCCCGGTAGTGCTGCTGGCCGACCGGCCGATCACCGGCGGCTATCCCGTGGTGGGCACGGTGATCGACGCCGATGTCGATCTGCTGGGCCAGGCCCGTCCCGGCCAATTGATCGAATTTCGTTCCTGGCAGCCCTGATCCGCCGTGGGGATGGGTCGGCATACCTCTCGAGGCTGACCGCGGATCGGTCTGCGGGGCGACTCCGCCGCGGCCGGAAACCGATACGTTTGCAGACGTCCCCACGAAATCCGCTACAGGAGTGTGCCGGTGACCGATGTGTGCGAGTCCGACACCGACGCGCGCGGTGCGACCGAATCGGCCGCGATTCCCCCGTTCGCGTGGCCGGCGGTCGCGCCGATCGCCGCCCTCGGCGCGGCGGCTCTGCTGTTCGCGGCCTCGAGGTACGGATATTTCGGCGACGAACTCTACTTCCTCGCTGCCGGTCGCCGGTTGAGCTGGGGTTACGCCGATCAGGGCCCAATGCTGCCGCTGCTGGCCCGGACGATGGACACGCTCGTTCCCGGTTCCTATCCGGCGTTGCGTCTGCCCGCGGTGCTGATCACGGTCGCCGCGATCGCGTTGTGCGCCATGATCACTCGCGAGTTCGGTGGCGGGCGCACCGCGCAGGCACTGGCCGCCCTCGCCTACGCGTGCTCGCCGTTTCTGCTGCTGCAGGGGTCGATGCTGACCACCAACACCGTCGATACCGCACTGTGGGTGCTGATCACCTGGCTGGTGGTGCGGTGGGTGCGGACCCGCCGCGACGGCCTGCTGCTGATCGCGGGTCTCGTGACGGCGGTGGACCTGCAGGTGAAATGGCTGATTCCCTTCTTCTGGATCGCGCTGGCCGTGAGCTGTGTGGTCTTCGGTCCCCGCGAGTTGCTGCGCCGTCCGCTGCTGTGGGCAGGTGCCGGAGTCACCGTGCTGTCTGCGGTGCCGCAGGTGATCTGGCAGGTGCGTCACGGCTGGCCGCAACTGGCGATGGGTGCGGAGATCGCATCCGAACAGGCGATCATCGGCGGCCGGGTGCTGTTCGTGCCGATCTCGCTGATCCTGGCCGGCGTTCTCGGCGTCCCGGTGCTGCTGGGCGGGCTGTGGGCGCTGCTGCGCTGGAAGCCGTTGCGGCCGTATCGTTTTCTGGGCGCCGCCCTGATTCTGGTCGACCTCGTCTTCCTCGTCACCGGCGGCCGGGTGTACTACCCGGCCGGGATGTACGGGGTGGTGCTCGCGGCCGGCGCCGTCGCGCTGGTGCACTGGATGCGAGCGCGGTCGGCGGCCGGTCGCCGGATCGCCGGTGTCGCGACCGCGGTCGTAACTGTTGCGGCGCTGGCCACGATCGTGAGCTCGCTGCCGTGGCGTCCGGCCGCGGCGGTCGAGCCACCCCGAGACGATGTCTCGGCGGCGATAGCGATCGGCACCTACGGGCAATTCGGCTGGCCGGAACTCACCGCGGCGGTCACGACGGCCTATCGCGGGCTGCCCGCCGCGCGCCGGGACCGCGCTGTCGTCGTCACCGACACCTACTGGCAGGCGAGCGCCCTCGACCACCTCGGCCGCGCGGACCTGCCGCCGGTCTACAGCCCCAGTCGCGGCTTCGGCTACTTCGGCGCCCCGCCCGACAGTGCCGAGACGGCCTTGATCGTCGGTGGCGAGGAGGCGGACCTGCGCGGCCGGTGCGCCTCGCTCACCCCGGTCGGCAGGGTCGACACCCGGCTCGGATTCGTCGGCAACACCCGCGATGTCACGATCTTCGACTGCACCGGCCCGACGCAGCCGTGGTCGCGGATGTGGCCGGAGTGGATGCACCTGTGATTTCGGTGCGCCACCTCACTGCGCGTGCGACAGCACCGGTGCTGCGCCGAACCACCGGGTGAGCGCCCGATGCAGACCGTCGGCACTCGCGTCGTCGGCGGCCCACGCGACGTACCCGTCGGGGCGCAGCAGCATCGCCGCGGGCGTGCTCGCGATGTCGGGTCCGGACGCGGTGTCGACGGACCGGTTCGATTCCGTGAGAGTGATTGCGCCGGAAACGATTTCGATACGCTCCCGCCATTCCGCCGCTGCGGCGGCCGCTACGCCCGTCCCGTCGATCAGCAGCGGCCGGGCGGTGTGCAGCAGGTCGGCGATCGGCACGCGAGTGCCGTCCGTGGTGACCGAGAAGTCGGGGACCAGCCGTCCGGACAGGTGATGGTCGTCGCCGACGTCGTAACGGGTGTCGGACCCGGCCAGTAGCTCGGCGAGGTGGGCGGCGACCGCCGGGATCCGTACCAGTTCCGCGAAGAGGTCGCGTAGTCCGGAGATTTCGGGTCCCGGTGCGATCAACGCGCTCTGTGCCAGGCTGTGCATCATCACGCGCTCGGCCACCGGGTGGCGTTCGCTCTGGTAGGTGTCCAGCAGTCCGGCCGGCGCCCAGCCGTTGACCTCCGCCGCCAGCTTCCAGCCCAGATTGACCGCATCCTGCAGTCCGAGGTTCAGCCCCGGGCCACCCATCGCGGAGTGTACGTGCGCGGAATCTCCGAGGAGCAGCACCCGACCCGCGCGATAACGCTCCGCCAGCCGGGTGTTCTGACCGACGGTGCGGCGCAACGCATGGGGGCCGGCGCCGGTCGGCGGTGTTATCGGCACATCGGCTCCGAGTACTCGCTCGATGCTCTCGCGGAGCTCCGCGAAGGTCATGGGTTCGTCCTCGGCCGGGAGATGGTCGGTGCCGTATTCGCTCACTCCGATCATCGGCCGCCCGGGGGTCAGCTCGGCGAAGATGAACATGCCCTTGTCCACGCGGTTGTGGCCGAAGTGGAACCGTCCCGCGCCGGGGATGTCGATGCCGCCGTCGGGTGTTCGCAGCCCGTCCGGAACGGTGGCATGACCGAATCGCGTGACGCGATCGGCCACCGTGCAGCCGGGAAAGTCGATTCCGGCCAGCTTGCGCACCGCACTCTTCCCGCCGTCCGCGGCGACCAGATAGCGGGCCCGGATGCGATAGTCCCCGTCGGGACCGTCGACGGTCGCGATTACCTGGTCGCGGTGGGATTCGAGATCGTGCAGGCGGTGTCCCCAGCGGACCGCCACACCCAGCTCCCGCGCGCGGGCGACGAGCAGCGCCACCAGTCGCGGTTGCGGAATCGGCAGGGCGTACAACGGGTTGTCCGCGAATTCCGCCAGGTCCAGCGGCAGCCCGCTGAACGAGTAGCGCGGAAGCGGTGGCGGGATCGCCGGAGCATCGTCACCTGCGGCGGGGCGGTACAAGCCGCGCATATCCATCAGCCGCACCACCTGCCCGACGAGGCCGTTGGCCTTGGGTTCGGTGCTGGGTGCGGGCAGCTCTTCCAGGACGGTCGCCGTGATGCCGCCCAGTGCGAGTTCACAGGCCAGCATCAGTCCGTTCGGTCCGGCACCGGAAATCAGTACCTCACAGGTGTTTTCGGGCATGACAAATCAACCCCTTTGTGGGATAGGCGGTTTCGAGGGAAGGGTGGAGAAGTCAGTTGGGTTCGGGCAGGCCGGCGGCGACCAGTTCCAGTGCCTGCCGCGTCAGCGCGGTGATCGAGGCCGGGGGATCGCACCGGGGGTAGACCTCGATCGCCGCCACCAGTGCCCCGAGCACGGCTTCGGCGACCAGCCGTGGGTAGAGCGTGCCGGGATCGGTGCCGGTGCGTTCGGCGACCGCCTCGGTGAAGGCGTCGGTGGTGGTGCGGGTCAGTGCCGCCTGCGCCTCGGGGCTGGCGACGAGCTTGCCAACTTCGGCCAGCCGGTCGCGCGGCGGCGGATCGGCATCGAGGCCGTCGACCCGCAACGGTTCCAGCATCGCCTCGGTGATCGCGGCCCACAGCGGCTCGCCGGCCGGCCGTGCCCGCAACAGTTCGATCCCTCGGCATATCCGGTCGATCTGCCGGTACGCCAGGGCCTCGTATTTGTTGGCGAAGTAGTTGGTGAACGTCCGCACCGAGACCCCCGCGCGGGCGGCGATGTCCTCGCGCAGCACCTGGTCCAGGCCGCGTTCGAACATCAGCTCGAGTGCGGCATCGCTGAGCGCGCGCCGCGTATCGAGCTTTTTGCGCTCCCGCAGCCCGAGGGCCGGCTCCGTGGTCATGAACTCAGTATCGGCGAAAGTGCGAGTGACTTCAATAGTGCACGACAGGAAAGTTTGCCTTTCGGGCAAATTAGCTCCGTCGTCGCGATCAGGCCGGCGCGCTAGGGTTTCGGCTATGACTTCCGGGCACACGCAGATCTGGCACAACCCTCGCTGTTCCAAGAGCCGCGCGGCCAAAGCCGCGCTGGACGAGGCCGGGGTGGACTACATCGAGCGGCAGTATCTCGACGATCCGCCGACCGTGGCGGATCTGCGCGAGGTTCTGGCCCAGCTCGGCCTGGAGCCCTGGGACATCACCCGCACCGGTGAACCGGAGGCCAAGGAGCTCGGTATGGCGGGCTGGTCGCGGACAGAGGCTGATCGCGAGCAGTGGATCGAAACGCTGGCGAGCAATCCGAAGCTGATCCAGCGGCCGATCGTGGTCACCCCCGACGGCCGGGCCGTCGTCGCGCGGGACGAGCAATCGCTCAAATCGGTGCTGTAATCCTTCCCGCGCCGCGCGGCCGGAGGTCCAGACCGGCTGCGCGGCAACCACTTCGGTGTGGCGCGGCATTACCCGACGGGTAATCGACCGGGCGCGCGCGCTGCGACATGCTCGTCATATGAGCGAAAACGAAACCACCACTACCAGCACCTACGACACCGTCGCCCGGCGCTACATCGACACCTGGAACGAAGCCGACGCCCCGGCCCGGCGCAAACTGCTCGACGAGCTGTACCGGCCGGATGCCACCTACACCGATCCGCTCGCGGCCGTCGAAGGAGTCGCCGCGATCGACGAGATGATCGCCGGCGTCCGGGAGCAGTTCGCCGGTATGCGATTCGGTCTCGGACCGGTCGACGGACACCACGACCAACTGCGATTCACGTGGACGCTGGGCACTCCCGGCGCCGAACCGCTGATCGTGGGCTTCGATGTGGTCGTTCTCGACGGTGATCGCATCGCCCGCGTGCACGGATTCCTGGACAAGATCCCGGGCTGACCGCCCGTTCTCAGTGAATGCCGTTGTCCGCCAGGGGAAACGGGGGTCGTCCGATTCCGGCGATCCGCAGATTTCCCCACGGGTCGCGCTCCTGCAGCCGGCCCGGGGCGGGCTCGCCGCCCGCTATCCGCAGCGATACCGCACCGCGCCCCGGATCGGGCAGGCGGTCCGCCTCCGCGGCGCTGAGACGGCCGTACCAGTGGTAGTGGCCGTCGATCGGGTCCGGATGCCCGTTCAGCGCTACCGTCACCGCGAGTTCGGCGCCCGGCGCGTCGAGTACCGCCGGACCGGCGTACTCGTAGGCGGGCGCCCGCTCGGCGGCGACGGTCGTGTCGAAGTGATCGGAATCCGGTCGCGGCAGCCGCCGGCCGGGGCGGGGATCTGCCGCCCAGCGGCGAGCCGACTCGTGCTGCACAGCACGTCGCAGCTGGATCCGGCTACCACCGGCCCGCCGCGTCGCCACGATGCAGCGCGCGGCATATTCGGCGCGGGCCCGCACCGGATAGTGCGGCCAGTTCGCGCCGGCGGGGGAGTGCGTCCAGAACAGATTGGGCATCTCGTGCATCGTCGTGCCGAGATGGGCCACCCGGCTATCGGCCAGCAGCGTATGCAGGTCGGCGCCGACTCCGGCGATGCGGCGCGGGTCGAGGTCGGCATCGGCGAGGATCACCACCGCCGCCGTGGTCGTGCCGTCGTCGGAACGCAGCCGCCAGAGGTCGTGTGCGCCGTCGAATTCCATGGTGTGCACCGCGGGCGGCGGCCGATCGGCCGTGCGCGAGGTCGAGCCGAGAACGGTGAGATCGCGGATTCCGTTGCGCCGCAGCGTCGCCGCGACGATCGGAGCCGACGGACGGGCAGCGACGGCGGCCACGCCACCCGGGCTGTGCCGGACCGGCCTCATCCGAGCAACCCCCGCCGCCGCCAGAGCCGCTTGCCGATCGGGCCGAGCAGGCCGTTCTCGTCCAGAAATGCGCCGAGGTCGGCGGCTCCGGCCGCGAGCATGCGATGCGCGTGCGGATTGGCCAGCGCGGCCCGCGTGGCTGCCCGCCCGTCCAGGCCGGCCCGAATGTACATGTGCCGGTTGGTGATCAGCCGGACGAACAGCGGTGCGGCCACGGCGACACACAGGCGCACATAGGCGCGTTCCGCCCGCGACATCGCCGGCACGCGACGGGCGAGTGCGTCGCGGGCGAAGCCGATGTGACGCGCCTCCTCGGTGACGTGGACGCGGAACGTGCGCGCCACCACCGGCTGCAACTGCGGATCGTCGATGGTGCGGCGTTGCAGCGCGTCGAAGATCTCCTCACCGACCAGCGCTCCCACCCACACCATCGGGCCGTGCAGAACCAGCTGCAGCGACGAGATCGCCAGCCGGGCAGGAGCTTTGGGCCAATAGGGCCGGGCGTCGATGCGGTCGATCAACTTGCCGAACATGGTCATGTGCCGGCATTCGTCGCCCATCTCGGTCAGCGTGTAGTGCGAGCGGTGCGAGGTGGGGTCGCCGTTCATCAACTCCCGCAACAGCAGCCGGTTCAGGATGTTCTCGAACCAGATCCCCACCGAGAGGATGTTCGCGAGCTCCTGCCGCGACAGTTCGCGCCGCTGCTCGGGGGACATCCCGTCCCACAGTGTGGTGCCGTAGAGCGAGACCACCTCCGGCGGGAGGAAGAACTTGTCCGGATCCAGTGGCGCGTCCCAGTCCAGATCGACCACCGGGTCGTAGGACTTGCGGACCGAACCGAGCAGCAGGCGCTGCGCGAAGGTATCCCGCGGGAGCAGGGTGGCGTCGTTGCCCATGACTGCGCTCCAAACGAATCGAATTACCGAGACAGGCTGTAACACCAAGGTTAGTGAGACGGCATGTATCGGTCAATACCGCATGAGTATCGTTGACATGTGAGTGAAACCGGTGGACAGCGGCCCCCGCGGCGTGCGGAACGGTCCGCCGCGACCGGTGTGGACGGTCGCAGTACCCGCTGGAACGGGCACAAACAGCGACGGCGTGCCGAGGTGATCGAGGCCGCGGTCGCGGTGATCGAGGAGAACGGCGCCGAGGTGTCGGTCCAGCAGATCGCCGACCGGCTGGGCCTGCCGCGTCCGGTGGTGTACCGCCACTTCGACGGGCGGACCGATCTGGACGAGCAGATTCGCGGCCGGATCCTGGAATCGCTACTCGAACAACTGCTTCCGACGCTGCGGGCGGACGGCACGGTCAAAGACGCGGTGCGCGGGGCGGTCGGCACCTACGTCGGATGGGTGGCATCGCATCCGCAGCTGCACCGCTTCCTCGCGGCGAGTGCCCCGCAAGGAGATTCGTCGCTCGCGCTGGCCGGGGCCCGCGACCGCATCGGCGCCCGGCTCGCGGATCTGTTCGCCACCGCCGCCGCGCGCGTCGGGATCGATCCCGTGCGGGCCCGGCCGATGGCCTTCGGCATCGTCGGCTTCGTCGACGGGGTGGTCAACAGCTGGCGCGCCGACACCGCTTCGGCGCTGGGATCGGAGCAGATCGAGGCGATCGTGACCGAATCGGTGCTCGGTCTGCTGGAGAGCAATGCACGCAGTCTGGGGGTTCCGCTGGACCGCGACGCCACCGTCGCCGACCTGGTCGCCCGGACCGATGCCGCGGCCTCGGACCCGCTGGCGGTCAACTGATTTCGCGGCGCGCAGCGCTGCGGTGACGGGCCACCGCACCCGGGCGGCCCCGGGGATCCCGCGCGTCGCCTAGGCTCGACCCATGCAGCGCATCATCGGAATCGAGGTCGAGTACGGCATCTCGACACCGACGGAACCCTCGGCGAACCCGATTCTCACGTCCACCCAGGCGGTGCTGGCCTACGCGGCGGCCGAGGGCGTACCCCGGGCCAAGCGCACGCGCTGGGACTACGAGGTGGAATCGCCGCTGCGCGATGCCCGCGGCTTCGACCTGGGCCGGCTCAACGGGCCGGCGCCGGTGATCGACGCCGACGAGGTCGGCGCGGCGAACATGATCCTCACCAACGGCGCCCGCCTCTACGTCGACCACGCCCACCCCGAATATTCGGCCCCGGAAGTCGTGGACCCGCTGGACGCGGTGATCTGGGACAAGGCCGGTGAGCGGGTCATGGAGGCCGCCGCCCGCTACGCCTCCAGCGTGCCGGGTGCGCCGCGCATGCAGCTGTACAAGAACAACGTCGACGGCAAGGGCGCCTCTTACGGCACCCACGAGAACTATCTGATGAACCGCGATACGCCGTTCAATCAGATCATCGTCGGCCTGACGCCGTTCTTCGTCTCCCGGCAGGTCGTGACCGGCTCGGGGCGGGTCGGCATCGGGCAGTCCGGCGACCATGCCGGATTCCAGCTGTCGCAGCGCTCGGACTACATCGAGGTCGAGGTCGGCCTGGAGACCACCCTCAAGCGCGGCATCATCAACACTCGCGACGAACCGCACGCCGACGCCGACAAGTACCGCCGCCTGCACGTGATCATCGGCGACGCCAACCTGGCCGAGTGGTCGACCTACCTCAAGGTCGGCACCACCGCGCTGGTGCTGGATCTGATCGAGGCCGGCGAGGACCTGTCGGATCTGCAAC
Organism: Nocardia sp. NRRL WC-3656; assembly: GCF_000720265.1. Taxonomy (NCBI): domain Bacteria; kingdom Bacillati; phylum Actinomycetota; class Actinomycetes; order Mycobacteriales; family Nocardiaceae; genus Nocardia; species Nocardia sp. NRRL WC-3656. Next base: position 99,051 of record NZ_JOJF01000031.1, on the reverse strand, counting down.
TGGCCCGTCCGGTCACCGCCGTGCACACCATCAGCCACGACCCGAGCCTGCGTGCCACGGTCGCGCTGGTGGACGGCCGCGAACTGACCGGCCTTGCGCTGCAACGGATCTACCTCGACCGAGTGGAGAAGTTCCACGACCGCGAGGGCACCGACGACGCCCGCGTCACCGATGTGCTGGAGAAGTGGGCGCACGTGCTCGACCTGCTCGAACGCGACCCCATGGACTGCGCGCACCTGCTCGACTGGCCGGCCAAACTGCGCCTGCTCGAGGGTATGCGCAGCCGCGAGGGTCTGGGCTGGGCGGCGCCGAAGCTGCATCTGATGGATCTGCAGTACTCCGATGTGCGCCTGGACAAGGGCCTCTACAACCGCCTGGTGGCGCGCGGTTCGATGGAGCGGCTGGTCTCCGAACAGCAGGTCACCGACGCGATGACCAACCCGCCGACCGACACCCGCGCCTACTTCCGGGGCGAATGCCTGCGCCGCTTCGGCGCCGATATCGCCGCGGCGAGCTGGGATTCGGTGATCTTCGACCTGGGCGGCGACTCGCTGGTCCGCATTCCCACCCTGGAGCCGCGCCGCGGGACGAAATCCCACGTCGGCAAGTTGCTCGAGGGCGCGGGCACGGCCGCCGAACTGGTCAAGCAGCTCACGTCCTGACCGGGCGGCCGGGCTGCCGGCGGTGCGTTCGTGCCGGGGTGGCACGGCGTGCTGTGACGTTGCGGCGGGGGCACATTGCGATGTAATCCGGCATGTTGTCACCGTCGCTGGGTAGTGTTGAGGGACGAGCATCGGAGGTTTCCGATGCTCGCCGATGATCAGTACAGAGGAGGTCGGCTGCTATGGCACAAGAGCAGACCAAGCGCGCCGGTGGTGGCGACGAGGACGACGACGCGGCCGGTGTCGAGGCCGCGGGACAGGAGCGCCGCGAAAAGCTGGCCGAGGAGACCGACGACCTGCTCGACGAGATCGACGACGTGCTCGAGGAGAACGCGGAGGACTTCGTGCGTGCCTACGTCCAGAAAGGCGGCCAGTGACATCAGGTGACCCCTTGCGGCTCCACATGGGGTACGCCCTCTCGTCATTCTCCGAATATCTGCGGGAAAACGCGCCGGAACTGTTGCCGGGCAACGGTTTCGGGCGCGGGTCCGGGGGCAACGGCTCGGCCGGGGACCTGGCGCCGCACGGCACCACCATCGTCGCGGTGAGCTACCGCGGCGGTGTGCTGATCGCCGGCGACCGCCGGGCCACCCAGGGCAACCTGCTGGCCAGCCGCGATATGGAGAAGGTGTACATCACCGACACCTTCTCCGCGGCCGGTATCGCCGGTACCGCGGGCGTGGCGGTCGAGATGATCCGCCTGTTCGCGGTGGAGCTGGAGTATTACGAGAAGATCGAGGGTGTGCCGCTGACCTTCGACGGTAAGGCCAACAAGCTGTCGAAGATGGTCCGCGACAATCTGCCCGCGGCACTGCAGGGCCTGGCGGTGGTGCCGATTCTGGTCGGTTACGACCTCGAGGCCACCGATTCGGCGCGGGCCGGCCGCATCGTGTCCTACGACGTGGTCGGCGGTCGCAGCGAAGAGCGCTTCGGCTACACCGCCACCGGCTCGGGCTCGATGTTCGCCAAGTCGTCGTTGAAGAAGACCTACAGCCGCGATATGGACGAGGACCGCGCCCTGCGCATCGCCGTCGAATCGCTGCTGGACGCCTCCGACGACGACACCGCCACCGGCGGCCCGGATCTGCAGCGCGGCATCTTCCCGACGGCGATCGTCATCAATGCCGAAGGGGCGCTGGAGGTTTCGGACGAGCGGCTCGAACAGATCGCGCGCTCGATCGTCGACGAGCGGATGGCCGAAGAAGGGAGTGCGCGTCCATGACACTGCCGTACTACGCGTCGGCCGAACAGATCATGCGCGACAAGACCGAACTTGCGCGCAAAGGCATCGCCCGGGGACGCAGTGTCGTGGTGCTGGTGTACGACAAGGGTGTACTGTTCGTCGCCGAGAACCCCTCGGCGACGCTGCACAAGGTGAGCGAGCTCTACGACCGCATCGGATTCGCCGCGGTCGGCAAGTACAACGAGTTCGAAAGCCTGCGTCGTGGTGGGATCCTGCAGGCCGACCTGCGTGGATACCAATACGACCGGCGAGATGTGACCGGGCGGGCGCTGGCGAACATGTACGCGTCCACCCTCGGCACGATCTTCACCGACCAGCTCAAGCCCTACGAGGTCGAGATCTGCATCGGTGAGGTCGGCTATCCGGAGCAGGCGTCGAATTCGGTCCTGTACCGGATCAACTTCGACGGCTCTATCGTCGACGAGCGCGACTTCGTGGTGATGGGCGGCAATACCGACCCGATCAGCACGGCGCTCAAGGACACCTTCCAGCCGGGCCTGGAATTGCGGGCCGCGATCCGCACCGCCGTGGACGCCCTGCAGAAGGGTTCGCCGGACAACAGCGACAAGGACAAGCGCGGTATCGCGGTATCCTCGCTGGAGGTGGCGACCCTGGAGCAGGCCCGCCCGCGCCGGGCCTTCCGCCGCATTCCGCACGCCACGCTGGAGACGCTGCTCTCCGTCGACGGTGCGGCGAGTGCGGACGAGGAGAACGCCGAACCGGAGACACCCTCCGCCGGCGACCCCTCCAACCCGTAAGCACTGGTAGCGGCTTCGAACGAGACGCCCGGCCCGGTCCTCCGCATGGAGGAGCGGGCCGGGCGTCGTCGCGTTCCGGTAGCGGGACACGATCGCGAACATGCGCTCTGACCTGTGGATTTGTGTCAGCGGCGTGGTCGAGCGCCCGCTGTGGACGCACAGCGGAAGCACGGACCAGGTCTCCCACGACGAGGTCCAGAGGCCGCTGGTGCCGTGCGGCCGGCGCCGGCGCCGTCGGACCCCGCCCATATTGTTGTGAACCCGTATGCAACCGCTTGCTCGCACAGCCACTTTCGCCGTTCGCTTTGCCGTAATGTCGATGGTGTGCAGCGACGAATTATGGGGATCGAGACCGAGTTCGGGGTGACGTGCACGTTCCACGGTCACCGTCGGTTGAGTCCTGACGAGGTGGCCCGGTATCTGTTCCGCCGGGTGGTGTCCTGGGGCCGTAGTTCGAACGTATTTCTCCGCAACGGAGCGCGGCTCTATCTCGATGTCGGTTCCCATCCGGAGTATGCGACGGCCGAATGTGACTCGCTGGTTCAGCTGGTCACCCACGATCGCGCGGGTGAGCGGGTGCTCGAGGAGTTGCTGATCGATGCCGAGCAGCGCTTGGCGGAGGAGGGGATCGGCGGTGACATCTATCTGTTCAAGAACAACACCGATTCGGCGGGCAACTCCTACGGCTGCCACGAGAACTTCCTCGTGGTGCGGGCCGGCGAGTTCTCCCGGATCTCGGATGTGCTGTTGCCGTTCCTGGTGACCAGGCAGCTGATCTGCGGTGCCGGAAAGATCCTGCAGACGCCGAAGGCGGCCACGTTCTGCTTGTCGCAGCGGGCCGAGCACATCTGGGAGGGGGTGTCGTCGGCGACCACGCGGTCGCGGCCGATCATCAACACTCGTGACGAGCCGCATGCCGACGCGGAGAAGTACCGCCGTCTGCATGTGATCGTCGGCGACTCGAATATGGCCGAACCCACCACCATGCTGAAGGTGGGCACCGCGGCGCTGGTGCTGGAGATGATCGAGGCCGGGGTGTCGTTCCGCGATTTCGCGCTCGACAATCCGATCCGCGCGATCCGCGAGGTCAGCCACGATCTGACCGGCCGGCGGCCGGTGCGACTGGCGGGTGGCCGCCAGGCCAGCGCGCTCGACATCCAGCGTGAGTACTACGCCCGCGCGGTCGAGCATCTGCGCAATCGTGAGCGCGATCCGCAGGTGGACGCCGTGGTGGACCTGTGGGGCCGCACGCTCGACGCGGTCGAGGCGCAGGATTTCGCGAAGGTCGACACCGAGATCGACTGGGTGATCAAGCGCAAGCTGTTCCAGCGCTACCAGGACCGGTACTCGATGGAGCTGTCGGATCCGAAGATCGCCCAGCTGGATCTGGCCTATCACGACATCAAGCGCGGTCGCGGGGTGTTCGATCTGCTGCAGCGCAAGGGTCTGGTCAAGCGGGTCACCGAGGACGAGGCGGTCGATGCGGCGGTGACGACTCCGCCGCAGACGACGCGGGCCAAACTGCGCGGTGATTTCATCACCGCCGCGCAGGAGGCGGGCCGCGATTTCACCGTCGACTGGGTGCATCTGAAGCTGAACGATCAGGCGCAGCGCACGGTCTTGTGCAAGGACCCGTTCCGGTCCGTGGACGAGCGTGTGGATCGGTTGATCGCCTCGATGTGAGGTTGTCGGCCCCGCGGTGGTCCGCGGGACCGGTCGATCCGGATTCCGGCAGCGATATCCCGGCGCGGATCGGTGCGGTGGTGCACCGTCGTTCCGGGAGTCCGATTACTCTGTGTCGGGTGGCGATTTCCAAGGTCGAGCGGCTGATGAATCTGGTGATCGCGCTGCTGTCGACCCGGCAGTTCCTGACTGCGGAACGCATTCGCGACAGCGTCGCCGGCTACGAGGAGTCGGCCAGCGACGAAGCGTTCAGCCGGATGTTCGAGCGCGACAAGAACGAACTGCGGGATCTGGGGATCCCGCTGGAGGTCGGCCCGGTGGGCCGGTTCTCCGGGCAGGAGGGGTATCGCATCAATCGCGATGCCTACGAACTGCCCGATATCGACCTGACCAGCGCGGAAGCGGCGGCGGTCGCGGTGGCGGTGCAGTTGTGGGAGTCCCCGGAGCTGGCCAGCGCCGCGGAGAGCGCGGTGCTCAAGTTGCGGGCCGCCGGCGTGCACGTCGACGCGGACGCGGCCTCGGCGTCGGTGCCCGCGGTACCGGCGCGCACGCGCGGGTCGGAGGCCGCGCTGGGCAAACTGCTGGCGGCCATCGATGCGGGGCGGGCGGTGCGATTCGAGCATCGGGTCACCCACAACGCGCCCTACACCACGCGCGATGTGGAGCCCTGGGGTGTGGTGACCCGGCACGGGCGCTGGTATCTGGTCGGCCACGACCGCGACCGGGATGCGGTGCGAACCTTCCGGCTGTCGCGGATCGGGGCGGACGTGGAGGTGTACGGACCCGAGAACGCCGTGCACAAACCGGCGGATGTGGATCTGCGCCGAATCGTGGCGCAGGTGACGGGTGCGGCGCCCGTGAGCGGATCGGCGACCGTATGGGTGGCGCAGGGCCGCGGCCAGGAGATCCGCCGGCTGGGGGTGGTGATCGCCGAGGAGACGGTCGCCGGGCGCCCGGGTTCGGTGGTGGAGGTGCCGGTGCGGTCGCGGGACTGGCTGGCGCGGCTGATCACCGGTCTCGGCCCGGATGCGCTGGTACTGGCCCCGGAGGATCTGCGGGCCGATGTGATCGCGCGGCTGCGGTCGGTACTGGAACGGACGGAGGTGTCGGCATGAGACGCGCGAGCGTCGCGACGGCCCGGACGGGGGTGCGGCGATGAGCAGCCGATTGTCGACGCGGCTGTCCCGGCTGCTGAATATGGTCCCGTACTTCCTCGCGAATCCGGGGATCAGTGCGCCCGAGGCGGCCGCGGAACTCGGTGTCAGCACCAAACAGCTGATGAGCGACCTCAATCAGCTCTGGATGTGCGGACTGCCCGGCTACGGTCCCGGTGATCTGATCGATCTGTCGTTCTCCGAGGAGAGCATCGAGGTCACCTTCTCCGCCGGTATCGAGCGGCCGCTGCGGCTGACCTCGATCGAGGCGACGGCGCTACTGGTGGCCCTGCGGTCGATCGCGGATCTGCCGGGCATGGTCGATCCCACGGCCGCGCGGTCGGCCACCGCCAAGATCGAATCCGCCATCTCCGGCGAGGCGGGGCATCGCAGCGAACCCGACACCGCGGAACCGGCCGAGGCGCCGGCGGTGACCACCGTGCGGTCCGCGCTGGCCGACGGGCGTGCGTTGCGGCTGGTGTACTACTCGGCGAGCCGGGATGTGGTGTCCGAACGCGTCGTCGATCCGATCCGAATCGTGCTGGTGGACAACAACTCCTACCTGCAGGCGTGGTGCCGGCAGGCCGAGGGGGTGCGGCTGTTTCGGTTCGACCGGATCGAGGAGGCCACCGAACTCGAGGAGGCGGCGAACCCGCCCAGCCACGCCACCGAGGAGTCCGCGGGTCTCGACCTGTTCTCCGACGATCCGGCAGTTGCGTTGGCGCGCTTGCGGATTCGTGCCGACTACGGGTGGGTGCTGGACCAGTATCCGATGCATCCGGTGGTGGTGCATCCCGACGGCAGCGTCGAGGCCACCATGCGGTTCGCCACGCTGGGCTGGATTGCGCGACTGCTGCTCGGCTTCGGTTCGGGTGTCACCGTGCTGGGACCGCCCGAGCTGGTGAGCGCGGTGCGGGAACGCTCGGCCGCGGCGCTGGCCGCCTACGACCACGTCGGCGATCTCGGATACGACCGGAACATGGTCGAGGAGGTCGGGCCCGCGTGACGTTCCGGGTGACGGTGCTCGGCGCCGGAAGCATCGGTCTGTTCGTCGGTGGCAAGCTCGCCGCCGCCGGTGCCGAGGTGAGTTTCGTCGGCCGCCCGCAGCTGCTGGACGAGATCGGCGCCCACGGATTGCGGCTGACCGATCTGGACGGCGGCGACGACCGCGTCGCGGCGAGCGGTTTCCGCACCGAGACCGAACCGGACAGCGCGGCCACCGCCGACCTGGTGCTGGTCACCGTGAAATCGGCGCAGACCGCCCAGGCGGCGGCGCAGCTGCGCGATCGGGTGCGCGCGGACACCGTGGTGATCAGCCTGCAGAACGGCATCGGCAACGATGCGGCGATCCGGGAGGTGCTGCCCGCGGCGGTGGTCTCGGCGGGCATGGTGATGTTCAACGTCGTCCACAGCGGCCCCGGCCATTTCCATCGCGGGACCGGCGGCACCGTGGCGGTGTCCGAAGATCCGGCGCTGTCTCGATTCGCGCCGCTGTTCGAGCGGGCCGGGCTGCCCTTGGACCGCCATTCCGATCTGCGCCCGGTGCAATGGGCCAAGCTGTTGCTCAACCTCAACAACGCGATCAACGCGCTGTCGGGCAGGCCGCTGCGCGAGGAACTGGCCGCCCGCGACTACCGGCGCTGCCTGGCGCTGGCGCAGGGTGAGGCACTCGCGGTGATGCGGCGGGCCCGGATCCGTCCCGCGCGGTTGACCGTCCTGCCGCCGCGCGTGATGGCCCGCCTGCTGACCGTTCCCGATGCCGTCTTCGAGCGGGTGGCCGGACGGGTGCTCGCGGTGGACCCGATGGCGCGCTCGTCGATGGCCGACGATCTGACCCTGGGCCGGCGCACCGAAATAGATTGGCTCTGTGGGGAGATCGTCGAGCTGGGCCGGATGGTGGCCGTGCCTACCCCGGTGAACGCGCGGCTGGTCGCCTTGATCCGGGCCGCCGAGAACGGCGACGAACGACGCTGGACCGGCCCGGACCTGCTCGCGGAGCTGCGCGGGGCCGCGACCGCGGCGGCATCGGGACCGGTGTCGCGCTGAACCCGCGCCGGCATCCGGCCGTTCTACGGGTGACGACGCGCGTAGTCGTCGGATCGGGGTCCGGTAGCATCGGACATACCACAGTCTTGGGAGGTTTTCGATGGGTTCATTGAGCCCGACGCACTGGCTCATCATTGCGTTGGTGATCCTGCTGCTGTTCGGCGCCAAGCGGCTGCCCGACGCCGCCCGGGGTCTCGGACGTTCCTTGCGCATCTTCAAGAGCGAGATGAGCGAGATGCATTCCGAGGGCTCGGCGAACGCGGGTTCTGCGAACACGGGGTCGGCGAACACGTCCGGCACCGCGCAGCAGTCGGCGCCCGCGGCCGAACTGCCGCCTGCCCAGCCGGTGAATCCGGCCCCGCAGGCCGACAAGGATCGTCACACGGCCTGATTCGGTCCGTCTCGAGGCCGTCACCCCGGCAACGCCCGCGGGGTGGCGGTGCGATGGCGGTTGGGCGTTTCATCCGGATCCGGCCAGGTGATCAGCGAGGCAGTCACATCCATGCGCATTCCGTTCGACCCCCGCCGTAGCCGGCGCAGGACGAATCCCGACGGCACCATGTCGTTGGTCGAACATCTGCAAGAGTTGCGTTCGCGACTGTTGAAGTCGTTGCTGGCGGTGGCGCTGACCACAATCCTCGGATTCTTCTGGTACTCGCACTCCTTCCTGGGCATCGAGAGCCTGGGTGATCTGCTGCGCGGCCCGTACTGTTCGCTGCCGCCGGAACATCGTGCGCAGCTGACCACCGACGGCGCCTGCCGGCTGCTGGCCACCGCACCGTTCGAACAGTTCATGCTGCGGTTCAAGGTCGCCTTCACCGCGGGTGTGGTGATGGCCTGCCCGATCTGGCTGTACCAGCTGTGGGCGTTCGTCACGCCCGGCCTCTACGCCAAGGAGCGCAAGTACGCGATCAGCTTCGTCGCCTCCGGCGTGGTGCTGTTCGTCACCGGCGCGGTCCTCGCGTACTGGGTGGTGGCACACGCGCTGAGCTTCCTGATGGGAATCGGCAGCAATGTGCAGATCACCGCGCTGAGCGGTAGTCAGTACTTCGGATTCATCATCAAGCTGCTGATCATCTTCGGCGTCAGCTTCGAGACGCCGCTGCTGATCATCGGGCTGAACATGGTCGGCGTGCTGACCTACGAGCGGCTCAAGAAGTGGCGCCGCGGCATGATCTTCGGGCTGTTCGTCTTCGCCGCGATCGTCACCCCGCAGGATCCCTTCTCGATGCTGGCGCTGGCCGCCGCGCTCACCGTGTTGTTCGAGGTCGCCGTGCAGATCGCGCGGCTCAACGACCGACGCCGCGCGCGCCGGGGCGACAACTGGGGCGCGCTGTCCGACGACGAGGCCTCCCCGCTGGCCGGACCCGACGATCTGGACGGTGTGAGCCCGGTGGAGCCCGCCCGTCCCGTGACGGCGAGCGGACCGGTCTCGGCCGAGCCCGCGCCGAAAACTCCGCGCCCGGTGTCGGACTACTCCGATACCCTCTGAGCGTGGGACAACCGTCGCTGACTGGCGAACTCGCGGCATTCGCCGCCGACCTGAAATTCTCCCTGGACCCGTTCCAACAGCAGGCCTGCGCGGCGCTGGAGAACGGGCACAGTGTGCTGGTGTGCGCGCCGACCGGCGCCGGTAAGACCGTCGTCGGGGAATTCGCCGTGCACCTGGCCCGCGCGGCCGGTGGCAAGTGCTTCTACACCACCCCGATCAAGGCGCTGTCGAATCAGAAGTACGCCGATCTGGTGGATCGCTACGGCCGCGACGCGGTCGGACTGCTGACCGGTGATCAGTCGATCAATCCGGACGCCCGGGTCGTGGTCATGACCACCGAAGTGCTGCGCAACATGCTCTACGCGGGTTCGGACGCGCTGCACGCGCTGTCGTTCGTCGTCATGGACGAGGTGCACTATCTGGCCGACCGATTCCGCGGCGCGGTGTGGGAAGAGGTCATCCTGCATCTGCCGCCGGAGGTGCGGCTGGTGAGCCTGTCGGCGACGGTCAGCAACGCCGAGGAGTTCGGCGCGTGGATGGAGACCGTACGCGGCGATACCGCGGTCATCGTCGACGAGACGCGGCCGGTGCCGCTGTGGCAGCACGTCATGGTCGGGCGGCGGCTGTTCGATCTGTTCGATACGAAGTCCAGCGATCAGAAAATCCTCGTCGACGAGGATCTGGTTCGCTACATCAAACATCGCGAGGCCGCCGACCGGATGAACGGCTGGTCCGGTCCGCGCCACCGCGGTGGTCCGCGCCGCGACTTCCGGCCGCTGCCGCGCCCGGAGATGCTCGCCCGCCTCGACGAGGAAGGGCTGCTGCCGGCGATCACGTTCATCTTCAGCCGGGCCGGCTGCGACGGCGCCCTCGCTCAGTGCCTGCGCTCACGCCTGGATCTGAGCCGTCCCGAGGAGGCGGCGGAAATCGAGGCGGTGATCGAACGCCATACCGGTGATCTGCCGCGCGCCGACCTCGATGTGCTCGGCTACTGGGAATGGCGGGAGGCGCTCTTCCGCGGCCTGGCCGCCCATCACGCCGGCATGCTGCCAGCCTTCCGGCACACCGTGGAGGAATTGTTCGTCCGTGGGTTGGTGCGGGCCGTATTCGCCACGGAGACACTGGCTCTCGGCATCAATATGCCGGCGCGCACGGTGGTGCTGGAGCGGCTGGTGAAGTTCAACGGCGAAACCCATGCCGAGCTGACTCCCGGCGAGTACACGCAGCTGACCGGCCGAGCCGGGCGGCGTGGCATCGACATCGAAGGCCACGCGGTGGTGATGTGGCACCCCGATGTCGACACCAGCGCCGTCGCGGGCCTGGCCTCGACCCGCACCTATCCGCTGCGCAGCTCGTTCCGGCCCGCTTACAACATGTCGATCAACCTGATCGACCGGATGGGCGCCGCGCAGTCGCGAGAGCTGCTGGAGCGCTCGTTCGCGCAGTTCCAGGCCGACCGCTCGGTGGTGGGCCTGGTCCGCGGTATCGAGCGCAACGAGGCGCAGGTGCGCAAGCTGCGCTCGCAGATCGGTGACGACGGATTCCTCGAGTATCTGTCGCTGCGAGAGCGGATCAAACAGCGCGAACGCGAACTGGAACGGCAGGGCCGCGCCGACCGGCGCGGGGCGGCGGTCGAGTCGCTGACCTCGCTGCGCCGCGGTGACGTGGTGGCCATCCCGACCGGGCGCCGCCAGGGTCTCGCGGTGATTCTGGAACCGGACGCGAGTCCGGGCGATCCGCGGCCGCTGGTGCTGACGGCCGACACCTGGGCCGGTCGCGTCTCGGCCGCCGACTTCCCGACCCCCGCTCAGCCGCTGGGCCGGATGCGGCTGCCGCGCCACGTCGACCACCGCACCGCGCGGGCGCGCCGTGATCTGGCCTCGGCGTTGCGCAGCACCGGGATCGCCGTACCCGGGCGGGGCCGGCGCGGTGGTCGTGCCCGCGCGGCCGACGATCGGGAACTGGCGACGCTGCGGCGGGCGCTGCGCGCTCATCCCGCCCACTCCCGGCCCGACCGGGAGCAGCTGGCCCGGCTGGGGGAGCGCTACAACCGGCTCGAGCGCGAGACCGAGTCGATGCGCCAGAAGGTCGCTGCGACAACGAATTCGCTCGCGCGCACCTTCGATCGGATCGTCGCGCTGCTGAGTGAGCGCGGCTATGTCGACGCCGGGGAGGTCACCGCCGACGGCCGGCGGCTCGCCCGGATCTATACCGAGGCGGATCTCGTTGTGGCCGAATGCCTTCGGCAGGGGCTGTGGCGCGGGCTCGGTGCCGCCGAACTCGCGGGCGTGGTGTCGGTGCTGGTCTTCGAGTCGCGGCAGGAGGGCGGCTACCTCGGCCCGTCCGGGCCGACCGAGCCGGTGCGGCGCGCGGTCGGCGCCACCATCGGCGTGTGGAGCCAGCTGCGCACCGACGAGGCCAAGCACAAACTGCCGCCGACCCGGGAACCGGATCTCGGCTTCGTCACCGGCATCTACAAATGGGCCCGCGGAGACGGATTGGCCGAATCGTTGCTGGCCAGTGGCGATCAGGGCAGTGCGTTGTCGGCGGGCGACTTCGTGCGCTGGTGCCGGCAGGTGATCGATCTGCTCGACCAGATCCACCAGACCGCCGACGACACCGAAATCGCCGCCACCGCCGCCAAGTCGGTGCGTGCCATCCGGCGTGGCGTTGTGGCGGTGGACGCCGCGTAGCGTGCCGGGCTGTGATTGGATGACTACCGGTACCGACCGTGGTGAGGGCCTGATCACCTCACGCGGGGGGATGTGAGACGACGAGTGCGAGTGGAGGCAGGCACATGAGCGGCCCGTACGGACCGAACGAGACCCCTGGCCCAGGGGAGGGCCACAGCAGCGATCCGACCCAGCAGTGGTCGGGGCAGCCGCAGCCCGGCCAGTCCGGACCGCCGCCGCAGTGGGGTGGCCAGCAGCCGCAGCAGCCCCAGTGGGGCCAGCCCGCACCGTCGCAGCAGCAGTGGGCGCCGCAACCGCAACAGGCGCAGCAGCCGCAGTGGGGTGGCCAGAGCCAGCCGTCCTGGCCCCAGCAGCAACCGGCCCAGGCGCAGCCGTGGGAGCCGACCCAGCAGCAGTGGGGGCAGCCGCCGCAGCCGTCGCAGCAGCAGTGGGCGCAGCAGCAGCCCACCCAGCAGGGGTGGGCGCCGCAGCCCGACCAGTCGCAGCAGCAGTGGGGGATGCAGGAACCGCAGCTGAGCACCACGCCCGCCAAGAAGTCGAAGAAGGGCCTGCTCTTCGGCGGTATCGGCGTGCTGGTCGTGGTGGTCGTCGCCGTGGTCCTCGCCTTCGTCTTCCTGGGCAGCGACAAACTGGACAACAAGGCCGTGCAGGACGGCGTGCAGAAGGTCCTCAAGGATTCCTACGGCATCGACGACGTTCAGAACGTCAGCTGCCCCTCGGGGCAGAAGGTCGAGGTCGGCGGCACGTTCGACTGCACCCTGAAGGTCGGTGGCGAGCAGAAGAAGGTCACCGTCAAGATCACCAAGGACGACGGCACCTACGAGGTCGGCCGGCCCAACTGAGTGCCGTGCGCCCGGAGCCATCGCCGGGCGCCACGTTCTCGTGGCGGTGATGAATGCCAGGTATCAGGCGCTCGCCGCCAAGGCGGCGGTCAGTCGCTTGACGGGGCTCTCGGCGTTGTAGGCGGTGGCCAGCGCGTGCAGCCGGTCCGAATCGGCCGGCTCGGCGGGCAGCAGATCGGGGCCGGACAGGTCGACCTCGGCGTCGCGGACGACCCGCACGACCGGTGCGGCCGCCTTCAAATACTCTTCGGCCGCAGCGAGTTTCGCGCGCACGCCACGAGCCAGATCCGATGCCGGGTCGGCGACCGCGGCCACCAGCGCCTCGAGCGAGCCGTAGCGCGAAATCAGCGTGGCGGCGGATTTGTCGCCGATACCGGCGACACCGGGCAGGCCGTCGGACGCATCGCCGCGCAGTGTCGCCATATCGGCATAGGCCGGGCCCGCATTCTCCTGCGGCACACCGTATTTCGCGGCTACCTCGGCAGGGCCGTACAGTTCTGCCTTGGCCAGCCCGCGGCCCACGTAGAAGACGTGGACGGGTGGCGCGTCGGCGCGCACCACCTGCAGCAGATCGCGGTCACCGCTGACCACGATCACCTCGTTGTCGCGCTCGCGGGTGGCGAGGGTGCCGATCACGTCGTCGGCCTCCAGGCCGGCCGCACCGGCGGTCGCGATCCCGGCCGCCGCGAGCACCTCGGCGATCATGTCGACCTGCGGAGTGAGGGTGTCGGGCACCTCCTCGGCGCCCGGCTGGGCATCGGCGCCGGTGTCGAGCCGGTGCGCCTTGTAGGAGGGTACGAGCTCGACGCGGAAGGCCGGGCGCCAATCGAGATCGAGGCACACCACCAGGCGGCCCGGGTTGTGCCGGGTGATCAGCGCGGCGACCATATCGGTGAAGCCGCGCAGTGCGTTCACCGGCCGGCCGTCGGGTGCGGTGATCTTCTCCGGGATGGCATAGAACGCCCGGAACCACAGGCTGGCGCCGTCGAGCAGCAGCAGTGGCCGGTCACTCGCACTGGAGGTGAGCATGGCGCAGACGCTACCGGGCGGCACCGACAATCGGGCCACGACCCGGTCGCGAACGTCGTGATCGCCCGGACCGTGTCCGGCGCGGCAGGTAACGTCGTATCGCATGAGCGCGCATACGGAGTCACGATTCGGTGCCGAGATCTACGGCAAGCGGCTGGAGCGGGCGGCGGAGTTGACCCGCGCGGCACATCTGGACGCGCTGCTGATCACGCCCGGACCGGATCTGCGATATCTGCTGGGGTCGGCCGCGCAATCCTTCGAGCGGCTCACCTGCCTGGTCGTCCCGGCCAGCGGCGAAACCCCGTCGGTGGTGGTGCCGAAGCTGGAGCTCTCCGCGCTGGACGGCTCGGCGGCCGGTGAACTCGGATTGCACATGGTGTCGTGGGTGGACGGCGTGGACCCGTACGGGGTCGTGAAGTCGACGCTGAACGCGGGCGCGCGAGTCGCGGTCGACGATGCCATGCCCGCCCTGCATCTGCTTCCGATCGCGGACGCGCTGACGGCACTGCCGGTGTCGGCGACCCCGATCATCCGCGAGTTGCGGATGATCAAGGATGCCGCCGAGATCGACGCTCTGCGCCGCGCGGGTGCGGCCATCGACCGGGTCCATGCCCGGATGGGTGAGTGGTTGCAGCCGGGCCGCACCGAGGCCGAGGTCGCCGCCGACATCACCGCCGCGATCGTCGAGGAGGGACACGACCGCGCCGATTTCGTCATCGTCGGCAGCGGACCCAACGGCGCCAACCCGCACCACAGCCATTCCGACCGGATCATCGAAGCCGGTGACGTGGTGGTCATCGATATCGGCGGCCCCGTCGAACCCGGATATTTCTCCGATTCCACCCGCACCTACGTGCTGGGGGAGCCCGATCCGGAGATCGCCGAGCGCTACGCCGCACTCGAACGCGCCCAGGCCGCCGCGGTGGCTGCCGTGCGACCGGGCGTCACCGCCGAATCGGTCGACGCCGCGGCCCGGAACCTGTTGTCCGAGGCGGGTTTCGGCGAGGCGTTCATTCACCGCACCGGCCACGGCATCGGGCTGTCGGTGCACGAGGAGCCCTACATCGTGGCGGGCAACGAGACCGTGCTGCGGCAGGGGATGGCGTTCAGCATCGAGCCGGGCATCTACTTCGGCGGCGAATGGGGCGCCCGGATCGAGGACATCGTGGTGGTCACCGAAGACGGCGGCGAACCTGTGAACCGGCGTCCGCACGGTCTCACGGTGCTGTGAGGTCGAACGAGTACAGGCATCGCTGAGCCGGCGCGGAGAACCCGGCGCGGAGAACTCAGCCGCGCAGGGTGCTGCTCGACAACACCCGCGCGACGCGCACCGCGATGACCACGCGCTGCGGGTTCTCCCGCGGGGTGCGGTAGCGCTCGGCGTAGCGAGCTTCGGCGTCGGCGACCTGATCGCGTTCGGTCCAGACCTCGGCCGGGCCCTCGAGGGTGAGCCAGCGCGGGCCGTCGACCTGGCTCAGCGCGGCGTATCCGCGCCGGTCCGCGTTGCGCGCCTTGGTGCTGGGACCACTGGTGATCACCCGCGCGATGCCGGCCTCGGAATCCCAGGTGAAGCCGACCGCGACCACGTGCGGTGTACCGTCCGCACGCAGCGTGGTGAGCGTGGCCAGATGCCGTTCGGTCACGAATTCCAGCGCGCTGGGAGACAGGTCGATGCGTGCGGCCGCGGTACTCGTCATGGCTGCGACGCTAGCAACCGGCGCCGATGGCAGACTATGCGCCATGGGTGTGCGTGAGGTCGACGACGGGGTGATCGTACTGTTCGGCGGGCGCAGCGAGATGGGACTCGAGGTCGTCCGCCGGATCTGCGCGGACCGCGAGGTCGTGCTCGCGGCGCGCCGCAGCGATCGGCTGGGGGAGGAGACCGCGATGCTGCGCACGGCGGGCGCCCGTGCGGTCCATCCGGTGGAGTTCGACGCCGACGACCTGTCCGGCCATCAGCCGCTGCTGGAGAAACTGGCCGCCGACCACGGCCGTATCGGGGTGGCGATCCTGGCCTTCGGGATACTGGGCGACCAGGCCCGCGCCGAACAGGATCCGGCCGCGGCGGTCGCGGTACTGCGCACCGACTTCGTCGCGCAGGTGAACCTGCTGACGGTGCTGGCGAATCTGCTGCGCGCCCAGGGCAGCGGGCAGCTGGTGGTGTTCAGTTCGGTCGCCGGGGTGCGGGTGCGACGCGCCAACTACGTCTACGGATCGGGCAAGGCGGGGCTGGACGGATTCGCCTCGGGACTGTCGGACGCGTTGCACGGCAGTGGCGTTCACCTGTTGCTCGTCCGGCCGGGTTTCGTGGTCGGGCGGATGACCGAGGGCATGAGCCCGGCGCCGCTGTCGAGTACACCGCAGCAGGTGGCCGACGCGGTGGTCACCGCCTTGCACCGGCGCGCGGGCGAAGTCTGGGTACCGCGCACCTTGCGATTCGCTTTTGCGGTGGCCCGATGGGTGCCGCGGGCCGTCTGGCGCCGGATGCCCCGCTGATGCGCGCGTCTATCCCGGCTGAGCGGCAGAACCGCTGCGCCACAAGCACGTCAGTGCCGTTGCCCGCGTGCGCGGCAGAGGTCTGCGGGTCGGGGCAGTGCCTCGACGGCGTGCGGTGACGGTATGACAGGCGAAAAACACACTCTCGCAACGGGAGCCACGCAGAACGCACCGGAGAACGATCGCCTCATCGCGGTGGTGGGCATGGGCGCCGACGGCTGGCCGGGGTTGAGTTCGCGCATGCGTGACGAGATCGCCGCGGCCCAGGTGCTTTTCGGATCGCGCCGCCAGCTGGATCTGATCCCCGCCGACGCGAGCACCGCGCAGCGCCGGGCCTGGCCGACACCGCTGCTGCCCGCGTTGCCGGAACTGCTGGCCGCGCATCGCGGTTCGCGTATCTGCGTACTGGCCAGCGGTGATCCGATGTTCTACGGCATCGGCGTCACGCTGGCGAACTTGCTCGGCCCGCAAGCGATCCGGGTTTACCCGCAGCCGTCCTCGGCCACACTGGCTTGTGCGCGACTGGGCTGGGCGAGTGCGCACACACCGGTGGTGAGCATCGTCGGCCGCCCCCTGGAGACGGTTCTGCCGGCTCTCGCCGACGGCCGGCGGTTGCTGGTGCTCAGCGCCGACGAACATTCTCCGGCTCGGGTGGCGGAACTGTTGCGGTGCAACGGTTTCGGTGAATCACGACTGACCGTGCTGGAGCAGCTCGGTGGTCCCGCCGAGCGGATCGTCGCCGCTACGGCGGCGCAGTGGTCGCGGCCGCCCGGGGATCCGCTGAACATCGTCGCCGTCGAGGCGGTCCGTGATCCGGCCGCACCCCGGCTCACCCGGCTTCCGGGACTGCCCGATACCGCCTACGGCGGCGACGGACAGCTGACGAAGGCGGAGGTCCGCACCCTGTCGATCGCCGCGCTCGCGCCCGCGCCCGGCGAATTGCTCTGGGATGTGGGCGGCGGGTCGGGCACCATCGCGATCGAATGGTGCCGAACCCATCCCGACTGCCGCGCAATCACATTCGAGCGCAGTGCCGCGCGGCGCGACCAGATCGCGGCCAACGCCGCGGCGCTCGGAGTGCCCGCGATCGTCGTGCGCGGCGAGGCGCCCGCCGATCTGCCCGCGGCCGGTGATCCAACGCCGGACGCGATCTTCCTCGGCGGCGGCCTCACTCAGGACGGACTGTTCGCGACATGCTGGGACCGGCTGCGGCCAGGGGGACGGCTGGTCGCCAACGCCGTGACCGCGGAATCCGAGGCGCTGCTGCTGCGCTGGGCCGCGACGCACGGCGGTGAACTGCGGAAATTCCAGATCTACCGGGGTGAGCCGCTCGGCGGATTCACGGCCTGGCGCCCGCATCTACCGGTCGCGCAGTGGATCGCAGTCAAGCCGACCGATCGGTCCGTATCGCCTGAATAGCGAAACGTGGCGCTGGTCAGTGTTGGGAGTCCGTCTGTATCAGACCGGGCCCGCAGTTGTCACCGAACTCATCGCGGCCGGCCACACCGTGACCGGTCTGGCCCGCTCGAAGGCCGCCGCCGCCCGGCTCGAATCATTGGGCGCGACAACGCATCCGGGCTCCCTGGACGACCTCGACGGTCTGCGGAGCGGCGCGGCAGCCGCCGACGGCGTCCTGCACATGGCTTACGGGGGCGACTACGCAGATCCGGCTGATCTCATCCCAAGGTTTCCGACAACGGGGTTCGAGCCTCGGCAAGTTTGCGGTAGTCCTCGAGAATGCGGCGAATGGAGGGAGTCACGCGCAGGTCGCTGCCCAGTGGCGCCCAGGTGTAGGCGCTGTGCACGGACAGGCGGATGGGGTACGTGGCGGCCACGTCGACGGCGAAATGCAGGCGGCGGACCGGTTTTCCGCCGGGCGAGAGATAGTCGAAAGAGCCTACGTGGCAACGGATTCGGGTGACGATCAGCCCGGTCTCGGTGGCGACGCCGCGGGCCACGGCCGCGTCCAGCGGCTCGCCGGGTTCGACGGTGGTGCCGGGAAGTTTGAGGGTGGCCTTGATGGGGCCGCTGTCGTCACGTTCCAGCAGCAGAACCTCCCCGCCGCGATCGATGATCGTGCCGATTCGTAGTGCGACACCGTCCTTTTCCGCGCTTTCGTACAGTTCGTCGAGCATGGATGTAGAGATCATCCGACTCACCAACCCTCGATCGGTGCACCACACGGGCAGTACAAGACGACCCATTATTACGGTAGACCGGAAGCGGTGCGCGAAGGGCGGATTCGGTCGCCTTGGTGTGTCACGGTCGAACCGTTGGCGTGGTCGGCGCCTTCGGCGCGCTCGGGTTCCCGTCCGAGGGCCACGGGGGCGGTCTCGACCGGGGGCAAGCCGGTCGGGAAGGACGGATTCGGTGAACCATCGGTATTGCTCCGGGCGTGCAGCGCTCGTCGTAGAGTTCGAGCGGACGCTGGAACTCGCGCGCGTGGTGTGACCGGTCGAGTGAAATCAGGAGTGCAGGTGAATTTCGAGGAGTACCGCCGACACGACGCCACCGGTCTCGCGGAACTGGTCGCGAAGAAGGAGGTCACGGCCGCCGAACTGCTGGCATCAGCCCGGGAACGCGCCGCCGAGGTGAACCCGCGGATCAACGCGATCATCGCCGACGTCCCGTGCTCGGCCGACGCGGAGCGCACGGGAGCCTTCGCCGGTGTCCCGTTCCTCATCAAGGATCTCGGAATGGATTACGCCGGGCTCCCGTCCTCGCAGGGATCGCGGTCGTTGCGCACGACTCCGGCGACCGAGCACGCGACGATCGTTCAGCGGTGGCTCGACGCCGGCCTGATGATCTTCGGCAAGACCAATATGCCCGAGTTCGGCGCCAAGGCGATCACCGAGCCCGAGCTCTGGGGACCGACCCGAAATCCGTGGGACCTGTCGCGAACGCCGGGTGGGTCGTCGGGCGGTTCCGCGGCGGCGGTCGCGGCGGGCATCGTTCCCGCCGCCGGTGCGAACGACGGCGGCGGTTCGATCCGGATTCCGGCCGGTTGCTGCGGGCTCGTGGGTCTGAAACCGGGACGCGGGGTGACCCCCATGGGGCCGGGGACCGGAGAACTCATGCACGGCGCCGCTGTTCAAGGGGTCGTCACACGCTCGGTCCGCGACACCGCCGGGATGCTCGATGTCATCGCCGGTGGAGAATCGTGGGGTCCGTTTCAGCCGGCGGTGGCCGGGCCCTACCGCGACGCGGTAGGCCAGGATCCCGGCCGGCTTCGGATCGGCGTGCGGATCCCGACAGCCATTACGCCCGAACCCGACCCCGAGGCCTACGCGGCGGTCGAGGCGGCAACGCGAGTACTGACCGACCTGGGTCACCAGGTGGAAATCCTGGAAGAGGCACCGTTCGACGACGCTGCCCTGGCCGGCGAGTTCTTGCTCACCTGGTTCGTCTACATCGCCTACGAGGTCGCCGACGCGCGCCGGATCTCCGGCTGCGGCAACGAGGGGTTCGAACGCGACACCCTGGTCATGGCGGCGTTGGGCAATGCGACCCGAGGCCCGGAGTACGTCGCCGCCGTCGAGGCCCGGCACGGCCATGCGCGTCGACTGACCGAGTACTTCCGGACCCACGATCTGCTGCTGACGCCCACGATGGCCACCCCGCCGCCCAAGATCGGGGAGTTCGAATTGCCGAAGTCGCTCCAACGCGTGACCGACGCGATTCTCAAGACCCGTACCGCCGGCCTGCTCAAGCACACCTCGATCGTCGACGACTTGATCAACAATAATCTCGGCTGGGTGCCCTACACCCAGCTCGCCAATATCACCGGCAGACCCGCGATCTCCCTGCCGCTGCATTGGACCGCCGACGGACTTCCCCTGGGGGTCCAACTCGTGGCCCCATTGGGCGGAGAATCGACACTGATCAAGATCGCCGCCCAGGTCGAGCAGGCGGCGCCGTGGTTCGACAAGGTCGCCGAACGGAGCCGGCTCCAGAGCTGAAACCGGCGCGCAACGGTCGCCTTCTATCCGATGTGATCGATACCGGCCCACAGGTCGCAGTGGTGCTGTGCGGCGAAGGTGCCGGCGGGTCCGATGCGGTCGCTGCCGAGCTCGAGGGTGGTGTCGGCGGCGGTATGGGGCCACGGGGTCAGGGCCGGTGTTTCGGGATTTCCGGTGTGGGCGAATTGCGCCCAGCTGGCCTGAATATCGCGCGAAAGCCGGTCGGCTGCGGGCGGCAACGGAATGGGCAGGCCCATGAGCGAGGAGAAGACGTAGGGGACCTCGGCGCCGTGGAACGCGCCCGGCAGTAGCGGATTGGGTGGCAGGGGTGCGTCGTTGAACTGGTACCGCCACACCTGTGCGCCGCCGCGGCGGGCGGTCTCGGCGGTGAATTGTGCTGGGCAGGCGAAGAATCCGTCGGTGAGCACGCGTTCCTTGGCGGCCGCGGGTGTGGGATACGTCGCGATCGGGTAGCGCTGGAGTACGCGATCGGCGTTGTCGCCGAACAGTTCTCGGGTCCACTTCGTGTAATCGTCTGCCGAGGGCGTGGTTCCGTGTCCGTAGTCGAGCAGCGCGATGAAGGTCGAGCCTTCGTCGGCATTGCTGCCCACAATCAATGGAATGTCACGCGCCGCGCCGCCCGCCAGGGCGTTCTCGGGCGTGGCGGTCACCGCGACCCCGTCGCGGATGGGTGTCCACGTGACGGCCATGGTGTTCAGTTGCGTCGTCGGAGAGTCGAGGAGCCGATCGACCGGCAAGGTGCGCAGACACGCCAACCGGGTGGCGGGGTCGGCGCAGCCCAGGCTGGATGCGTAGTCGCCGGATCGCTGATAGGCAACCTGCGGGGTGGGTGGTGCGAGGGGACTGCGTGCGCACGAACCGCTTTCGACGATGGCTTTGGCGTAGAGGCCGCGCGCTGTCGGGGAGGCGAGTTGGGTGCAGACGCTCATGCCGCCGGCGGATTCACCGAACAGCGTGACGTTGCCGGGATCTCCGCCGAAGGCTGTCGCATTGTCGTGGATCCAGCGCAGCGCGGCCTGCTGATCGAGGGTGCCGTATGTCCCTGTCGCGCCGCCGTTTTCGGCGGCAAGTTCGGGCAGGGCCAGAAAGCCGAAGGGCCCGACGCGATAGTTCGGGACCGCCACGATGACCTGTCCGTCGCGGACCAGGCGGGCGGGGGAGTCGTATTGGGCATTGGATCCGAGGACGAACGCGCCGCCGTAGAGCCACACCATCACCGGCAGCGCGGTGCCGGCCGGGTGTTCGGGCACATAGAGGTCGATACTGAGGCAGTCTTCGCTCGACGGCTGCAACACCACTCCGGGCACGGGAGACGCCTGCGGGCATTGCGGTCCGTGGGCGACCGCCGGACGGACACCCGGCCAGGGCGGTGCGGGCTGCGGCACCGCGAACCGGGCGGCTTGCGCGAACGGCACCCCGAGATATCGAACGACACCGTCGGCGCGCACGCCGCGAATCTGCCCGCCGGTGACACCGACAACCGGCTCCGAACCGGCGTCCGGTGCGGCGTGGGCGGTCGGCGCCATAACGGCTATCGCTACCGCGACGACGCTGACCAGGATCGAGGACAGCCGCCGCGCTCCGGTGCGAGGGGCAGTGGGGATCGACATGTGAAGCTCCCTGACTCCATTTAATTTTGCAGCAAAAGTACTGTAGGCGGGCGCCTTCGCCTCGCGCACCGTTTTCGCGAAAGCCAGGGCCGTCGCGCACGCATTCGTTTCTGGTTGCGCGGCAGCGATATTCGTAGATACTTTCAATGCAAAAGTAAGTATGTCGTGGCGCCCAAATATCCTCTCCGCGGGGCCCGCGCCGGTCGTGCGGGCAGAATGTGGGGGTGGAAACCTCGGCCTCACGAACGGATCCGGTCTCGCGGGTGCCGGTGGACGCCCAACTCAGCGCGCTGCTCGGACCGCTGCGCCGGGCGGTCCTGCGTCGCACGCGAGCCGCCGAGGATCTGCCGGACCTCCCGGAAGCGCAGATCGAACTGCTCCGGCTCCTGGTGGCGACGGGCGGAGTCGCACCGAGCCGGGCGGCCGCCGAATTGAACGTGGCACAGTCCACCATCAGCAATCTGCTGCGCACCATGACCGCGGACGACCTCGTCGAGCGGCTGCCGACACCGGGGGACGGGCGTGGGGCGATGCTCGTCGCGTCGGCGCGGGCACGCGAGCTGCTGGATCGGTACGACCGCGCGAGCGCGGCGATGCTGCGCGAAACGCTGGCCCGGCTGTCCGCCGCCGATCGCCGGGCGGTGGAATCGGCGGTCCCCGCCTTGCGGCGGCTGCTCGCGGAGCTCAGCGGTCAGCCGGGGTCGCGGTGACGGTGTCGCCGCCCGGAGAGTCCGTCAGAAGGCGCTTTTGATGAGGCCGCCGTCGATGCGAATGGTCGCGCCACCGATGTATTCGGCATGTGCGCCGGTGATCGGGAAGAGCCGAGGCCTATCCGCACGGCTGCGGAGGCGGATTCGCGATGGCCGAGAGTCGTTTCGAATTATGACGGTTTGCTTACCGGTGGCGCCGCGTCCCCGCATCGCGCCGCGACCGTGGCCAGAATCTCGGTATGCGGATTCTGCTGACCGGAGCGGCCGGGTTTATCGGATCTCACGTGTGGCGCGCGCTGACCGATGCGGGGCACGAGGTGGTGGCGGTCGATGCGATGCTCAGTGCGGCGCACGGCGTCGAGGCCCGGCCGCCGGCCGGGCTGCATCGCGTCGACGTGCGCGACCAGGACGCGCTCGACCGTGTGCTGCCGGGAATCGATGTGGTGTGCCATCAGGCCGCGGTGGTGGGTGCGGGGGTGACCGTTCAGGATGCGCCCGCCTACGCCAGTCACAACGATCTGGGAACGGCGGTACTACTGGCAGCGATGGATCGGGCCGGTTGTCGCAGGCTGGTGCTGGCATCGTCGATGGTGGTGTACGGCGAAGGGCGTTATCGCACAGCCGATTCCGTGGCGGCGACGCCGCTGCCACGCCGGCGCGCAGACCTCGAGCGCGGCGTATTCGACCATCGCCACCCCGACACCGGTATGCCACTGCACTGGGCGCCGGTGCCGGAGGACGCGGCGCTGGACCCGCGCAGCCTGTATGCCGCCAGCAAACTCGCGCAGGAGAACTATGCCGCGGCGTGGGCCACGGCCACCGGCTCGACGGTGACCGCACTGCGCTATCACAACGTCTACGGACCCGAGATGCCCAGGGATACACCGTATTCCGGTGTGGCCGCGATCTTCCGGTCGGCGCTCGAGGCGGGGGCGGCGCCGCGCGTATTCGAGGACGGCGCCCAGATGCGCGACTTCGTGCACGTGACCGATATCGCCGACGCCAACCGGCGGGCCGTGGAACAGCCGTTGGACCGGTTTACGGCGCTGAATATCGCGTCGGGACATCCGATCAGCATCGGCGCGGTGGCCGCGATCCTCGCCCGTGCCCAGGGCGGTCCCGAGCCGGTGGTGACCGGCGAGTTCCGGCCGGGCGATGTGCGGCATATCGTCGCGGGACCGGATCGCGCCCGCGAACTGCTGGGCTTCACCGCGGCGATCGATCCCACGCAGGGGCTCACCGACTTCGCCACCGCTCCGTTGCGGGCCGCCGCCGGTGCGGGGGCGCCGCAGTGGCGGCACTGACGGCGACGCTCAGGACGACGAGATCGACAACCCGCGCTCGTGAGCGGGCGGCGACACCGTGGCAGGGCCGGCACCGTCGAGCAGTGGCAGCCGAATGTCGAAGCGAGCGCCTCGTTCCCGGTTCGACGCGCTGATTTCGCCGTGGTGGACCGATACCAGACCGGCGGCGATCGCCAGGCCCATACCGCTACCTCCGCCCTCGGCCGCGGGCGAGCGCGCGGCGGTGCCGCGATACCCGGCCTCGAAAATGCGGGGGAGATCCGCCTCGGTGATGCCGGGACCGGTGTCGTCGATGCGCACCCAGGCGTCGGCGCGTGCGGCCCCGGCCGAGATGTCGATACATCCGCCCGGCGGGGTGTGCGCGATCGCATTGGCCACGAGGTTGGTCAGCACCCGGGTCAGCGCCTGATCGCTGCCGGCCACGGTGATCGACGAATCCGGTTGCCGGGCAGACAGTTTCACTCCCGCACGCCCGGCGGCCGGCTCGGTGGCGGCGACCACCTCGTCGATGAGTTCGCGCAGATCCAGTGGTTCCAGGTGCAGGCGCAGGGCTCCGGCGTTGATCTTCGACATCTCGAACAGGTCGTCGACCATGCCCGACAATCGCGTGGTCTCACGCACCACCTGCCTGCCGTAGCGCTCGACATCTCCGGTCTGCGCGACCACGCCGTCGGCGAGCGCCTCGCCCATCGCCCGGATCCCGGCCAGCGGTGTGCGCAGATCGTGGCTGACCCACGCCACCAGTTCGCGGCGCGACGCCTCGGCGGCGCGCTCCTGATCGAGCATCTGTTTCTCCCAGACCAGCTGCCGTGCCTGCGCCCGGCCCAAGACGACCGCCGCGGGCACGGTCACCGCCGTGACCACGACGAGGACCACCGACATCTTGGCCAGCGCGTCGCTGAACATCAGACCGCTGACGGCGATGAAACCGCTGAGGGTGGCCAGCGTCGGGATCAACACCAGAATCACCATCGACAGCCCGAGGGCCCGATTGCGAAAGGCGCGCAGCAGCACCGCTCCGAGCGCGACGACCGGCACCGACCCGGCCAGTGCCCATCCGACCAGTCCCGCAACATCATTCGGCACGATCGACTCCTGTCCCGGTACCCCAGGCATAGCCCCGCCCCCACACCGTCTCGATCCGGTGGGTATCGCCGAGTTTGGCACGCAAGCGTTTGACGTGCACCGTCACCGTCGACTGGTCGCCGAAATCCCAGCCCCACACCGCCGCGAGCAGTTCCGTCCGGCTGAACACGCGCCGCTGATTGGCCAGCAGGAAAGACAACAGGTCGAATTCGCGTGCCGTCAGCGATACCGGCCGACCGGCGATATCCACCGTCCGGGCCGCCGGCCGCAGGCGGATCTCGCCGCTGCGCAGCACACCGGCCGTCGGCGCCGGTCCGTGGGTGCGGCGCAGCACCGACGCCACCCGCAGCGCCAGCTCGCGCGGACTGAACGGCTTGGTCAGGTAGTCGTCGGCGCCCGCTGTCAGCCCGAGCACGCGATCCTCCTCCTCGCCGAGGGCCGTCAGCATGATGATCGGTGTCTCGGGACGCTCGCCCTCGCGCACCGACCGGCACAACTCGATGCCGCCGGGCGCGGGCATCATCACGTCGAGAACGGCCAGATCGATGTCACCGCCGTCGAGTGCGCGTTCCGCCTGTACGCCGTCGGCGGCTTCGGTGACCTCCATGCCGTCGCGTTCGAGGTAGCGGCGGACCACCTCACGCACGACGGGATCGTCATCGGCGATCAAAATGCGCACCGCGCTCACCAATTCGTGAGAACGAGGTGGGCGAGCACCAGCGTGCCGACGGCCTGGACGGTCAGCCAGGCGCGCGCGGTGTGCGCCGGCAGGAAGGCGGTTCCGCCGATCACCCAGATGTCGAACGGCAGCCAGATCCGCTCGGTCTCGGCCTTGCTCAGGCCGCTGAGATCGGCGAGCAGAAGACCGGTCAGCGCGGCCAGGGCCAGCAGCGCCGCCGGGTCCGCGCGGGCGCGCCAGCGCGCGAACGCCGCCGCGGGGGCGGCGCGAATCTGCGTGAGCGCGGGAAGGTGCAGCGCACCCGGAAGCCGATGCAGCGCCGCGGCA
This sequence comes from Nocardia sp. NRRL WC-3656, assembly GCF_000720265.1. NCBI lineage: Bacteria > Bacillati > Actinomycetota > Actinomycetes > Mycobacteriales > Nocardiaceae > Nocardia > Nocardia sp. NRRL WC-3656. The sequence continues at coordinate 73,257 of NZ_JOJF01000031.1, read as the reverse complement.
GACGCCAATCCGATCGCACACACCGTCGCCGCCAGATTTCCCCAGATCCAGTAGGACGCGGGACGCGTCGTCGCGATGCCCTGGTAGTAGCGCTGCACCACCAGGTGATAACCCTCCAGCCACCAGAAGCCGGACAGCGTGAAGGCGGCGACGACCGCCAGCGCGCCCAGCACCGCGGGCCACACCGCTCGCACACCGCGCAGCAGTGCCACCGCCGCGGCCGGGACGGCCATCAGAACCAGTCCGTAGTTGAGATAGATGCCGAATCCGAACAGCACCCCGGAGACGACCAGGATCAGCGGACGTGGCCGCGCGCCGCCGAGTCCTACCGCGAGCGCGGCCACCGCCCAGGCGACCACTCCGGCGAAGAACGCGTCCGCCGAGACCGCCAGCCAGATCGCCGCGGGCGCGAGGGCGAGATACGGTGCGGCCGCCCGCGCCCTGCTTTCCGCGCCCAACGCCCGCATCGCCACCAGCACGGCCATCGACGCGCTGCAGCCGACCACCACGCACAGCGTGGAAGCCCATGCGCCGCCGCCCAACCCGATCCGGTCCATCCAGACGAACACCAGCAGTGCGCCCGGTGGATGACCGGACACGTGCGTGGTCCACGAATCGGGTTGAAAGTCCAGGATGCGGGCGGAGAATCCGCGCAGCATGGCCGAAATGTCGTGCACTCCGCCGACCTCGTGCAGATACTCGTGCATCGTCGTGAGCCGGCCGGCGAATCCGCGCTGCCACCCGTCGACCATGGCCAGGGAGAACGCCCACGCCAGTGCGGTCACCCAGGTGGCCGGCAGCAGCCGTCGCCAGGTGAGCGTGGCGGCGAGCCGGGGGCCGTAGAGCACCACGGCGACGGCGATCACGATCGCGGGGCCCGTACCCCAGCCGATATGTGGAAGCCAGGAGCCGAAGATCGGCGCCGCCGCGGCGTAGAGCGATTCGCGATAGTGCGGTGTGCTGATCCTCGGCACGAGGAAGGCGGCCGCCACCAGGATCGTCGCTGCTGCCGCGCAGGCGACATCGGCGCGCACGCCCGATACTCGCCGTGTATGCGATGCGGTGCTGCTGCGGGTATCGCTCACCCGTTCACCGTAGGTCCCGTCGGTGCGACGCGGCGCGCACGCGATCGTGCCGTCATACTTTCGTCACCTGTGTCACCAGCTGTTTTTCGTCCGATCGGCCTTACGGTCGACACGTGACCCCAGTCGAAGCCAGTGGAGAGCTGACCGTGGTGATTCCCTGCCGGAACGAGGCCGACGCGCTACCGGGCGTCCTGGCGGCGGTCCCGACGGAGTATCGGGTGGTCGTCGTGGACAACGGTTCGACCGATGACACCGCCGCGGTGGCGCGTGCCGCGGGCGCGACGGTGGTCGTCGAATCCGTCCCGGGCTACGGCAGCGCCGTCCAAGCCGGGATCGCGGCCGCCACAACCGAACTGGTGGCGGTGCTCGACGGCGACGGTTCGATGGCGCCCGACGAATTGCCGCTGCTGGTGGCCGAATTGGGCCCCGATGTGACCATGGTGGCCGGGCGCCGCCGCCCGGTCCGGGGCGCCTGGCCGTGGCATGCGCGCCTGGGCAATTGGCTGCTGGCGCACTGGTTGCGGCGCCATTACGGGCTGCCCGTGCACGATCTGGCCGCGATGCGCGTGATCCGTCGCTCCGAGCTGGTGGCACTGGGCCCGCTGCATCCCCGGTCGGGATATCCGCTGGCCCTGCTGGCCGGCGCGGCGCGGGCCGGGTGGAAGGTGGTCGAACGTGATGTCACCTATCGGCCGCGCACCCACGGTGTGTCGAAAGTGTCCGGTTCGGTAATCGGGACGGTACGTGCCGCCCGCGACTTCTGGAGTGTGCGATGACTGTTCTGCCATTGACGCTGCTGGTGGTGGCGAAGGCGCCGGTCGCCGGATTCGCCAAGACCCGGCTGACCCCGCCGCTGGCTCCGGCCGAGGCGGCGGATCTGGCCGCCGCCGCGCTCCTGGACACCTTGGCCGCGGTGCGCGACTGCGGCGCGGCGCAAGGCGTGGTCGCGTGGACCGGCGACCTGGAGCGAGCCTGCCGCGCACGCGAAATAGGTTCGGCCCTGCGCGATTTCGATGTGGTCCCGCAGCGCGGCGACGGTTTCGGTGTGCGCCTGGCGAATGCGCACGCCGACGCGGCGCGATTCGGGCTGCCCGTTCTGCAGATCGGAATGGACACCCCGCAGGCCGGGCCGGCGCTGCTGGCCGAATGCGGGGCTCGGCTGCTGGCCGGCCCGGATGCGGTGCTGGGGCCGGCGGCCGACGGCGGCTGGTGGGCGCTGGGGCTGTGTGACGTGCGCCCGGCACGAGTCCTCGCGGAGGTGCCGATGTCCACCGATCGAACCGGTGCGCTCACTCGGGAGGCGTTGTTGCGCAACGGTTGTCGCGTCGAGATGCTGCGGGAACTCAACGATGTCGATCTGTACTCCGATATCGCCGAGGTCGCAGCGGGCTGCCAGGGGCTGTTCGCGGCGGCGGCCGGATCGCTGACGGCTCCGCACGCATGAGCGCCGAGCGCGGCCGAGGTCACCCGCCGTATACGGCATGGACCTGTTCGCACGCGGTGATGATTCGCCCGATCTGCTCGGCGGTGAGTGCGGCGTGCAGCGACAGCCGGATCAGCGACCTGCCCGCAGGGGTGGCGGGCGGACAGAACGGCGCGCCGAGGACACCGTGTGCTTCCAGGATCGCGCGCACCGCGCGACCGTCGGCTTCGGTTCCGGCGGGAACGGCGATGATGTGGCTGTCGACTCCCGCCATGTCGAAACCTGTGCGGGCGAGCGCTTTTCGGACGGTATGGGCGATCTCGCGGAGCCGGGCGCGGCGTCCGTCCTCGGCTCGGATCACCTCCAGGGTCGCGGACAGCCCGGCGATGTCGTGGGATCGCAGGCCCGAGGAGAAGATCGCAGGGTAGGACACCGACTCGAAATAGGGTGCGAACTCGGGGTCGAGCGCGGTCACCAGTCCGGCGCGGCCGACGAACGCCTTGGCCAGGCTGGCGGTGCGAAACGGCACGCGCCGGGTGAGCCCGAGCGCGACCACGGCACCCGCACCGCGCGGGCCGACGACGCCCAGAGAGTGCGATTCGTCGACGACGAGCAGAGAACCGGTCTCGTCGGCGACGTCGCACAGTGCGGCCAGGGGGCTGGGTGTGCCGGTGGTGTTGTCGATCGCGTCGACGGCGATGATGCCGGGGCCGTGGGCGCGGATCTGTGCCGCCAGCCGGGCGGGGTCGTTGTGCCCGAAGGTGTGCAGCGGCGCGGCTGCGGCCAGGGCCGCCTGTCGCCAGGACATGTGCGTGTTCTCCCCGACATGTATCGGAACGCCCGGCGCCGCAATCGCTTGCAACAACCCGATATTGGCCGCCCAGCCGGATTGGCACACCACCGCCGTAGCGCTGTGTGTGTAGTCGGCCAGCCGGTGCGCCAGAGGACCGGGTTCGGCCTCGATCGGGGTGAGCAGCGCCTCGCTCATGGCGGCTGTGATCCGCCTGTCGCCGGACAGCGCCAGGTAGTCGCTCGTCGACAGTCCGATGTCGGCTGCGGCCGTGCCGGGGCCGCGAAGAAACATCCGGGCTTCTCGCATCTCCGCCGCGTGGCCGCGGCCGATATGTTGTTGCACGCGTTCGGCGACTGTTGCCACCTCGGTCTCCTCGGTCGGTCGCGCTCGTCGGTGTGATTCGCCCTGCCTGGTCGGTGCCCGCCGCCACAGCCTGATGAGCAGGCGCCCCGAAGATCATCGCGCACTCGGAGGGGGAGGTGCCCCGCGATGCGATGACGAAACAATGACGTCATGATCTCGTCTCGTCTGGCCGGGGTAGTAGTCGAATCCGTGCTTGCCGGTCACGGCGGAAAATGGTTCGAAGGCTGTGATGTATGTGATTTAGCATCGCCCGGTGGCGGATACGGTGAACCGGCAGTGGATTCTGCGGAGGCGGCCCGAGGGGGAGTTGCGGGAGGGTGATTTCGAGCTCGGAAGCGCTCCGATTCCGGTGCCGGGGCCTGGGGAGGCCTTGGTCAGGGTGCATCGACTGGGTATCGATCCCACCCAGCGTGGGTGGCTCAACGATTCGGACAACTACATCGATGCGGTCCCGGTCGGCACGGTGATGCGGGGGAGCGGGGTGGGACAGGTGGTGCGCTCGAACACCGCGAGCTATCCGGAGGGCAGCTGGGTCGCCGGTATGGTCGGCTGGCAGGATTACGTCGTCGCGTCCGACGGGGGTTTGTTCGGGCTGAACGTGGTGCCCGACGGTGTCGCCCCGACGCTGATGCTGAGCCTGTTCGGAGCGCCCGGCTTGACCGCGTACTTCGGTATGACGGATATCGGCCGGCCCGAGCCGGGCCGGACGGTGCTGGTGTCGGCTGCGGCCGGTGTGACCGGATCGATTGCGGGACAGATAGCGAAAGCCTTGGGCTGCACTGTCATCGGCATCGCAGGCGGTCCGGCCAAGTGCACCTGGATCACCGACCGTGCGGGCCTGCATGCCGCCATCGATTACAAGAACGACGACGTCTCGGCCGGTTTGTCCCGCCTGGCCCCGGACGGTGTCGACGTCTTCTTCGACGGTGTCGGCGGCCGCGTTCTCGAGCATGGTTTGGCGCACCTGGCGCACGGCGCTCGTGTCGTTCTGGCCGGTGCGATCTCTTCCGGGTACAGCGGCGCGGACCCGCAGTACGGGCCGCGGAACTACATGCAGCTGGCCATGCGCCGGGCACGCATGGAAGGGTTCATCTTCCTCGACTATCTCGACCGCTTTCCCGAGGCGTTCGCGGCGCTGCGCGACTGGCACGACCGGGGCGAACTCACCATCGCCGAAACCGTGAGTATCGGCTTGGAATCCGCTCCCGGTGCACTGCGCGCTGTCTTCGAGGGCGGCAATCTGGGTAAGCAGTTGGTCGACATCGTGGAGTCCTGACCTATCGACCGCCGAGGACCGCGAGGCTGCTCCGGAAGGGGGCCCTACGTCAACAGGTGGGCTGTACACGCCTGTGACGGAAGGGCTGAATCGCATTGTCGAGAGCACGGTGCGGTCCGCGCCGCGGGGAACTGCTCGGCCAACTGCCCCCGGCCGCGGCGATGCGGCAGTGGATGGACTTGTTCGGCGACTGGATCGCGACCAAGAACGGGATGCTCGGCACGCTGGTGGCGATGATCGAGGCGGGCGAGATCGCCCACGCCCAAACCCGTACCGAGCTACTGGCGGCCATCACCATGATCCTCGACGCCGGCCATGCGGCAGGCGACCTTCGCTCCGACGCCACCGCCGAAGACATCGCCGCCATGCTCGTCGGAATCTTCACCGTTACCCCGAGGCCCACCCACGAAGCTCTGGCGAGCCGGCTACTGAACCTCCTGATGGACGGCCTCCAACCCGCCGCCCAGCCGGCCTGAGCCGGCCGGGGGCGGTCGACCGGCCAACCATCCCTGCGGGATCCGCGCATGTCGGACCGCACCGCCGCCACAGCGTAAAAGCAACCCTCCAAGGCTGTTTCGCTTCGTCTCGCCCGCCTGCGATGCATGGTGCCTTCGAGTTCTGTGCACTGCGACTATGCCGACTGTGGCCACGCTCGGCGGTGCCGGGGCGATCCGGCTCGTTCTCCGAGCAGCGCGACCGTCATCGAATGTGACGGTCCGAAAATTCGTTGTGACGGGGCGGTCGGCCTGCTAGCTTGGAGCGCGCCCGGAGGGTCTGGTTCCGGGCCTGGATAGTTCGGAAGAGGGTGTTGATGTCCCGGTTCTCGCCGAGCGCGCCTCGCCGCGCCGCGTAACCGCGCGTCCATCCGCCGAACGGACCGGCCGCGAAAGGTCCGGCGTCCGTTCGCAATCACCGATCGGGTACACCCGTGATGTGCACGGGAAGTTCTCTGTTGGGGTCCGCTCGGCCTGATCCTGCTGTCTCGTCGCGCGTCGCCGGGTTGACGACTGCCCGCTGTGAGCGTGGTCGGCGCCCTCGGTCCGTGTTGTGCCGTCGATTCCTCCGCTTGCCACCGGACTGGCCGTAAAAGGGTCCGCCGCCGTGGACGCATCGTGATGAACGGTGACGAGTCGGGACAGCTCACTGCGACGGCTCGGCGCTCGTGCCACCTGTCGCCCCCAATTCAGGAAACGTCGATAGGAATCCCATGCGAGCTATGTCCCGTGCCGAAGTACGCGCCGCGATTGTCAATATGGACCCTCCGGGTAGCCGAGTTCGGCTGCCCGGGTGGTTCGACGAGATTTCCTGGGACGCTCTCGAATATCTAGGGTGGCGCGATCCGCGTTCGCCCATGCGGGCGTATCTGGTTGCCGAGATCGACGGGGCGGCCACAGGCGTGTTGTTGCGGCAGGCGCCGGCTCGGGCCGAGTTGGGTTCGCGGGCGATGATGTGCGACCTGTGCCGGTTCACTCGGCGGTTCAACGAGGTGTCGGTGTTCACCGCCCGCCGCGCCGCGAAGGATAAGCGGCAACGATTGTCCGGTCGCGGTCTGCATCTGTGCAGCGGACTCGACTGCCATGCGAATGTGAAGCGCGCCGTGCCGCTCGGCCCGCTCGATCCGTCGGCGGACGAGCTGATCAGGCAACGACGTAGCGGATTACGCTCTCGCACAATCGCTTTCCTGCGCGCCATATCCGAGCCGGCGCGGCGTTGACTCCGCTGTGCACCTACGTCGACACAGAACCGATGCGGGCGACGTATTTGCCCATACCCTGTCCGGACGCCAGCAGGTCGTGTCCGGCAATCACCTCGTCCAGCGACGCCAGTTCGGTGACCGGGAGCGACAGTGTGCCCTCGGCGAGGTAGTCCAGCACCCGGCGGGTAGCGGCGGCGACCTTCGCCGGTGCACCGGCGACGAGACCGCGGTGGCTGAAACCGGTCAGGGTGAGGTTGCCGCCCAGCAGGCGACCGAAGGGCGGGAGCGGGGCGGGTGCGCCGCCACCTGCGTTGCCGAACAAGACGATTCGGCCGGTGGGGCGGGTGACCTCGAGATCCAGATCCAGTGCCTCGGTGCCGAGCGGGTCGAGCACGAGGTCCACTCCGCGGCCATCGGTCGCCGCGCGGATCTCCTCGGCCAGGCCGTCACCGCGGACGAGGACGGTGTCGTAGCCGGGCACCGACCTGCCGGCGCGGCTCACTGTCCCCAGGAGGCGGCCACCACCGAGCAGCGGCACCAGCTGTGCCACTGCGCCGCCGATACCGCCGGCGGCGGAGTGCACCAGAACCGTGTCCCCGGCGGTGAAGCGGCCGGCCTCGGTGAGCAGCAGCAGTGCGGTCGCCAGGCCGAGTGGGGTGGCGGCGGCCGAGCTCAACGGGACGGCGTCCGGTACCGGCACGGTGAGTTCCGCTCGCGCCGTGGCGATCTCGGCGAAACCTCCGCCGCCGAGCGCGACGGCGGCGACCCGATAACCGACAGCCAGTCCCGTGACCTCGGCACCCACTTCGCGCACTGTGCCCGCGATTTCCAATCCGGGGCGGTAGGGCCACGACGAGGCGTAGCCCGCATCGCCTCGGCGAGCCATCACGTCCATGAAGTTCACGCCCGCGTAGGCAACGTCGATGGTCACCTCGCCCGCAGCGGGCCGCGGCGGTTCCACCTCGCGGATCTCCGACTTCTCCGCACCGCCGGGGGCGGTCATCACCAGGGCTCGCATCGTCACTCCCAACACTTCACTGCCGTCGATCGATGGAGATCAACTCCACAACGCGGAGGCACATTCCTGGCGACCGGGCCGCCGAGCGCGGCCACCGACGCCACGATGATTGTCCATTCCCGCGGACGGCCCGCCTTACCACCGGTAGAGGTGCACCGGCGCAAGAATTTCTGCTGAATCGGGTTGCTGCAGCGGTCGTTTGGCGGGATCCGAAGTCAGCTTGCCGCCAGGTCCATGTGGAGGAACTCGGTGATCCGCATCAGCCGCGGCGGGCGCGCCGCGTCGGGGAGATGCTGGAACGCCTCGGATTCACCGATGATGCGTGGGTTTTCGAATTCCATTGCCTCTCCGTTGATTTCCAGCCGTGCGCGACCGGACGCCAGGATATTGCGTACCCAGTCGGCGCCGGATCCATACACCAGCACGAACAGGTAGCCGCCGTCGACGGGATACGCATCGAGCGGTGTGCGGTAGCTCGTGCCGGATGTGCGGCCGACGTGAGTCAACACCGGCCACTTTCCGTTCGCGATCGCGCGCGGATTGAACACCCGCTTCAGTCCGCCCTAGGTGTGGGAATAGGCGTACGGGCGTTGGTGGCCCCGGCCATTTCGGCCGCTTCGGCGAGATCGGTCGGCCTCCGCTAGTTCGTATGTCCAACCTGCCATGCTCGGATCAGCGTCTGATGCAGCAGCCTTCTGTGTTCGCGTACCGCGCGAGTGTCGGTCCGTCGTGGGCGCAGGGCTTCGGCCACCAGATGCAGGAACCTGCGCCGGTCGGTCCCGAAGGCCACGAGCAACTCCTCCGCGCTGGAGCCGCCGAAGGGCGCCCATCGAACGGCGAAGGCGACCAGCGTCTTTTCGGCGGTGCTCAGCAGGCCCGCTCGTGCCATCAGATCGCAGCGGCGCAGCGACGACCGCACCCACGCGGCGTCGCATTCCGTGCTGCGGTCTGCCGCGTCACCGGGCGACTCGCGAAGCTGTTCCGCGGGCGCGGTGTCGATCGTGAAGACCGGGAAGCGGTCGTATTTGGGCCGCGCCTCGAAGCGCACCCGCACCGGGTGGTCGGAGGAGGTCGGGAGGTCGCCTTCGACGGTGGCGTAGATGCGTGGTCCCTCGTCGAGTTCGACGATGGCGATCGTCAGCGGGACGACCTCGGCATGCGGTGCGCCCATGCTGCGGTGCACCAGCCGGTAGGACACGAGCGAGCCTCGGCCGGACGATGGCGTCCACTCCATGTTCCGGGTACGGCACGCGGCGCATTCCGCAGTGGTCGGTGCGTGCATTCCGTCGCATTGCCTGCAGCGTCGAACCATCAGAGAGTCGCCGGTGCGGGTGTGGTAGCCGCTCGGTGTCTGTGTGTGCTGGACCATCGCAAACCTCGAAGGTGATATCGGGATCCCCCGCATTCACAGCTTCGTTTCCGGGCGTGTCTCGCGCGACGGTAGAACTTACCCGGAACATACCTATTTTTCGACCGGGGAGCCCGCTCCTCGGTGCGGAGCGGCCGTGTCGGAGGAGCCGGGTGCTGTGGTCGAAGCGCCGGTCTCGCGGCGTTGCCGGCGATACGCTGGCGATGTCGGAAGGTGAGCGCATGGCGCCCGATACAGCCCAATGCTTCGCGAGCGACTGATGGTCGACGAGGATCCGCTGCGGACCAGCCGCGACGTGAACATACCCGTGGCGGTGGAGTTGAGTGCGTCGGGTTTCGAGGATGCCGAGGAGATCGGGCACGGCGGTTTCGGTGTGGTGTACCGCTGTACGCAGCACGGCCCTGGATCGCACGGTGGCGGTGAAGGTACTGACCGCGGAGTTGGACGCCGACAATCAGGCGCGGTTCTTGCGCGAGCAGAAGGCCATGGGCCGGTTGACCGGACATCCGAATATCGTCACGGTGCTGCAGGTCGGGGTGACCGCGAGTGGGCGGCCGTATCTGGTGATGCCCTATCACTCGCTGGATTCGCTGGATGCGTGGATCCGCCGGGAAGGACCGTTGCGGGTCGAGACGGTGCTGTGGGTGGGGGTGAAGATCGCGGGTGCGCTGGAGACCGCGCATCGGCTGGGGATCATGCATCGGGATGTGAAGCCGGGCAATATCCTGCTGAGCGAGTACGGGGAACCGGCACTCACCGACTTCGGAATCGCCCGGATCGCCGGCGGCTTTCATACGGCCACGGGGGTGGTGACCGCCTCGCCGGCCTTCACCGCGCCCGAGGTGCTCGCAGGGGAAGCGGCGACACCGGCCGCGGATGCGTACGGGCTGGGTGCGACGCTGTTCGCCGCGCTGACGGGACATGCCGCGTTCGAGCGGCGCACTGGTGAGCAGGTCGTCGCGCAGTTCCTGCGGATCACCAGTGCGCCGCTGCCGGATCTGCGAGAAGGTGGCATCCCCGAAGACGTCGCCGCGCTCGTGGAGTCGGCGATGAATCGGGATCGGCAGGCGCGGCCCTCGGCGGCGGAGCTGGGCGAGGTGATTCGAGAGGTGCAGCACCGCCACGGATACCGGGTCGGTGAGATGGCCCTGCGAGGACAGCCGGCCGCCGCGCGAAAGCCGCGCGAGGCGGCGTCGTCGAATACCGAATCCGTTCCACAGCAACCGGTTTCAGGCCGCGGTGGCACCGCCGAGCTTCCGCTCGAGCTGACCAGTTTCATCGACCGGCGGGTGGAGACGGCCGAGATCAAGAACTTGCTGGCGGCGGGGAGGCTGGTGACGTTGACCGGTGTCGGCGGCGTCGGTAAGACACGGCTGGCGTTGCGGGCGGCGTCGATGGTGCGTACCGATTTCGCCGACGGGGTGTGGCTGATCGAACTCGCCGACGTGACCGATCCGGCACTGCTGATCGATGTGGTGGCGGGTGCGCTGGGGTTGCGCGACGATCCGGCGCGGCCGATGCGTGAGGCGTTGGTGGAATTCTTGCGTGCGCGGGAGGTGCTGCTGGTTCTGGACAACGGCGAACAGGTCGTGGACGCGTTGGCGGATCTGGTGGAAACGCTGTTGCTGGCGTGTGCGGACCTGCGGGTTCTGGTGACCACCCGGGAGCCGCTCGACATCGCCGGAGAAGCGGTGCTGCGGGTCTCGCCGCTGACCGTCCCGAGCCACGACGACCGGCCCACGCTGCGGGGGCTGCCTCGATACGACGCGGTGGCGTTGTTCACCGAGCGCGCGGCGGCGGGGGTGCCCGGATTCGAGGTCACCGAGAAGAATATGTCCGCGGTGGCGGGAATCTGCGCCCGGTTGGAGGGCCTGCCGCTGGCGATCGAACTCGCCGCCGCGCGGATCCGCACGATGTCGCCCGAGCAGATCCTGGCTCGGCTGACCGACCGCTACGCACTGCTCACTCGCGGCAGTCGCACCGCGCCGCAGCGGCAGCAGACGTTGCGGTGGTGTATCGATTGGAGCTACCGCCTGTGCGCACCGGCCGAGCAGCGGCTGTGGGCCCAATTGTCGGTATTCGCAGGCGGTTTCGAGATGGATGCGGTCGAGCGGGTGTGTACGGCCGAGGCGGGGCGGGGGAGTCTGCTCGACGAGTTGTCGTCGCTGGTGGACAAGTCGATCGTGATCCGGGAGGAGCCCGAGGGCGCTGTCCGGTTCCGGATGTTCGAGACCGTGCGCGACTACGGGCGTGAGCAGTTGCGGGAGGCCGGCGAGGAAACCGCAGTGCGTCGGCGCCACCTCGATTGGTGCCGGCAGTTGACGGGGGACGCCGAAGCCGAATGGATCAGCGAGCGGCAGCCCGACTGGCTGGCGCGACTCGAACGCGAGCAACTGAACCTACGCGAAGCGCTCGAATTCTGCCTGTCCGACAACACCGCGGAATCGGGTGAGGCGGCGCTGCGCACGGTCACCGCGCTGTCGTTGTTCTGGAGTTTCCGCGGGCATTACGGTGAGGGTCGGCGTTGGATCGACCGCGTCCTGGCACACCCGGCCGCTCGCGCTCTGCCCGCCCGGATCCAGGCCCTTCATGTCGGAATTTTGATGGCCGCTGAGCAGCAAGATTTTCTGACTGCGGAGCCGCTGCTGGCACAAATCCGTGACCTTGCGGAACAGGACCCCGCTCCGCTGCACCGGGCACTCGTCGCCTACGTCGACGGTAGTCTGGCGCTGTACCGAGGCGAGGCCGCACGCGCGATTCCCTGCCTCGAGACCGCGATCGATGTATTCGGCTCGAATCCTGCCGGGCATCTTTATATCGCGGCATCGATGACGCTCGGCTGGGCGCTGGCGGCGCAGGGCGAAACCCGGAAGGCGATCGAGAATCACGAGCGAATCCTCGCGATCACGGAGTCGCGGGGTGAATCGCTGTTCCGGTCGAGCACGTTGTGCGGCTTGGGGATCTACGCCTGGCGGCAGGGTGAAACACCGCGTGCGAAGGAACTTCTGACTCGATCGCTGCGGGTGAACGAACGCGTCTGCAGTCCCGTAGTCGCGGTGCTCGACTTCGAGGCGCTGTCCTGGATCATCGCGGAGGAGGACGGCGAGCGCGCGGCGGTGCTGATGGGCGCCGCGGAAAGCCTCTCCCGGTCCGGTTCCGGTGCCTCGATCACGTTCCCGGACTTGACGGAGTCGTACGAGGAATGCGACCGCATCGTGCGCCGCGCGCTCGGCGAGCGACGGTTCGATGCGGCGTTGCGGCGCGGCCGGGCGATGACGATGAACGCCGCGGTGGCCTACGCACTCGGCGAGCAGCCGGCCGAGTCGCCTCCTGCCTCCACCGGGCCGGCGCAGCTGACCAAGCGTGAACAGCAGGTCGCGGAGCTGGTCGCGCGAGGGCTCACCAACAAGCAGATCGCCACGAATCTGGTGATCTCCCAGCGCACCGCCCAGGGGCACGTCGAACACATCCTGACAAAACTCGGATTCACCTCCCGCGCCCAGATAGCGGCCTGGTTCGTGGACCGCGCTCGTCGGTAGAGTTCCTGAGTCGCAACCGGGTCGCCACTATCCCGGAGCGACGAGTTCTGCTGTCCCGCAGCCGAATTCGTACGCGTTGGCACCGCGAACCGCGCGGGTCGACCGGCCCGGTGAGATCGACACCTTCATCGATCGCGGTGGGGCCTGCTAGGGGTGTGGTCGCCGACCTCGCATGCGGCTTGGTCGTCCGAGCTCCGTCCGCCAGGAGTTCGTTCAACGGGTCGACGCCGGCGAGAAGCCGTCGTGAGCGATCGCCCGAACCGTCGATGAGCGCCGCATCGATAGCCCGCGGCGAGCGAGCGCGACGGGGCCGGGTCACCTGCACCACGCCACCGGCACGCCGACCGGACGGGTTTCCTCGGCGGTATCGATGTCGATGTCGACGCCCTTTTGGAACAGCAGGATGATGTCGGAGCCTCCGAAAGTGAAATAGCCGAATTCGTCTCCCTTGGCCATGTGCTTACCGGGGGTGCAGGTGAGGGTTACCGATGCGACGTTCTGCATACCGACGCACACGACCGCGACCGTTCCGATGTCGCCGCACGGCGAGTCGGTGGTGTCGATGACGACCACGCCGCGGGTCTGGAAGAACTCGAAGCCGGTTTCGGCGTTGTCCTGACCCTTCAGGCCGTGGTCGGACAGCTCTACCTGCATGAACACTTGGCCGTGAGTCACGAACGATTCTTTGATGACACCGCCCACCGGTAGGTGGAAGCGGTGATAGGCGTGGGTCGGCAGCATGTAGTGGGTGAAGGTCCCGCCGGCGAATTTCTCGGCGTAGTCGCTGCCGGTGAGAAGCGTGGCGATATTGCCGTACTTGTGGGTGTCTTTGATCGTGGTCGCCGGAATGTTCGAGGCGTCATCGATGTCGTAGCGGTGTTGGAACGTGCAGTCGGCGGGTGAGGTTATCGATCGGTTGCTGTCGGGTTCGGCAATCGGTCGTAGGCCGCCGTTCAGTTCGCGGGCGAAGAACTGGTTGAAGGTCATCCAGCCGCTGGGTGCGTTCGGCTTGCCGTCGATCAGGGAGTCGCCGACGTGGTATTCGGGAGCGTTGTCGATGAACGATTTCAGCACGTCGGGTCCGAAGGATTCGGGAGTGTCGAGGAAGCTGCCCCAGTCCCGGGCGAAGTCGGTGACCCATTCCCGGAATGTGTCCGAGCCGTATGCCACGGACGTGTCACGGCCGTCGGGTCTCTGGTCGATGATCCAGAAGAAGTGGGAGAGCCGGTCGCTGACCTCTTGGGCGTACCGCTGGTGCGGTGCTTGGGCGCGCCATGCGGGCGAGTCGGTCTCGCGCGGCACCCAGCGAGCGAAATCGTCGATGTAGTCGACGTACTCCGCGACGGACTGTGGCCACGGGAGCGCCTCGAGCAGCTCGTCCTTCAGCCCGTCTTCGGCCACCTGCCGCGCTTGCACCAACGACTGCTCCAAGCCGGCGGCCAAGTCCGGGTCTTCGTCGAGAAGGTCTCTCAACCGCTGCGCGATCGCCATATCACTCACGTCGAACCCCTTCCGCTCGCCACCAACCCCACTTGTCGGCTACCCCCGCAGCCTCGTTTACACCTCACGCACGAGTGGCGGTTCAGACGGAACCATCGCCCGCCGCCCAGCTGGGCGCTTGCGTGTTTGAAGCTGCCGCCTCGTGGAATAGGCCTGTGCACGCGGTGTCGACGGAAAGGCGCGCGGGATGAACTCATCGAGCGACGTCGTCGTGGTGGGATCGGGCCCCAATGGTCTTGCGGCAGCGGTCGTCTGTGCGGCGGCGGGCCTGTCGGTCACGGTGCTCGAGGCCGAGCCGGAGGCGGGCGGCGGATGCCGTACACAACGCCTCGATCTGGCGGTTCCGCTGTGGCACGATCTGTGCTCGGCCGTGCATCCGATGGCGGTGGCCTCGCCGTTCTTCGCGCAGTTCGATCTCGCGGCGCGCGGTGTCCGGTTCGGGTATCCCGATATTTCTTTCGCTCACCCGCTCGACGGGGCACCCGCGGCTCTGGCCTACCGCGACCTTTCCCGAACGGTGGCCACTCTGGGCGAACACAGCGAACGTGACAGTCGGCTGTACCGGCGGATCATGACGCCGCTGGTCGAGGGCGTCGACGCGGTCCGCGGCCTCGGGTTGTCCGATGTGCGAAGCATTCCCGCGTCGGTCCTGCACCCGCGAGGGCTCGCTACCGCCGCCACGATGGGGATCCGGGCGATGCAGCTCGGCACCCGGGTGTGGGACCGCACCACCGACGCGCACGTCTGCGGTGCTCTGCTCAGTGGCGTCGGCGCCCACGCCAACACCGGGATTCCGGCGACGGCAGGCGCGGCTACCGCGTTGCTGCTGGGCACGCTCGCGCATTCGCACGGCTGGCCCATTCCTATCGGCGGGAGCCAGGCCATCACCGACGCGCTGACCGCCGACCTGGCTGCGCGCGGTGCCGAGGTGATCTGCGATCGGCGTGTCGAGTCCGTCGCGGACCTCCCGCCGGCGCGGGTGTACCTGTTCGATACGAACCCTTGGACGCTGGCCGAGGTGTTCGGTGACCGGCTCAGCGCCCGCTACCGCCGGGCGGTGGGCCGCTTTTCGTCGAACAACGGTGTCGCCAAGGTGGACTTCGTGCTCAGCGAGCCGGTTCCCTGGGCCGATTCACGGGTCGCGGCGGCGGGCACCGTGCACCTCGGTGGCACGCGCGAACAGATGGCCCGCGCCGAATCGGACGCCGGCCGCGGACGCCACAACCCGGCACCGATGATGCTGGTGAGTCAGCCGACCGTCGTCGACCCGACCCGCCTCGGTCCCGACGGGCACCGGCCGCTGTGGAGCTACGCGCACGTCCCCAACGGGTCGACGCGCGACCTCACCGAGACCGCGATCGAACAGATCGAGCGGTTCGCTCCCGGTTTCCGCGATGTCGTCGTCGGCTCGCGGTGCATCCCCGCCAGTGAAATGTCCTCGCACAACGCCAATTACGTGGGCGGAGACATCGCTGCCGGACATGTGTCGCTGTACCGGATCATGGCGCGGCCCGTTGCGCAGTGGGATCCGTACCGCACCTCGCTGCCCGACGTCTACCTCTGCTCGGCATCCACCCCGCCCGGCCCCGGTGTGCACGGCATGCCCGGCGTGCACGCCGCCCGGAGAGCTCTGCGCAGGCACTTCGGTATCACCGCCATGCCCGACGTCGGTCCGGTGGTCGGGCCGCCGCGATGAGCCGGCCGTCGAGGGTGTGCACATTCGAGTGCCGAGATCGCGGGACGAGGCCGGCAGGTCATGACGAAATGCCGGATGAGGCAGACAACATGCGCACGTGACGATGCCCTCGCAGCAGCTGCTGCGAGGGCATCGTCATGCTTCGGTTCCTACCGGCTGTTCGAAATCGTGGGCTGATGCCCCGTTTCGGTTCGTAAGCCCGAGTGCCGGCCCGTTACTTGGCCGGCGCCGGCGGGTTGAACGGCGCAGTGGTGGTGGCGAAGTACTGGATCGCGGCGCCGATGGCGACCGGGGCGGTGATGAAGATCTGCCCGGCGAGCACACCCAGGAAGCCGACGGCGGCGGCGCCGGCGACGCAGCCGCCGAGCGGGCCGAGGCCGAACAGAGTGGCCAGCGCACCGGTGGCGACGACACCGACGGCGGCGCCGGCGATGCAGCCGATGACCGCGCCGCCGATACCACCGGCCAGCGTGCCGATGGTGGCACCGGTGGAGATGGTGTCCTTCAGGCGGTTGAACGCGGCGGTTTCACGGTCGTAAGGGGTCTTGAAGGGGGCCGAGTCCTCGAACGGCAGGGCGAGCCGTTGGCGGCCTTGATCTCGAGCATGCCGTCTTCGTTGACGATCGAGCCGCCGTCGGTCTTGATGACGGCTTTGTCGTTGTCGACGACGCTGGGCGGGGGCGGCGGGGTCGGCGTTCGCGGTACCGGCCGCGACGCCGACGGCGGCGACCAGCATGGCGGCGGTCGCGGCGAATTTCCTCATCATCATTTTTGCGGAACCTCGAGACGGAGTGGTTCAGGGACGAAGGAATCACAGACCAGGCCAGCTAACGGGCAGTGAACACCGAAATATTGATCATTCAAACCTCGTTCATCTCGCGCCCCTTGTTGTCGGACAGGCGGCTGAAATCAGCAGGGTGTGGCCCCCTTCGGGGCGAGGCGGCGAACAAGAAAGGCGAGGATGCGCCTTTGGATGTGGGCAGGATCACATGCTTTGGCCCTCAACCTCTTTGAATATTTCACCGATTTGCCGGACGTCGTGTTGCCGGATTCGAATTCGGTGCGCGAGCCGCGTTGATTGTCGGTGTCGGCTTCCCGTCTCCTGATGGCGATGAGTGCCGCCGATTCGGAACCGGTTGTCACATGGCGACGAGATCCGCGCGGGGCCGGGCGCGGCACCGGACGGTAGTTCCGAAAGTTCCGTCGGTCTGTCCGGATACTTGCGCAGCCGCGAACCAGGCGGTGAACTTCAGCGAAATTATTCTGTAACAGATCGTGATCATGCATCCTCACGGGCGATCATGAGCACATAGATCCAGGGTAGATCGGTTTTGACAATCCGACGTGCGCGGGTCAGTCTTTAGGTACTTCTGTAGCAGAACTATGATCAAAGGAAGCGATGGTTGTCGAGTCGCCGCGTCCGCGGGTGATCAGGGAGCATCGGTGGGCTGGATGGATGGCTGTGTCGGCGGTCTGTCTCGGTGCGTTCATGGGACAACTGGATGCCAGCATCGTCACTCTCACGTTCCCGGCGCTGCAGTCGGAGTTCGGGGCTCCGCTGGCGAGTGTGCAATGGGTGTCGCTCGCCTACCTGGTGACCCTCGTGGGTTTGGTGGTCGCGGCTGGAAGAGTGTCCGACGCTGCCGGACGCAAGTTCGTCTACCTTCAGGGTTTCGTGATCTTCACCCTCGCCTCCGGCCTGTGCGCGCTGGCGCCGAATCTGTGGTGGCTCACAGGTTTTCGGGTTCTGCAGGCGGTGGGGGCGGCGATGCTGCAAGCCAACAGCGTGGCGCTGGTGGCAACGAGTGTCGCGGCACGTCGGATCCGCACTGCGCTGGGAGTGCAGGCCGGTGCGCAGGCGCTGGGTCTGGCGCTCGGACCGCTGGTCGGGGGAGTGGTCGTGGCCTCGCTGGGCTGGCGATGGGTGTACGCGATCAATGTGCCGGTGGGGTGTCTGGCGGTTGTCGCGGGGCGATACCTGTTGCCGCGCACGCGTACTCGCGCCCGGTTGACCGGATTCGATGTGCCGGGTCTGCTGCTGCTCATCGGCGGCGCGGCCGGAGTTCTGACCGCCGCATCGGCGGTTTCCGGACTCGGGGTGCCGGCGTGGACGTCGGTGTTCCCGGCGGCATTCGCGATCGCCTGCGCCGTGGGCCTGTGGTGGTGGGAGAGAAGGACCGAGCATCCGCTGATCGATCCGGCGCAGTTCGCACATCCGCCGCTGCGACGCGGCCTTCTCGGAGCATGGGCGGCGTATCTGGTGCTGTTCGGCCCGCTGGCATTGTTTCCGCAGATCGGATCGGCCGGCGCGGTCGGCACCGGGTTGCTCCTCACGGCGCTGCCGGCCGGATTCGCCGTGGCCGCGGTCGGGGGTGCGCGGGTGCTGCCGAACCGATGGCGCGCCGATGGCAGGGAACGCGGCGGCGCGACGATCATGGTGATCGCCACCGCGGCGATCGTGATCGAGCCGACGGCGCCGTGGTGGGCGGCGATCTGGCTGGCGGTGCTCGGCATCGGTCTGGGCATGTTCATTCCCGGAAACAACGCCGTCATCATGACCGCGGTCCCCGAGCATCGCTCCGGCACGACGGGCGGATTGGTGAACATGGCTCGCGGTCTGGGAACGGCGGGCGGGGTGGCGGTGGTGACACTCTCTCTTCATCTGTGCGACGCCGCGCATCTGCCGGCCGACGGCGCGCGGGTGGCCGTGGCCGTACTGTCGATCGTGGCCGCCGCGGCACTGGCCACCACATGTCAACGGCGCGCCGAACCAGTGCAGCGAAAGGCAGCAGCCCGATGAAGGGACCGTCCGCCGACACCGGCGAACTCGGCGAAGTGGCTCTGGCCGACGTCATCGCCAGGCTCCGACGCGCCATGCGGCGAGCAGCGCGCACCGCCGAACCTGCGGCGACCCTGTCGGTCGCGCAGTTGGAACTGCTGTCGTGCGTGGGAGACCACCCCGGGGTGCGGCCCGGTCAGGTGGCTCGCCTACTGCAATTGGCCCCGAATACGGTGACGACCTTGGCGAACGCGCTCACTCAGCGCGGCATGATGGCCCGGGCGGGCGGCGACGACCGGCGCGCGGTGACCCTGACGCTGACGGCCGCGGGCCGGCAAGCGGTCCAGGAGTGGCAGGCGACCAACACGGCCATCCTGCGTGCGGCATTGTCGTCGTTGCACCCCGGGTGGCAGCATCTTCTCACCGCGGCCACGCCGGCGCTCGCCGAGCTGACCAGCGCCGTCGATGCGCTCACCGAGTCCCCGCGCGACGACCGTTCGGCCTCGTCCTAGTCGCACGGCTCCGCGACCCGCCGCAAGACGAGTGTGCCCGTGGTCCCGGCTGGAACCACGGGCACACTCATCACCCAAATGACGGTCAGGAGATGGCGTTGATCGCCGTGCCGAGTTTGGTCTTGAACGAATCCGGGATCGGAATGTAACCGCTTGTGTCCAAACCGGTCTGGCCGTTGTCGGTGGCCGAGGTGAGGAAGGCCTTGACCGCGGTGGCGGTGCTCGCGTCGGAGTACTTGGAGCACACCACCTCGTAGGTGGCCAGCATGATCGGGTAGGCGCCCGGGTCGGTCGGGTTGTAGAAGGAGCTGGTGTCGAGCACCAGATCGTTGCCCTGACCCTTGACCTTGACGCCGGCGACCGCCTTCTGTGCCGAGTCGACGCTCAGATCGACCGGCTTGCCGCCCGCGGCGTCGGTGACGATGCTCGCCATGTGCAGGTTCTGCGCCTTGGCGAACGACCACTCGTTGTAGGTGATCGAGCCGGGAGTACGGCCGATCGCCGCCGACGTGCCCTCGTTGCCCTTGGCGCCCTCGCCGACACCACCGGCGAAACTCTTACCCGCGCCCTTGCCCCAGGCGCCCTTCGACGCCGCGTCCAGGTAGTGCTGGAAGTTGTCGCTGGTGCCCGACTCGTCGCTGCGGAATACGACGTGAACGGGCAGATCCGGGAGTGTGCTCGCGGTGTTGAGCGCCGCGATCGCCGGGTCGTTCCACTTGGTGATCTGGCCGTTGAAGATCTTGGCCGCCGTCGGCCCGTCGAGGGCGAGGTGGTCCACGCCGGGCACGTTGAAGGTGATCGCGATGGGGCCGTACACGGTCGGCAGGTTCCACGCGGGCGAACCACACCGGGCCTGCGCCTTGTCGTACTCGCCCTTGGCCGCGTCGAGCGGGGAGTCCGAGCCGGCGAAATCGGTCTGGCCGCCGAAGAAGTCGTTGAGACCGGCACCGGATCCGCTGGAGGTGTAGTCGAGATTGTGGTCCGGGCAGTTCGTCTGATAGGCCGTGACGAAACGGTCCATCGCGTTCTTCTGGGCAGACGAGCCGCTGGCCTTCAGCGCCTTCTTGCCACCGCAGTCGACGCTGACCTTGCTGATCGCCGCGCCGCCGGGCGCCGCGGAATTGTCGTCGCTGCCGCACGCGCTCAGCGCGAGGACGCCCGCCGCGGCGACGACGCCGAGGAGCGCGCTGCTCTTCTTCACGTTCACTGATCCTCCGGACCTGCTCGGCCGCAACGGGTTGTCCCCGGTGCGGCATATCTCTGCCGTTCCTGCGGAACGTGCACGCCGGGCGGCAGCCGAGCCACCCTCGCCAGAAGCTAGGGCAGCCGGATGCACACCGGCTCAGCGGCGGGCAAACGCTTGGTGAACTCGCGCTTACGTGCGGTCATGGTGGTCGAGCCGAAATCCTGGCGTGGCGGCATCGACGTGCACGGCGGCACGTGGGTGCAGACCACCGAGGCTGGTGAAGTGATCGAGCGTGCCGACCCACTCCAGGTGACCGCGCACAAGAGTTCAGCACTTGCGTGCCTGTTGCGAGGTTTCGGATGTGGAACTCGAAAGGCGTGCCCGTCGTGCGAGTCCCCGGCTCCTGCCCGAGGGGGGAACGAGAACGACATCGCTGAAGATAGCTGCAGCACAACAAGTTTCGTTGTCGAACCGAATGGCCTGCACCGTTCCGGTGGAGTGACTGTCGTCCGGCGAGGAGATCGTCGGATGTACACGGCGCGTTGAGAGTAACGGCGCCGGGTGCTCGCCCGATAGTCATGCGGGTCGGCGTCGTTGCGCGGTTATCGGCGTGTTCGCTGAGCCTGTGCATCGATTCGCGTTTCGTGAACCGCCGGTCACCTCGCGAGAGGTTGCGGAACCGACCGGACACCCGCAAAGAAGGCGTAGTGGCTGCAGCCGCATTCGTGACCCGATGGGTGAGAAAAACCTTTCGGCATCCGATTCATTGAATTTTTCGAAACGAACCCGAATTGTGGCGGTCAAAGCGTGAGTGGGAGTACGGATTGGCGAGTGGTAAGCGCGGGAGAGGTGCAGTGAACGGGCAGTTTTTTCCTTCGTGACTCTTTCTTCTGGCGCTTTCACGTGAGTTTTGATCCGCAATGACGTTGTGTAATGTCTCCGATCGGGCCCAGATAGCCGATTCAATTCGGCAACGGCAACGATGTTCTCGAAGGGAGGTGATTGCTTGTGATTCTGACTTTTGTTGTGAACCTGCTGCACTCGCTGCTCGGCATTGTCGGGCTGTGAGTGCGAGCCGGCCGACGTACCTCCCCAATGTGCGGCCGGTATTTCTTCTCGACTCGCAATATCCGCTGTTGTTCTCCTCTGCTGTGGGGGTGCGCGGTGGCGGGTCGAATCGGGGGTGCACCACACACCCCTGAGCAACGCGAATGTTCGATTCGCAGGAATCGGGTGCGGTGATAGAATCCGGCGATTTACCAACACCGCATTCGATTCTGTTTATGCCCGAATTTCCTTATCGGCGTCAACAGTCTCCGTCAGGTAATTCGGTCGCTGCTGGGATCTCATTTACGAGATACCCCATAATGTCGGACGCGGGTGGCACCTTGGCATGCCGCCCGCGTCCGCATGTTATTCCGGGTAAGCCGGCCCAGGCCGTCGATAACGTGGATGGCGCGGTGGCCCGGCTACCGGAAGCGGCAGCTTCGGCGCCGGCCACATCCTCCCGCCGGTTCCGGCGACGCAGTCCCATTCGCGGACTCGGGCGTCATCGCCTCGAAAATCCCTGCCGCCGAGCGCGTCACCGATGCTTGCTCTGGTGCTGAAGTGGGATCACGTTGGACCGCAACGTTTTGCGCCCGACTCCGCCGAGAAGTAGCCGTTTCTCGAGGCATCGGGGTTCGAGTTCGGGCCCCATCGGCCACCAGTCGTCCAGTTCGACGAGTCCGGGGGCGAGAACCTCCAGATCACCGAAGAACGAGGCGATCTCGTCGCGGGTGCGGTACCAGCCGGACCCCAATCCCGACGTCATGAACCGGTGCTGGAGTCGAACAGCCATTTCGTGTGCCGCGGATCCGTCGGCGGGATCCCAGAAATGGGTGATTGCAACATAGGATCCGACCGGTATCGCGTCGATGTATCGGCGCATGACTCCGGCGGGGTCGGCATCGTCATCGATGTGGTGAAGGACGCCGCACAGAATCAGAGCGAGAGGACGGCTCGGATCGAGCTGTGCGGCAATCTCGGGACAGGCCAGCAAGGCATCCGGCTCGGTCAGGTCGGCCGATGCGAAGTGGGTGTGTTCGTTGCGTTCGAGTAGGGCTCGGCCGTGGAGAGCGCACAGCGGATCGTTGTCGACATACACCACCTGTGCGGTGGGATTGTGCTGTTGTGCGATCTCATGGGTGTTGCAGACGGTCGGCAGTCCGGCACCGAGATCGAGAAACTGGTCGATGCCGACGCAGCCGGCGAGGTATCGGACCACCCGATGCAGCCATCGACGGTTCATCCAGGCCACATCGCTTTGGCGCGGCGCGATTTCAGCGACCGTATCGCGAACGACACGATCGACTTCGTAGTTGTCCTTGCCGCCGAGCGTCGCGTCATAGACGCGAGCGATGCTTGCCCGCGAAGTGTCCAACCCGACAGGTGTGCGCCCATGGTCCGCAGCGATGGTTTCGGACGGGTCCGGCATGAAGACCTCTCTGGACTACGAAGTCGATGGCGAAGTGGGAGTGTTTGCCGCAATTCCTCAGTGTGACAGCAGATTCAGTGACGTGATGCGGGTTTCCAGCCGCGCTCCTCAGATCGTGGCGACCGAAGTCGCCGCAGATACGAAGTCGGCAGGACTCGGGGCAGCCCCATCGTCGTGTGGCCGGGGGGCAGCGCGTTCGGCGCAAGAGCACTCCAGTCGGAACGGAGATCCGCCGATGATGCGGGCGATGGCCTTCGCTTGCGAGTAATAGCGGTACAGCGGTCCCGTGTGTTCGGAGCCGATGCCGTGGAGCCGGTAGCACTTCTGCATGGCCTCCGGCAGCGCCGTGGTCACCCGGTAAGCCAGCGTCTCGAGGGCAGTGTCGACGCGCTTTCGATGTTCGGCGCTGTCATCCTCCTGCGCAAGCGCCCGATTCGCCGACAGTGTGATCGAGTGCACCGCGCGAGAGGCGACGTAGATATCGTGGATATTCCGGGATGCCGCCCGGAACTGTATGGGGGACAGTCCGAGCCGAGCCCGGGCGTGCACTTGTTCGGCGGTCCGTCTCAGCACTCCGTGCAGCAGGCCATCCGCCACTGATCCGATCGAAGCCAGCGCCAACCGCTTCAGTGGCGGGACACCGTCGGGCAGCAACTGCTCCGCCGGTATGGACACGTTGTCCAATCGCAGCGTGAATTCGGGCACTCCGGTCGGAGATGCGTTCGGGACACGGCTGATACCGGGCGCTTTCGCATCCACGACGGCGAGTCCGGAATCGGTCGGCACCAGGATCCAGCTTGCCCGGCTCGCATACTGCACGGCGACCTTGTGGCCGCTTATTCTCACCGTGGTTCCGTCGGTGATCGCAGTGGTCGAGGGTTTCGAGGAGAACGGTGCCCCGGGTTCGTTGAGCGCCGCCGTGACAATCGCTCCCTCGGCGACAGCTGGGAAAATTCGTTCCATCACGTCATCCGTCGCGGCTCGCAGCAAGGGAAGTACCCCGAATCCGAGGGTCGACAGGATCGGAACCTCTACGGCGTCGGTTGCCAGCTCCTTCAGTATCGCCGATACCTCCGAGAGGCCCAGGCCGTCTCCGCCGTAGCGTTGCGGCAGGGGCGCCGAGAGCAGACCGCTGCCGAGGAGGGCGGGCCATAGGTCGATATTCCGTGCGCTCACGCGCTCCAGCAGGCTTACGACAATTTCGGCAACTGCGTCCTGGCTCTCATCCATGGTGACGTTCAATACAAAGCTCCCGGTCGACGTAGATTCGTGTGCGGCTTCGATGGACAACTCGATAAGCGGACCACGTGAACTGTTCTGTTTTATTCGAGAAGGTACGGGTTTGCGCGTGCGAAATCCGTTCCGGCAAAGCTGAATTCGGCCGGCTGTGGCAGGATATGTGTTACCCGGTGGGGAGCGATGAAGAAGCGGTGCTGGCACTCGTCGCTTCCGGCGATGATTCGCGCTGGTCCACCGTAATCTCGGCGCCGTCTCCCGGCTCGGGAGTGGTGATATTTTCCGGTAGCGTGTGAACGACTTCTTCGCTTGCGGAATCCTCTCGAGGGGACTCCGCAGCGGCGTGCGCCCGGCGCAAGCGAGTACGTATCGCGGTCGCAGCTCCGGAAACAATGACGAGACCCATCAGGACCAGCAGCAAATGGAGCCGCCTGTCCGTCCGATCGGTCTCGCTGAGAATCGGGGCGGTGCCGGGCCGGGTATTCGGCGTAGTCGCAATCGGGGCAGGGAGTACGGCTGGTGACGAGGGCGCCGCGAGTGGAACCGTGACCGGTGGACTCGCGGGCAGCGCCGGAGGCGAGGTGGTCGGTGTCGAGAACGGGGGGCCGGGCGTTTCGCTCGATCCTTCGCGGGGCGGGGGGAGCCGGTGGCCGGCCAGGTCGCCGGCTACGGCCGTGAACCACTCGGTGAGCATTTCGGTGCTGGAGCGGACGCCGGCGCCGGCGGTGGCATAGGCGCCGTGCTGGCGGACGGTATCGACATAACTGAGCCAGGTGTGCGGATCCAGCAATTCGGCGTTGTCCGCTCCTAGCTCGCCGAGGGCGTCGAATATCTGAGTCAGTAGCCGAGACGCGTGCGTTGGTGGCGGCGGGTGGTGCGACGCGGAGGCGATTTCCTGGGCGAGAAGTGCAATCCCCGCGAGTGGGTTGGTCGCCGCTGTGCCGGCGATTTCGGAAAACTCCGAGGTGGACAACACGGTCCCGGTGATCGCGAGGAGGGTGTTGAATGCGGCAGCGGCAAGCTTCAGCAGTGCCTCGTGCGCCTCCGGGCCGACGGGCACGCGCGGGTCGGCAGCTTCCGCGAGCCGGATACTGAGTGTCTTCTGCGGGGTCAGCGACAGTGTTCCCAGCGAATCACCGTGCAGGTCGTCGCTCACCACCGCGGTCAGCGTTTTGGCGATCGTCGCCTGGAGAGTCTCCGCGATGGAGGACAAGGTCAGCAACAGGTCGTCGGGGTCGAATTCGATCTGGCCCGCGATGGTCGCGACCATGTGGATCAGCGGCGAATCGGCGGGTGCGTCGCAAGCCAGATCGCCGGGCCGACACAGCGACGCCACCCGCCCGGTGAGCGCACCGAAATCGTCGATGATGTCTCGCACCGGGCCGATTCCGCCGCCAGGCGGCGTCGCAAGTGGAAACTGCGGCAACTCGGCGACCTCTGTGCCGGTGGTGTCGGGCGCCGGATCCGGCCGGTCCTTGCCAGGGGCTCCCGGGAATACGGGTGCAGCACGGCCGCGAGTCGGGTCCGCGAGTAGTGCCACCGCCGCAACCCGATCCGCCGGCACCGCACCTCCGCCGGCCCCGACCTCACGCGCGAACATCGAAACGACGTGCGCCCCTTGTGAATACCCGATCAACCCCAGCTCGGTATGAGAGCAGAGGCCGACGACCTCGCGCGCCATCGACCGCAGACGGTCGAGCCCCTCGGCCGCTGAGTACGAATACGGCGTCAGACCGCCGGGGACCATCCCGCCGAACGAGGCCTGGTACGGGACATACGCATGCCCGGCCTGCTGCGGCCCCACCCTCGACAGCAGCGGGACCAGCACAGCCGAAAGCATGCCGTCATCGACGGAAGCCGGTGCGTCGGGCGACGATTCGCCGGTCCCTTGCACCCCTAGGACATACAGGGGTGGGCAATGCTGCAGGTTCGGAGATGGCCCGTCTTCGGATTGCGCCTGTGCTGAGCCGGTCGCAGTGACGACGGCTACAACGAATACAGTCGACATCCCCCGCAACAACGCCGAGCGTATCGGTCGTGCGTGCACATTCGAAGTCAATAGACGCATCTCCCGGATGGAATTCTGTGCGTGCAGCCGCGGACCACCCGGCAGCCCCGACCGTGCAACGGGTAGTTACGGGGAGGCAGGGAACAGTGCTGCTGACCGGAACCTCGGTTTCGAGGATGTAGCAACGTAGTGCCGTGTCGAGCCGGTCGATCCCCACCCACCAGCGGCATCGACAGCTATTCGAAGCCGCAGGGATCTTGGATCGGAACATTTTTCGCTGTCTTGGTGACCGCCGTTTGCGCCGTATGGCCGACATGAGTGGTTCGCCCGATTAGCGGTTTGAGTGTTCATCCGCATACTTTGGTACTGCCGGATCGACGATTGCCGACTTCTCGCCTCAGGACGGGCGTGGATGCTTCGCCCCCATCCACGTGTGGGACCGCCTCGAAGAACATGCAATTCGCACCCTCTTCTCCTGCCCGGAGGTCGACGCACCGGGGAGGGGATCCGACGGTGTCGCAACTCATCGGCCATCTGCCGGAGCGCTCGCCGCTCCACGCACGGTGTGATCGCACACCGGTTGCGGACACCGATACACGCACGAGCATTCCCCTATCCGCACAATGCGAGCATTCAGCGAGGTGAAATGAGCACCAATCCCTTCGATGACGACAACGGACGATTCTCGGTTCTGATCAACCACGAAGAGCAATACTCCCTCTGGCCGGTCTTTGCCGAGGTCCCCGATGGATGGAGCGTCGTCTTCGGTGAAGACAGCCGGGACGCCTGCATCGAGTACATCGAAAAGAACTGGACGGATATGCGACCGAAGAGCCTGCGCGATGCGATGGCCGCCGACGACGCGCCCCGCAAAACCGGCAAACCCAAATCATCCACCCGCCGTAGCAAATAACACCCGACCGGCTCCATCGGCGTTATGCACTGCCAGAGCCGATCGACGCTTACGGCAGGCCACCTCTGTTCGGGTATCGAGTATCTCTTTTCCGATGAAAGGTGATCTATGGGCAAGGGCAAGCACAGGGCTCACGACGCGCAGCGAAAAGTGGTGACTTCGGCGATCGGGACAGGGGTCGCCCTTTCGATGACTCTCACGCTGGTGGGCGCCGGATTCGCGAAAGCCGAAAGCGTGCGGACCGTCCCGGCGGCCGGGTCCGGCCAGTCGGAGGTTGCGCAACCGGCGCAGTGGCCCGCGGCCGAGTCTCCGAACGTCCATCCGTACGAGGGGCTGGAAATTCCGCACGATACGTTGAGTTCGCTGCAGTGGGCACGGCCGATGCCCGAGAAGAACTATTTGGCGCCGGTGGGCGTGCTCCACCCGCCGGTCCCGGTCGCTCCTGTACCGCCGATCGCACCGCCGGCCGGAAAGTTGCGCTTCGGGGACGTGCAAGTCGACGCGCCGCAGTGGCTCTACCGGGAGCAGGCCATCCAGGTCAACGACGGTGCTGCAGTCGCGGAGGCCGATATGGCCACCTTTCTCGATTCCGTGGGGATGGAGCGCAGCAGGTCCGACCGCATCGCAGGCGAGACTCTGGGCGGCGCCGCGATCGGTGCGGCGGCGGGCGCTGCGGTAGCGAGCCCGTTCGCACTGATAGGAGCCGTCGTGGGTGGTGGAATCGGACTGGCGGTCGGTGTGCCGTTCGCGCCGATCGGCCTTGCCGCGGGCCCGATAGGCGCCGCATACGGTGCCGCCCTCATGGCTGTCCCGTTGACGGCCATCGGTGCGGCGGCCGGCGGAACCCTCGGTGCGGTGCATGCTCTCACCGCGCCGCCGCGGACTGTCGAAGACCGATGAAATTCCTTCGGCGATATCTTCGACCCGATTCCGAGCAAACCACGGTTCAGTGATGTGGTATGTGCGGCGAACTCGAATATGCCGCACATACATATGTGTTCACTTCTTCGGCTTCGAATAGCTGTCGATGCCGCTGGTGGGTGGGGATCCCGAAGGGGCAGAAGGGCCGTGTGAGTCGGATTCCGCGGCCGAGCGTCTCGATCCAGCATGCGTACTACTGCTGTCTGCAGAGAATTCGCCCGTTTCGGGGGCGGGTGCATCGAGCTGAGCCGTGCACTGCGGTCGATCGGCGTATTCGAATGCAGCCGTAGTTCGGGTTCGATCTCGAAATAGGCATGAATACACATTTCGGATAGGTGGTACGGCGTGGTTCCGTTGTGCCGCAATGCCCGCGAGTCTGAGCGAGGGATTACACGATGAATCTGAAGTCAACCGGAACCGCCGACGACGAACTGGATCTGATTCCGCTCTCGAGGGCGCAGCACGGTATGTGGTTCGCGGACAGCATGCCGGGCGGACCGGCCGTCAACATCGCGCAGTACGTCGATCTCGAAGGCCCGATAGATGCCGACGTGTTCGCTCTGGCGGTCAACCGCGCCGCGCTCGAGATCGAGTCTCCGGTGGTGCGCGTGGTCGAATACGACGGTCGCCCATACCAATTCGTCGACCGCAGCATTGTCTACGACGAGCCCGTACTGGATTTCAGTGCCGAGGACGATCCGTTCGAAGCGGCGATGGAGTGGATGCGCCGCGACTACAACACCAAGGTCGCCGACCTGAGCCGTGATCGGCTCGCGGTGACACGGCTCATCCGGATCTCCGGGGAGCGGCATCTGTGGTACGCGCGTGCTCATCATCTGGTGATCGACGGTTACGGTGCGTTCAATCTCATCACCCGAGTAGCCGAACATTACAACGCGATACTCGAGAACAGGCCGCCCAAGAAGTTGGTGGCAGCCAAGTTGCGGGAAATCATCGAGACGGAACAGACCTACCGCGCCGGCTCTCGGTTCGAGACGGACAAGTCGTATTGGCTCGAGAAGGTCGCGGATCTTCCGACGCCGGCAAGCCTGTCGGGCCGCACCGCACGCTGGAGCAAGGACGACCGCGTAGTCGGCCGGCAGCTCCCCTCGCAGTTGTCCGACCGGCTCGACCGTTTCGCCGACGACCTGAAAGCCTCCGCCGCCCAAGTGGTGATCGCCGCATTCGCGGCGTTCCTCGCCAGGATGACACGCACCGACGACGTGGTGCTGTCGATGCCGGTGAGTGGGCGCGTGACGATGAAACTGCGCAATGCCGCCGCCATGTTGGCGAACATGGTGCCGATCCGATTCGGTGTGAACGCGACAACTACCGTCGAGGAGCTGGTCGGCGCCTCGGTGTCCGAACTCGTCTCGGCGATGCGGCATCAGCTCTACCGATTCGAGGACCTGCGCCGGGACTCGAATGCGCTGGACGCGGCGGCGAGTTCGTTCGGGCCGATCGTCAATGTTCTCTTCTTCGACTCCGAGATTCGCCTCGGATCAGCGGAGGGCCGCTACCGCGCCTTGACGTCCGGGGTGCTCGACGACCTGCAGCTGAATCTGTATCGGCCCGGCGCCGAGGCGCCGCTGCTGATCGAATTGCACGGCAACGCGAACCTGTACGACCAGGATGAACTCGAACTGCACGCGCACCGATTCATCGCATTCCTGCACCGGATGATCGAGTCGCCGGCGGGCACCGCCATTGTCGACGTCCCGCTGGTCGACCCCGGCGAAAAACTGCGAATCATAGGGGAACTCGCCGGCCGCCACGGAGAATCGCCCGGCGAGACTCTGGTGGAACTCCTGGCCCGGCAGGCTGCCGCCAGTCCGTCCGCGGTGGCTGTCAGTTCCGGCGCGACAGCCCTCACCTACCGCGAACTGGACGAGTCGTCCACACGGTTCGCTCGCAGGCTCATCGCCCTCGGCGCAGGGCCGGAGACTCTCGTGGCCATCGCCATGCCGCGAAATGTCGATCTGATCGTCGTCGTCCTGGCCGTACTGAAGTCGGGCGCCGGATACCTGCCGGTGGACGTAGCTCACCCGACCGAGCGGCTCGAATATGTGTTGAACGACGCCGACCCGATCGTCATCGTGACGAATCAGGATATGCGCGAGCATATTCCGGGTGACCCCGGACGCGTGATTCTCTTCGACGACGATACCTGTGTAGAACCCGGCGACCGCTCGGCTCCGATCACCGATGCCGAGCGCACCGGTGCACTGCGTTCCGACCACGTCGCCTACGTCATCTACACGTCCGGATCGACCGGACGGCCGAAGGGAGTCTCGATATCCCATCGCGCCGTCGCCACCTACCTGGTCAATACGTGTGCCGAGATCGGAGTGGGCGCCGAGGACGTCTGGACGTTCTTCCACTCGTTCGCGTTCGACTACTCGGTGTGGGAAATATTCGGCGCCCTGGTCAGCGGAGGCCGAGTCGTCATCGTCGACAGCCTCACCACGCGTTCGCCCGACGATGTCGTGCGGCTCGCGGTCCGTGAGAAGGTGACCGTTTTCAACCAGACGCCTTCGGCGTTCCTCCAGTTCGCAGCCGCCCGGCAGCGCTACGCCACCGCAGGGGAGCCGGACGGTGCGCTATCGCTTCGATTGGTCATCCTTTCGGGCGAGGCGCTGGATCCGGCGGGGTTGGCCGACTGGTACGAGCACAACCCGAATTCGCCTGTGCTGGCCAACAGTTACGGGATCACCGAAACCACGGTCTTCGTCACCTACCTCGGCCTCACACGCGACATCGCCGCGCCGGGCGCGCCGAGTGCGATCGGGCCGGCGTTGCCGGGTCTGCGAACATTCGTCCTCGACGAGCGTCTCCGCCCGGTCCCGCTCGGCGCGTGGGGCGAGATCTACGTGGCAGGCGCTCAACTCGCGCGCGGTTACCTGAACCGCCCTGCGTTGACCGCCGGACGCTTCGTCGCGAATCCGTTCGGGAAGCCGGGCGAGCGCCTGTACCGCAGCGGTGACGTGGCACGACGAAACCACAACGGCGAGTTGGAATATCGTGGCCGAGCCGACCAGCAGGTGCAACTGCGCGGCTTCCGGATCGAGCTGGACGAAATTCGTAACTCACTGTTGAGTCACAGCGCGGTGTCGGCGGCCGTCGTCGTCGTACACCGTCCGGGCACGGAGGCGGCTCGGCTGGTCGCCTATGTCGTGCCGGCCGACGACGCCATCTGCGAGGCCGAATCCCTTCGCGCACACGTCGGTGCGCGGCTGCCGGAATACATGGTCCCCGCGGGCATCGTCGTATTGGCGGCTTTGCCGCTCACGGTCAACGGCAAGGTGGACCACCGTGCGCTGCCGGATCCGGTATTCGATTCGGCCGCAGCGTACGTCGCGCCGCGCACCGCTGTCGAAGAGTCGATCGCAGACGTCTTCGCCGAGGTTCTCGACCTGGAGCGGGTTGGCGTGTCGGACAGTTTCTTCGAACTCGGCGGCAATTCGCTCACCGCGACCAGCGCGGCCGTGCGCATCGCCGAGGTGACCCGACGCGATGTGTCGGTCCGCGACCTGTTCGGTAAACCGACGGTCGCCGAACTCGCCGCGCATATCGAGGCCGGCCACCACGCTCGCCGGCCGGTGCTGAGCCCGGCGCGGCGGTCCGGGCCGGTTCCGCTGGCACCCGCGCAGAACAGAATGTGGCTGGTCAACCAAGCCGATCCGGCTTCTGCCGCATACAACATTCCGTTGGTGATGCAGCTGACCGGACGTCTCGACACCGCGGCACTGCGTGCCTGTCTGACCGACGTGATCGACCGGCACGAGTCACTGCGCACTTTCTACCCCGCCGTGGACGGTACCGGGACACAGGTCGTTCTGCCGGCCGAGGAAGTCGTCGCGGAACTCGATCTGACGCCGAAGCCCACCGACCCCGACGAGATCGCGAACCGGATTCGAGAGCTGGCCTCGGCCGGGACCGACGTGCGCCTCGGTCCGCCGATCAGGGGCGCGCTGCTTGCGACCGGCGACCGGCGGTGCCACGTCCTTGTTCTTGTGCTGCACCATATTTGCTGCGACGGCTCATCTCTGCGACCGCTCGCCGCCGATGTGGCAGCCGCGTACAGCGCGAGGTCGGAGGAGAAGACTCCGGACTGGCAGCCGTTGACGGTGCAGTACGCCGATTACAGCGTCTGGCACCGGGAACTGCTCGGCGACGAGAACGATCCGAACTCGGTGGCCGCGCAGCAATTGGGTTACTGGACACAGCGACTGGCGGGCATGCCGCCGGTGCTGGAACTCCCCGCCGATCGCCCGCGCCCCAGCTGCCGATCCCTGCGTGGCGACGTCACGCGCACGGTGATCCCGGCTCAGACCTTCGGCGAGATCGAGCGGTTGGCGCGCACCGCGAATGTCACGACCTTCATGGTCGTTCATGCCGCACTGGCCGTGCTGCTCGCCCGACTGTCCGGTTCTTCGGACATCACCGTCGGGACACCGGTCGCGGGCCGAGGTGAACGCGCGCTCGAGCCGCTCATCGGAATGTTCGTCAATACGGTGCCGCTGCGTACCGAGGTGCGCGACGACGAATCACTCACCGCATTCCTCGCGCGGGTCAAAGATGTCGACGTCGACGCCTTCGCCTACCGCGATCTGCCGTTCGAACGCATCGTGGAGAAACTCGATTCGGCACATTCGACGGCGTATGCCCCGTTGTGTCAGGTCTATCTGGCCTTCGAGAACATGGACCGGCCGAGACTGGAGCTTCCTGAACTCACCGTCGAGATCCTGGATCCGGGGCCCGAGCCGGCAAAGGTGGACCTCATCGTCACGGTGGCCGAGAACTCGGCTGCGGGCGGCGACGTCGCACTGCGAATCAATTACGCGACGGACCTGTTCGACCGGGGCACGATCGACGAGCTCGCCGCGCGGCTGAACCGTATTCTCGATGCCTTCGTATCGAACCCGGAGGCGCAGGTCGGTGATGTGGAGTTGTTGTCGGGGCTCGAGCGAACGCAGCTGGTGCCCGCGTCGGGTGGCGCCGGCGTCGAACCGTCGGTGCTGGCGAACTTGCTGGGCGGAGATCCCGATGCGCCTGCGATTGTGTCCGGTGCGCACTCGGTGTCCTACGGCCGATTGGACGAGTGGTCGAATCGTCTTGCGCGAGTGTTGATCCAGGAGGGCGTGGGCCCGGGCGATCACGTCGCGTTGATGATGGCTCGGTCGGTGGAATTCGTGGTCGGACTGTGGGCGACGACCAAGGCGGGTGCCGCGTTCGTTCCGGTCGATCCTCGCAACCCGGCAGAACGTGTCGCACACATGATCGCGGACTCCGGCGTGCGGATCGCGATCACCGTCGACAATTCGCGCAACCTGCTCCCGACCGCGGTTCGAGCGCTGGTTCTCGACGATCCGGACACTCAGGCGTCGATCGCGACACGATCGGCCGCTACCGTCACGGACGTAGACCGGACGCGCCCCTGCCGAGCCGCGGATACGGCATACGTGATCTACACCTCGGGATCGACAGGCACACCGAAGGGCGTGGCGGTCACCCACGCGGGCCTGGCGAATTTCGCGGCCGAACAGCGTGAGCGCTACCGGGCCGATTCGAGGTCGCGCGTGCTGCAGGTCGCCGCGCCCGGTTTCGACGCGGTGATGCTGGAGCTGTTGATGGCGCACACCAACGGCGCCCTGCTGGTGATCTCGCCCCCGGATGTGTTCGCCGGCCGTGAACTGGCGGAACTGATTCGGACACACCAGGTTTCCCACGCGTTCCTGACACCGAGCGTGCTGGCGACGATGTCGCCCGCCGGACTGGATTCGCTGCAGGTGCTGGTGGCAGGCGGAGAGGCCGTGTCCCCGGAAACCGTGGCGGTGTGGGCGCCGGGACGACAGCTGTTCAACGGGTACGGACCGACCGAGACCACGATCATGGTCGCGATCAGTGATCCGTTGTGTGTCGGCGACCTCGTGACGATCGGTGGTCCGATCCGTGGAGTAGAGGCTGTGGTGCTGGACGCGTCATTGCGGCCGGTGCCGGTCGGGGTGACCGGAGAGTTGTACGTCGCCGGCATCCAGCTGGCTCGCGGATATCTCAATCGGCCCGCCCGGACGGCCACGTCGTTCGTCGCGAATCCGTTCGGTGCGCCGGGCACACGCATGTACCGCGTCGGCGATCTCGCCCGCTGGACACCGGAGCACACGCTGGAATATGTCGGGCGCACCGATTTCCAGGTCAAGATCCGCGGCCAGCGGATCGAACTCGGTGAAATCGAATCCGTTCTGTCCGGACATCCCCACGTCGCGGCAGCAGTCGCCGTAGGGGTTGCGACCGATGGCGGCACTCGACTGGCCGGCTACGTGGTCCCCGCCGGAGCCGATATCGACACAGCGGAACTGTTGAACCATGTCGCGCAGCGCTTGCCCTCGCATATGGTGCCCGAGACGGTGATGGTGCTCGACACGCTGCCGCTATCGTCGGTGGGCAAAGTCGATCGAGCGGCACTGCCGGAACCGGTCTTCGCCGCAACGACCACCGAGTTCGTCGCACCTCGCAACGCGGCCGAGCAGAGCGTCGCGGATGTCTTCGCGGAGGTTCTGGGCATCGAGCAAGTCGGTGTCTTGGACAGTTTCTTCGATCTCGGCGGCAATTCGCTGTCGGCTACGCGTGCCGCGGCCCGCTTGAGCAGCGCCTTCGGCGTCGACGTACCACTGCGCGCCCTGTTCGAGGCGGACACCGTCATGGCGTTGGCGGAGCGCTTGCGCACCGCCGACGCGGGCGGACGAGCACCGCTCGAGCCACAGCAGCGCCCGGACCGAATCCCGCTGTCACCCGCCCAGACCCGCATGTGGTTCCTCAACCGATTCGACACCGGCTCTGCGGTATACAACGTTCCGCTGGTCGTGCGCATGTCGGGAACCCTGGACGTGAGCGCCATGCACGCCGCGATCGCGGATGTGCTCGACCGGCACGAGTCCCTTCGTACCGTCTACCCGGACAGCGAAAGCGGCCCACACCAGGTGATCGTCCCGGTGGCTGCCGTTCTGCCGACGCCGGCGCCGGTGTCCGTCGCGGCGGATGAAGTCGAGGCATGGATCGCCGCCGAAGTTGCGGCCGGATTCGACGTCACCTCCGCCGTGCCCTGCCGAATCACGCTGCTGCGCACTGCAACCGACGAGCACACCTTGGTTCTCGTGGTTCATCACATCAGTATCGACGGTTCATCGCTCGCCCCCCTCGCCGCCGACTTGACGACCGCCTACCGAGCCCGCACTCGGCAGCAGGCTCCGCAATGGGCGCCGTTGCCCGTGCAGTACGCGGATTACGCCCTGTGGCAACGTCAGCTGCTGGGTACCGAAGACAACCCACACAGTGCCACCGTGGCCCAGATCGCGTACTGGCAGGCAACTCTCGCCGATCTGCCCGAAGTGCTCGACCTGCCCACCGACCGTCCGCGACCGGCACAGCAATCGTTCCGCGGGGCGACGGTGTCGACGACAGTGCCGGCCGACCTGCATCGTGACCTGGCCGGGCTGGCCCGCCGCCACGACACCACGGTGTTCATGGTGACGCACGCCGCGTTCGCGGCGCTGCTGGCGCGACTGTCGGGAACCGATGACATCGCAGTGGGCACGCCCATCGCAGGTCGCGGAGAGCCGGGACTCGACGGCCTGATCGGAATGTTCGTCAACACACTGGTATTGCGGACGCGCATCGAGCCCGATGCGTCCTTCACCCGGATTCTGGAACAGGTCCGGGCCACAGATCTGGCCGCCTTCGAGAATGCCGATATCCCGTTCGAACGCCTCGTGGAGGTGCTGAACCCGCAGCGCACGACGGCCCACGCGCCGTTGACCCAGGTCGGATTCTCGTTCCAGAACATCGATATCCCCACGGTGACGTTCGACGGCCTGACGGTTTCGGCTCATATGCCCGACCCGAGCGTGGCCAAATACGACCTGCATCTGAACCTCGTCGACACTCTCGGACCCGCTGGTGAACCGGGCGAGATGACAGTCGAATTCGGGTACGCCACAGACCTGTTCGACGAGACGACGATCGTCACGATGTTCGAGCGCTACCTGTCGCTCCTGCGCGCGGTCGTCGCCGATCCTGCCCGGGCCGTCGGCGACATCGATCTGCTGTCGGCACACGAGGCACGCGTACTCACCGCACGCTCGACGGGGGAGACCATCCGCCGTACGAGCTCGACGATTGCGCAGATGTTCGCGACGCAGGCGGTGGAGACGCCGGAGCGCACGGCGGTTCTGGTCACCGAGACCGGGGATCGACTCACCTATGGTGAGTTCGCTGCGCGAGTGAATTCGCTCGCCCGCGCGCTGATCGCACGGGGGGTCGGTCCGGAAAACGTTGTGGCAGTCGCGATGCGGCGCTCCGTCGAGATGCTGACCACCCTGTATGCGATCCACGCGGCCGGCGCGGCCTACTTGCCCCTGGATCCGGATCATCCGATCGACCGCCTGCGGGCCGTGCTCACCGCCGCACGGCCGAGCGCGGTCCTCACCCGTCGCGCCGACGCGGTGACTCTGCCCGACGACGTTGCGGTGTGGACGCTCGAAGAGTTCGAGACCGCCCGCATCGACGGGGCGCCGTTGACCGACGCCGACCGAACCCGGCCGTTGCGTGCGGACGATCTGGCCTATGTCATCTACACATCCGGGTCGACGGGCGTGCCGAAGGGGGTCGCCGTTCCGCACGCCGCGGTCGTGAACCAACTCCGGTGGATGCGCGATCACTACCGGCTGGGCGGCGACGACGTCATGCTGCTGCGGACGCCGTTCACGTTCGATCTGTCGATCTGGGAGCTCTTCTCGGCGTTGACGTGCGGCGCGTCACTGGTTGTCGCGGGTCCTGACGCACACGCCGACCCCACTGCCGTGGCCAGGCTGATGGCGGAGTACCGGGTGACGACCGTGGACTTCGTCCCGTCGTTGCTCTCGGCCTTCGTCGACGTGGCCACTCCCGGCGCGTTCCCCGACCTGCGTCGTGTGCTGTGCATCGGCGAGGCGCTCCCGGCCGACACCGTCCGCCGGTTCCGCGATCTCAGCGACGCGCGCATCGACAACCTGTACGGGCCGACCGAGGCCGCGGTGAGCGTGACCGCCCACCGGATCGAAGATTTCGATGCCGTCGCGGTGCCGATCGGAGCTCCCGAAGCCAACGTGGTCGTCCACGTGCTGGATTCGCGGCTGCGTCCGGTTCCCCCCGGGGTGACCGGCGAGTTGTACCTGGGCGGAATCCAATTGGCGCGCGGTTATCACCGGCGGCCGGGTCCGACGGCGGCGACGTTCGTTGCCGATTCGTTCGCCGGTGCCGCCGGCGGCCGCCTGTATCGCACCGGCGACCTGGTCCGCTGGGACGAGGGCGGAGATATCCGGTACGTCGGTCGCGCGGACTCTCAGGTCAAGATTCGCGGGCTGCGGATCGAACTCGGTGACGTCGAAGCGGCGTTGCTCGCCCACGAGCAGGTGCACGGGGCCGTCGCGCAGGTATGCACCGACGGCGGCGAGCAGCGGTTGGTCGCCTACGTGGTGGCCGAACCCGCGCTCGACGTCAGGCAGGTGCGAAGTTTCCTGCTGCAGCGATTGCCCGCCTACATGGTGCCGACACCGGTGGTACGGGTCGACTCGATCCCGCTCACGGCGAACGGTAAGGTCGATTTCAGGGCATTGCCCGAACCGGAAGCGGGCACCCATCCGTCCGAGTACCGGGAGCCGAAAGGTCTTGTCCAACAGGCCATCGCCGGGGTCTTCGGCGAGCTTCTCGAGCTGCCGGCGGTCAGCGCCGACGACAGTTTCTTCGACCTGGGCGGCAATTCGCTGCTCGCGACGCGCGCATTGAGCCGCATCGGCCATATTCTCGACATATCCATACCGGTGCACATGATCTTCGCGGCATCGACTGTGGCCGATCTCGCCGAGCGTATCGGGCATTTGCGTGCGGTACCGAGCCTTCCTGCGCCGACCCGGCGCTCCCGGCCGGATCGCGTTCCGCTGTCGCAGGCGCAGAATCGGATGTGGTTGCTCAACCAATTCGATCCCGAGTCGGCGGGATACGTTGTGCCGCTGGCGATTCGGCTCGAAGGCGTTCTCGATGTCGAAGCGCTGGCAGCGGCCGTCGGCGACGTCGTCGAGCGGCACGAGAGCTTGCGCACGGTATACCCGGCAGTCGACGGTACGGCGGCTCAAGTTGTGCTGGATGCGGCCGACGTGCTCGCCACGTGCGATCTCACGCCTCAGCCGATCGGCGAGCGCGAGCTGGCGCAGCGGCTGGCCGAATTCTCGAGCATCGGATTCGACGTTTCGCAGCGGGTACCGGTGCGCGTCGCGCTGTTTCAGCTGTCGGACACCACCTGGACGATCGCGATGGCTGTCCATCACATCAGTTGCGACGGCTATTCGGTGGCGCCCCTGGCCACCGATATCGTCACCGCCTACCGGGCGCGGTCCAGCGGCACCGCGCCGGAATGGGCGCCGTTGCCCCTCCAATTCGCCGATTACGCGCTGTGGCAGCGCGAGGTGCTCGGCTCGGTGGACGATCCGGACTCCTACGTCGCCCGCGACATCGCCTATTGGCGAACTCGACTGGCGGGCATCCCCGATGTGCTGGAGCTGCCCACCGATCGGCCGCGGCCGATCGAGCAGACCCAACGCGGAGCGGTGACCCACGTCGCGATCTCCGCTGAGCTGCACGGGCGGGTGGAGTCGCTGGCGCGCCGAGCCGGGGCCACGACGTTCATGGTGGTGCACACCGCGCTGGCCATCGTGTTGTCGAAACTGTCCGGCAGTGACGACGTCACCATCGGTGTGCCCCACGCCGGGCGCGGCGACCGGTCGCTGGACGATCTGGTCGGGATGTTCGTCAATACGCTGGTCATGCGCACCCGGATCACGCCCGATCAGACATTCATGAGCCTGCTCCACGATGTGCGGCGCACCGACATCGAGGCATACGACCATGCCGCTGTTCCGTTCGAGCAGCTCGTCGATGCGCTGAATCCGCCACGATCGACGGCGCACACCCCGTTGTTCCAGGTGATGCTCGCCTACCAGAACATGGCGCGGGCACGGGTCGAGCTTCCCGGTCTCACTGCCGAGAGCGTCGACCCCGGCGACAGCGCCGCGATCTACGACTTGCTGCTCATGATGACCGAGGAACACGGCACACACAACGAGCCGGCCGGCATGCGATTGCGCATGACATACGCCACAGATCTGTTCGACGAAGACTCCGTGCGACGCTTCGCCGAGCAGTTCGTGCACGTTCTCGACGTCGCGGCGTCCGATGCCGGCACGACTGTCGATCGGATCGACCTGCTCGGTGCCGCCGACCGGAAGCTACTGGAACGGTGGAACGACACCGGCGACGCCGTCGTGACGGGCCGGACCCTTGTCGATGCCTTCGACGAGCAGGTAGCGCGCACGCCCGACGCTCCGGCGGTCGTCCTTCCGGACGGTGAGGTGTTGACCTACCGGGATTTCGACGCCCGCGTCAATCGTCTGGCCGGATGGCTCATCGCCCGTGGCGCGGAGCCCGAAACCGTTGTGGCAGTGGCCGTGCGCCGCTCCGCCGAGCTCGTGACGGCTCTGTACGCCGTGGTGAAGTCGGGCGCCGCGTTCCTTCCGATCGATCCGGATCATCCGAGTGCGCGTATCGCGCGTGTGCTGGACGCGGCACAGCCGCTGGTGGTGCTCACCACCACGTCCGACGGCGCCGAACTGCCGGATGAATTCGACTCTGTGCGGATCGATCGACTGGACCTGACGGGTATGCCCGACAGCCCGATCACCGACGCCCAGCGGCGCGTGCCGCTCGAGGCGGGACACTGTGCCTACGTCTTGTTCACCTCCGGCTCCACCGGTGTCCCGAAGGGAGTCACCCTCACTCACGCAGCGACTGTGAGTCAGCTGGCGTGGGCACAGCAGCAGTGGCCGCACAGCACGGCCGACGTGGTGCTTCACAAGACTCCGATCACGTTCGATATCGCGGTCTGGGAATTGTTCTGGCCGTTGCAGACCGGCGCGCGGATCGTGATCGCCGCGCCCGACGGACACCGCGATCCGGCGTACATCGCCGATGTCATCGCGCGCCATCAGGTCGGCACGGTGCACTTCGTCCCGTCGATGCTCGACGTGCTTCTCGAATCCACGAGCTCCCCGCAGATGGCGTCCGTGCGGCGGGTATTCGTCGCGGGAGAGGCGCTGGCACAACGCACAGTCGACGCTGCGGCGCAGGTGTTCGTGAACGCGGATCTGGTGAACTGGTACGGCCCCGCAGAGGCGGAGGTCGTCACCTCCCGGCGGTGCCTGCCCGGCGTGACGCCCCGCGCGACGGTGCCGATCGGTACACCCGTCGCCGGTATGCGGGTTCATGTGCTCGATGCGCGGCTGCGGCAGGTGCCCATCGGGGTCGTCGGCGATCTGTACGTCTCGGGTGTACAGCTGGCGCGGGGTTATCACGCTCGTGCCGCTCTTACGTGCGCGGCCTTCGTCGCGAACCCGTTCGGTGACCCGGGGGAGCGACTGTACCGCACCGGCGATCTGGTCCGGTGGACGAAGGCCGGCGAGCTGGAATTCCTGGGCCGCAGCGACTTCCAGGTGAAGGTCCGCGGACAGCGAGTCGAACCCGGTGACATCGAAGCCGCGCTGTCCGCACTGCCGGAGGTGGCTCGTGCGGTCGTTGTCGCCACCTCGGATCGGATCGTCGGATACGTGACGCGGGCGCCGGGAGCGACAACCAGCGGTCGCGCGATTCGCGAGCAGCTCACTCGCTCGCTGCCGCCGTACCTGGTTCCCACCGCGGTGGAAGTGCTCGACTCGATGCCGCTCACCGCGAACGGCAAGCTCGATCGAGCCGCGTTGCCGCAGCCGACGTTCGACGATGGGGAGGAATTCGTGCCACCTCGAACCGGCCCCGAAACGGTACTCGCGAATATCGTCGCGCAGGTCACGGGAGCCGATCGCGTGAGCGTGACGGCGAACTTGTTCGAGATCGGTGTCAACTCGCTCTCGGCCGCGCGGATAGCGGCGCGGGCCCGGGCAGCCCTCGGTGTCGAGGCCGGAATCCGTGACATCTTCGACGAGCCGACGATCGCACGACTCGGCGAGCACCTCGCCCGGCGCACCGATTCCACGACGATTCCCCTCGCGCCACGGACACGGCCGGCGACCGTGCCGCTGGCGGCGGCCCAGCGACGGATGTGGTTCCTCAATCAGTTCGACACCGTGTCGGCGGCGTACAACATCTGTTTCGCGGCGCGGTTGACCGGTGCGCTGGACGTCGCTGCGCTGCAGGCGGCGCTGCTCGACGTGGTGGCTCGACACGAGCCGCTGCGGACGACATATCCCCCCGTCGACGGCGAGCCGTGCCAAGTGGTGCACGACGTGTCCGCCATGGCCGCGGAACTGGCGCTTGTTCCCGAAACGGTCGCCGGCGAGCCCGAGCTGACCGACCGGATCCACCAGGCCTCCGGGGCGGGTTTCGACATCGCGCACTCGGCGCCTGTGCGTGCACGGCTGTACCGCATCGGCGCCGAAGAGCACGTGATCGTGCTCGTGGCTCATCACATCGCCGCTGACGGCTCCTCGATGGCGCCGCTGGCCGGTGACATCTTCGCCGCCTACGAAGCACGTGTGAACGGGCTTGTGCCGCAATGGGAACCGCTGACAGTGCAGTACGCCGACTATGCGCTGTGGCAGCGCGACATGCTGGGCGCCGAGGACGATCCGGCGTCGTTGTCGGCGCGGCAGATCGCCTACTGGAGCGATGTTCTCGATGACGCCCCGGAAATGCTCGACCTTCCGACCGATCGGCCCCGGCCGGCCACTGTGTCGACGGCCGGCGGCAGCATCGACGTCGCGGTGCCGCCGCGGCTGCACGACGCTGTGGTGCGGCTGGCGCACCGCGAAGGCGTCACCGTGTTCGTCGTGCTCCACGCGGCGCTGGCGATCCTGCTGGCTCGCACCGCGCACAGCGAAGACATTTGTGTCGGCACCCCGGTTGCCGGGCGCGGCGACCAGGCGCTGGACGATCTGGTCGGCATGTTCGTCAACACCGTCGTGTTGCGCACGCGGGTACGTGAGGACCGGTCGTTCAGCGAATTTCTGCCGGAGGTGCGCCGCACCGATGTGGAGGCGCTCGCGCACGCCGACGTGCCCTATGAACGACTGGTCGATGCCCTGGAGCGCCCCCGGTCGACCGCGTATACACCGTTGTTCCAGGTGATGTTCGGGCTGCAGAACATGCGCCCGGCCCGGTTCGAGTTGCCCGGTGTCGATGTCGAACTCCTCGATCCCGGCGTGGCACAGGCCAAAACCGACCTCACCGTGCTGGCGACCGAACGCGTCGAGGATGAGCGGCCCGCCGGTATCGATGTCGAGATCGTCTACGCCACAGATCTTTTCGTCGAGTCGACCGTAGCATCGTTCGCAGAGCGGTTCGTTCGCGTACTCGACGCGGTCACGGCCGATCCGACCCGGCCGGTGGGCGACATCGGATTGCTGAGTGCCGAGGAGACACAACACCTGCTTCCCGCACGTGGCGCCGGCACGACCACGCCGTGCCTGCTTCCCGTGCTGCTCGCGTCGGCCGCGGTCGCGAACCCCTTCGCGATCGCGCTGATCGGAGACGGCGAGAGCCTCACCTACGAGGAGCTCGCCCGGCGGTCGAACCAGCTCGCCGCTCATCTGTTGGCCCAGGGCGTCGGGCCGGGTGTATTCGTCGCCCTCGCCGTGCCCCGGTCGGTCGGCTACCACATCGCCATGTGGGCGATCGCGAAGACCGGCGCCGCATTCGTGCCGGTGGATCTGCGGTACCCCGCCGAGCGCATCGGGCATATGGTCGACGATTCCGGCGTCGAGATCGGGATCACGATCGAGGCGGCACGCATGTCGTTGCCGGACGGCGTCCGCTGGCTGATGCTCGATGATCCGCGTTCGGCCGCCGATATCGCCTCGCGTCCGCAGCACGCCGTCATGGACGCGGATCGCCCGCGGGCCTTGCAGATTAGAGACGCGGCCTATGTGGTCTACACCTCCGGCTCGACGGGAAAGCCGAAGGGCGTTGTCGTCACACACGAAGGACTGGCGGGCTTCGCGGCCGAGCAGCGTGATCGGTACCGGGTGGACAGCACCTCGCGGGTGCTGCAAGTGGCCGCGCCCGCCTTCGACGCGGTCCTGCTCGAGGCGTTGATGGCGCACGCCGCCGGTGCGGCGTTGGTCGTATCGCCACCGGAGGTGTTCGGCGGTTCGGAGCTGGCCGAGCTGATCAGGACGCACCGGGTATCGCATGCGTTCCTGACGCCGAGTGTGCTGGCGACGATGTCGCCCGCCGGCCTCGATTGCGTGCGGATGCTGGCGGTCGGCGGGGAGATGGTGGCGACGGATGTGGTCGCCGCCTGGGCACCGGGCCGGCGTTTGCACAACATCTACGGGCCGACGGAAACAACGATCGTCATCACGATGAGCGATCCGGTGCAGCCCGGGGACGTGATCACCATCGGCGGGCCCATCCGGGGTGCGCAGGCCGTGGTCCTGGACGCG
Organism: Nocardia sp. NRRL WC-3656; assembly: GCF_000720265.1. NCBI lineage: Bacteria > Bacillati > Actinomycetota > Actinomycetes > Mycobacteriales > Nocardiaceae > Nocardia > Nocardia sp. NRRL WC-3656. Next base: position 29,947 of record NZ_JOJF01000031.1, on the reverse strand, counting down.
CGGTTGCGGCCCGTGCCGGTCGGAGTGGAAGGGGAGCTGTACCTTTCGGGCGCTCAGTTGGCGCGCGGTTACCTGAATCGGTCCGTGGCGACGGCGGCTGCGTTCGTGGCGAATCCTTACGGGGAACCGGGTTCGCGGATGTACCGCACCGGCGACATGGTCCGCTGGACCGCGCGCGGTGCGCTGGAATACGTCGGCCGCATCGACTTCCAGGTCAAGGTTCGCGGCCAGCGCATCGAACTCGGCGAAATCGACGCCGCGCTGCTCGCGTACCCCGAGGTGGTCTCCGCCGTGACCGTGCACCGAACCGGTCCCGGTGGGCAACCGATTCTCGCCGCCTACATCGTGACCGACCCTGCGGCGGACCTCGAACCGACTGCGGTGCTCGACCATGTCGCTGCCGCCTTGCCTGCCCACATGGTGCCGGCAGTCGTCACGGTGCTCGACCGCATGCCGCTCGCCTCGACCGGCAAGGTGGACCGGAAAGCGCTGCCGGAGCCCGTCTTCGAGCTCGGGGAAGACGATGTGCCGGCGTTGGCGACCGACCTGGAACGTACTATCGCGGCTGTCTTCGCCGACGTTCTCGGCATCGCGTCGGTCGGCGCGGGAACATCGTTCTTCGCGCTCGGCGGTGACTCCATCATGTCGATCCAGCTGGCATCGCGGCTGAAGTCCGCGGGTGTCGTCGTGACCGCCCGGGACATCTTCGAGCGCAAGACCGTTCGCGGACTGGCGCAGGTTGCGGCGGCTTCCGAACGGACGTCGCTCGCGGAGCTGCCCGAGGGCGGAGTGGGAGAGATCCCCTTCACGCCGATCGTGTCGTGGTTCGTCGACCGACTCGGGGCAGCCGATCGGTTCGCGCAATCGATGTTGGTGCGGTTGCCCGGTGACGTGCGAGTCGACGACGTGACCGCGACCGTGCAGGCGGTTCTTCAACGGCACGACATGCTGCGCTCGCGGTTGCGCGAACGACGGCTGGAGGTGCTGCCGGAGTCCGCCGCTGACGCGGCGGGGTCGGTGCTGACCCGCACATTCCGTGCCGGCGAGGCGCCGGGCAGCGACGGTTTCACGGCCGTGGTGGAAGCGGCGCTGGCAGCCGCGTCCGACGGCCTGGATCCGGCCACGGGCCGGATGCTGCAGGTCGTGTGCCTGGTTCCCGAACGGGGTGTCGATGCCGAGGCCCGGGCACTCATCGTGATTCACCACCTGGCGGTCGACGGGGTGTCGTGGCGCATCCTGATTCCCGACTTCGTGGCCGCCTGGCAACAGGTCACACACGGGCAACCGGTGGAGCTGCCGGCGCCGGGCACGTCCATGCGCCGGTGGGCGCACGCGCTGGGTGCCGCCGCTGAGGATCGCGCCGGTGAATACGAACTGTGGCATCGGATGAGTGCGGCCGCCGATCCGCTGGTCGGCTGTGCGGCATTGGATCCCGCAGTCGATACCCAGTCGACCGTGCGGCATCTGGCAGTGTCCATTCCGGCAGAGCGCACCTCGGTGTTGCTCGATGCGGTGCCCGGTGCCGTTCGCGGCGGCATCGACGATGCTTTGCTCGCCGCTCTGGCCGTGGCGGTGACACGCTGGCGCAAGCGGCGCGGTGTCACCCATGAGGGCGTGAAAGTCCTGTTGGAGGGTCACGGACGTGAAGAGCAGATCGCTGCGGGCGCCGACGTCTCACGCACCGTGGGGTGGTTCACCAACGCGTACCCGGTTGCGCTCGACCTGAATGGAATCGCGCTCGCGGATCCGCGCGCGACGGTCAAATCCGTGAAGGATCAGTTGCGCGCGATCCCGGACAAGGGCATCGGATACGGTCTGCTGCGCTATACGAACGCCGACACCGCCGACCGGCTCGCAGCCTCGCCGGAGCCACAGATCAGCTACAACAATCTCGGCCGCGCCGGCGTCGATCTCACGTCCTTGTCGGACCTGGCATGGGTGCCGACCGATGAACAGTTCGACCGGCGCGCCGCATTCGATCCGGATATGCCCGCCGCGGCCGTGCTGACGATCGACGTGAATATCGCGGACACCGCGGCCGGACCCGAGCTGTCGGCGCACATCGGCTACGCCTCGCGGTTGCTCGAACACGACGACGTCGCCGAACTCGTCGACGAATGGGTCGACGCCGTGACCGCGATCGCCGAGGCGGCCCGCGCGAACCCCGACTGGGGTCTCTCCCGCGCCGACGTCCCGCTCGTCGACCTCACCCAGCCCGAGCTGGACGCATTCGCCGACCGGTACGGTGCGCTGACCGACGTATGGTCGCTGGCGCCGCTGCAGGCGGGGTTGCTGTTCCACGCCGAACTCGCCACCGGCCGGCTCGACGTCTACACAGCTCAATCGGTGGTCGTCCTGGCCGGCGCCGTCGACGAGAACCGGCTCGAGCGTTCTGCGAACGCCCTGCTCGAGCGGTACCCCAACCTGCGAGCCGCTTTCACCCGCACGGCCGACGGCGTGCCCGCGCAGGTCGTGCCCGCCCACACCACCGTCAGCTGGCGCAGAATCGAGTCGACCACCGGGGCAGAGCAATTGGATGACCTGCTCGCGGCCGAGCGTACGGCCACATTCGATCCGGCCGACCCACCGCTGCTGCGGTTCTTGTTCATCGTCGCCGGGCCGCAGGACTTCCGGCTGGTGTTGACGGCGCACCACCTCCTGCTGGACGGTTGGTCCTTGCCGCTGTTGTGGCGTGAGCTGATCGGCCTGTACGCGGTGGACACCCGGGCGGAACTGTTGCCCGACGTCGCGTCGTACCGCGACTACCTCGACTGGCTGAACCGGCGCGACTGGTCCACCAGCATCGCGGCGTGGCGAGATGCGCTGTCCGACATCGGTGAGCCCACACTGGTCGCCGATCCGCACTCGGCGGCGACCACCGACATCCCGATCGATCTGGCGATCGTGCTCGATCACGCCGTCACGGCGGAGTTGATGGAATTCGCCCGGGCCGAAGCGGTGACGATGGCGACGATCGTGCAGTTCGCCTGGGCGCTGGTACTGGGCAATCTGCTCGGCGTCGAACGCGTCGTATTCGGCAGCACCGTTTCCGGCCGGCCGGCCGACCTGCCGGGCGTCGAGTCGATGATCGGCCTGTTCATCAATACGATTCCGGTCGTCGCCGACGTGGGCCGGAACCTGACCGTCGAGGACGCGCTGAATCGGTTGCAGGCCGAGAACACCGGTCTGCTCGAACACCACTACGTCGAACTGTCGCAGATCATGGCGGCCGCGGGCGGCACTCAACTGTTCGACACACTGGTCGTCTTCGAGTCCTATCCGGTCGACAGCAGCGGCATGGGGGACGCCGACATCGACGGGATGCGGGTGGTCACGGCGGAAGGCAGCGACGCCACGCACTACCCGATCACGGTGCAAGCGCATCACACCGACGAACTGCATGTCCGAGTCCGGTACCAGCGGTCCCGTATCGACGACGTCACGGCGGCCGGTCTCGCCGCACGTGTCGAGGCGGTGCTGCGCACGGTCACGACCCATCCGCGTACGCCGCTCGGCGCGATCGACCTGTTGTCCGCGCGCGAGCGTCGCGAGCTGGTACCCGCTTCGGGGGGCAGCGCCGAAGCGCCGCGCCTGATGGCGGAGCTGCTCGCAGTGGGCCCGTCCACCGAACCCGCTGCCGCAGCGATGGTTTCAGGGGAACGCACGGTGTCCTATCGTGAGCTGGACGCGTGGTCGAACCGGATGGCGCGACACTTGATCGCCTGGGGTGTCGGCCCTGGAGATCAGGTCGCGCTGGTGATGCCGCGGTCGGTGGAGTTCGTCGTCGCGTTGTGGGCGGTGGCCAAAGCGGGTGCGGCTTTCGTGCCGGTCGATACTCGGAATCCGGCCGAGCGAGTCGGGCACATGATCGCGGACTCCGCTGTGCGAGTGGCGATCACGGACTCGGCATCGCGGCAGTTGCTCCCCGACGCGGTGCGCGTGCTGGTTCTCGACCACCCGGACACCGCCGAAACCATCGCCTCGTGCCCGGCGTCCGCCGTGACCACGGCAGAACGCACACGCACCCCCCATATCCGGGATGCGGCATACGTGATCTACACCTCGGGCTCGACGGGAACACCGAAGGGGGTCGCGGTCACCCATGAGGGACTGGCGAATTTCGCAGCGGTACAACGTGATCGCTTCGGTGCCGACAGCGCGTCGCGGGTGCTGCTCGGCGCCGCTCCCGGCTTCGACGCGATGGTGCTCGAGGTGCTGCTGGCACACAGCAACGCCGCGACGCTGGTGGTGCCGCCTCCGGAGCTGTTCGCCGGCGAGGCGCTGCGGGAACTCATGGCGGCGCAGCGAGTTTCGCATGCCTTCCTGACCCCGAGTGTGCTGGCGACGATGTCGCCCACCGGACTCGACTCGTTGCGGGTGCTGGCCGCCGGCGGCGAGGCGGTCACGGCCGAGACCGTGGCGGTGTGGGCGCCCGGACGGCGGTTGCTGAACGGGTACGGGCCCACCGAAACCACGATCCTGGCCGCGATCGGCGATTTGTATCCCGGTGACGTGGTGACGATCGGTGCCCCGATGCGCGGTGTCGAGGCCGTCGTGCTCGACGAGTGGTTGCGGCCGGTGCCGGTCGGAGTGGTGGGGGAGTTGTACCTGGCCGGCGTACAGCTGGCTCGTGGCTACGTGAACCGGTCCGCGGCGACCGCCGCCGCGTTCGTGGCCGACCCGTTCGCTGCGGCAGGTTCACGCATGTACCGCACCGGCGACCTGGCCCGCTGGACACCGCAGCACACGCTCGAATATCTCGGCCGCCGCGATTTCCAGGTCAAGATTCGCGGGCAACGCATCGAACTCGGCGAGATCGAGTCCGTCCTGGCCGACTGTCCCGGGATCGAGCGTGCGGGTGTCGCGCTGCGAAAGGACGAACGCGGCATCGGCCGGCTCGTCGGTTATCTCGTCGCCGCCGAGGAGGTGGACCCGGACGATGTGCGGGCCGCCGCGCGGTTGCGGCTGCCCGCGCACATGGTGCCCGACGTGTTCGTGACGCTTGCCGCATTGCCCCTCACCACCACCGGCAAACTCGACCGCCGGGCGCTTCCCACGCCGGCGTTCACGGGTATCAAGGAGTGGGTCGCCCCACGGACCGACGCCGAGCGTCGCGTCGCGGAGGTGTTCGGGGAGGTGTTGAACGTCGACCGAGTCGGGGCAGTGGACAATTTCTTCGACCTCGGTGGAGATTCGCTGTCGGCGACGCGTGTGACCGCGCGGTTGAGCGCGGCCCTCGGGGTGCGCATCGGTGTCCGGGATCTGTTCGAAGCGGCGACGGTTGCCGAGCTCGCGGCTCGCACCGCGACTTACGACCGGCACGTTCGGACGCCGCTGATTCCGCGACCTCGGCCGGCGCTCGTACCGCTGTCACCGGCGCAGCAACGGATGTGGTTCCTCAACCAGTTCGACACCTCGGTCGGCGCGTACAACATCCCACTGGTGGTCCGGTTGCGGGGAGAACTCGATCTCGACGCACTGCGGCGCGCGTGCGGATCGGTCGTCGACCGGCACGAGTCTCTGCGGACCAAGTTCCCGGTGACCGGCGACATGCCGCACCAGGTCGCCGTCGCCGTCGGCGAGGTCGTGCCGGCCCTGACGCCCGTCCGGATCGACGAACGGCATCTGATGGAACGTGTGGTCGCGGCCGTATCGAGCGGATTCGATGTGCGACAGGCGCCGCCCGTGCGGATCGAACTGTTCGCTGTCGACGACCGTGACCACGTACTGGTCGTCTGTGTGCACCACATCTGTGCCGATGGGCAATCGATGATGCCGCTGGCGCGGGATGTCGCTGTGGCGTACGAGGCGACTCGGCGGGGGACGGAGCCGACATGGCCGGCCCTTTCGGTCCAGTACGCGGACTACGCGCTGTGGCAACGTGAATTGCTCGGCGATGAGAACGATCCGGACTCGGTCGCGTCCCAGCAGTTGCGGTTCTGGAAGCACACCCTCGACGGGCTGCCCGACCTGCTCGAGTTGCCGACGGATCTGCCCCGGCCGCCGGTGGCGTCGATGCGAGGCCGCGCAATCGATTTCGAGCTGCCCGTCGCCTTGCACACCCGCATCGATGCCGTCGCACGCGCGTCGAACGCGACGGCCTTCATGGTGCTGCACGCCGCGTTGACCGTCCTGCTGTCCAGGCTGGCGGGGGTGGACGATATCGCGATAGGCACCCCGGTCGCCGGCCGCGGGGAGCGCGAACTCGACGATCTGATCGGGATGTTCGTCAACACCCTCGTGTTGCGATCGCGGGTGTCGCCGAAACAGCCGTTCGCCGATTTGCTGGCCGCGACGCGTGATACGGACCTTGCTGCCTTCGCGCACGCCGAGGTGCCCTTCGAGCACGTCGTGGAGATGCTGAATCCGCCCCGGTCGACCGCGCATCTGCCGCTCTACCAGGTCACACTCGATGTGCAGAACCTGAGTAGGGCCGCGCTGGAACTGCCGGGGCTCACCGTCGAGCCGGTGGAGGGCGGCTTCGATCAGGCACAGGCGGACCTGGCCGTGAAGCTGGTCGAGCAGGTGGACGAGGCGGGGCGTCCGGCCGGCATGGTGGGTCGATTGACCTTCGCCACCGATCTTTTCGTCGAGGAGACGATGACTCGGTTCGCGCAGGCGTTCGTGCGGACGCTGGAGGAGGTGACCACGAATCCGGCGGTGCCGGTCGGCGATATCGACATCGTCGGTCCGGTGCAGCGGCGCGAATTGCTCAGCGCGGCAGGGCAGCCGGGCGTCCCGGTGGTGGACACGACGCTGGCGGAGCTGTTCGTCGAGCGGGTCGCGGCGCAGCCGGACGCGGTCGCCGTCACCGACGGCGCCACACAGCTGACCTATGCGGAGCTCGATCGGCGTGCCGGTGAAGTGGCCGCACGGTTGGCCGAGCAGGGAGTGGGGCCGGAATCGCTGGTGGCTGTGGCGCTGCCGCGCTCTGTCGAACTGGTCGTCGGCCTGCTCGCGGTGGTGCGGGCGGGTGCCGGCTACCTGCCGTTGGATGTGGCATACCCGCCCGAACGATTGCGGTTCATACTGGACGACGCCGCTCCCGCGGCGGTGTTGACCTCGGCGGATATGGCGGCGGCGATTCCGGAATACCCGGCACCGCTGATAATCGCCGAGGGTTGTGTGGGAGCGATCGCGACCTGTCGCGATGCGGCATTGCCGAAGCCGCGGCCGGACAATCTCGCCTACGTCATCTACACCTCGGGGTCCACGGGCCGTCCCAAGGGAGTGGCGGTCAGCCATCGTGACGCGGTCACCTTGTTCACCCATGCGGCCGAGCGATTCGACATCGGTCCCGATGATGTGTGGACGCTGTTCCATTCGTATGCCTTCGATTTCGCGGTGTGGGAAATGTGGGGTGCGCTGCTGTCCGGTGGCAGGGTGGTCGTTGTCGACTACGACACGTCCCGGTCCCCGCAGGAGATGGTCGACCTCGTGGCACGGGAGCGCGTGACGGTCCTGAGCCAGACTCCGTCGGCGTTCTACGGGTTCGCCGATGCAGAGCGCGCCTACCGCGAATCTGGTTGCGGGGCAGGTGATCTCGCCCTGCGGTACGTTGTATTCGGTGGTGAGGAATTGGATACGTCACGGTTGGCCGGCTGGTTCCTGGCTCATTCCCCGGAATCGCCGCGATTGGTCAACATGTACGGAATCACCGAGACGACTGTGCATGTGACGTCGACCGAAATCGACGGGGCGGGTGGGGCCGGGATCGGATCACCGCTGCCGGGCTTGAAGGTGTACGTACTCGACCCCCGGTTGCAGCCGGTACCGATCGGTGTCGCCGGGGAGATCTACGTTGCCGGTGAGCAACTCGCGCGCGGATACCTGGGGGCTCCGGCGCTGACCGCGGGCCGATTCGTGGCGAACCCGTTCGATCCGAGTGGCGCCCGGTTGTATCGATCCGGAGATGTCGGCCGGTGGCGGAAGTCTGCGAGCGGTCTGGAGCTGACGTATGCCGGCCGTGCCGACGCGCAAGTACAGCTGCGCGGTTATCGGATCGAACCGGGTGAGGTGGAGGCGGCGCTGCTGCGGCATCCGGGTGTGACACGGGCCGCGGTGGCAGTCCATCGCCACGAGCGCGGCGTGGATCAGCTGATCGGTTACGTCGTGGGCGTCGACGGGCAGCCGATCGAACCGGGCGAAGTCCGGGAGGTCGCTGCGCAGGTCCTGACCGGCTACATGGTGCCGTCGGCGGTCATGGTGCTGCCGGATCTGCCGTTGACGGTCAACGGCAAGCTCGATCGAAAGGCGTTGCCCGCCCCCGATTTCGACGTATCCGGCGACGAATTCGTGGCACCGCGCACGCGCACGGAGAAGCTGATCGCTGACGTCTATTCGAAAGTGCTGGGAGTACAGCGGGTCGGCGTATCGGATGGGTTCTTCGATCTGGGCGGCAATTCGCTGCTGGCCACGATGGTGGTCACCGAGCTGCGAGCGCGTGGTGTGACGATCGCATTGCCGTGGATGTTCGACGACGCGACGCCGAAGGTATTGGCGCGCAGGGCCGACGAGGCGACAGGCGGTGGCTCCGGCCTGGACGTGTTGCTTCCACTGCGTGCGCACGGAACGAAACCCGCGCTGTTCGCTGTGCACCCCGCCGGCGGGCTGGCGTGGTTCTATGGTGGCCTGCTCGAATATCTCGACAGCGATCGACCGGTCTACGGATTGCAGGACCCCCACGTAGTGGCGAGCGAACCACCGGCCGAGTCGGTGGAAGAACTGGCCGACCGCTACGTGGCCGAGATTCGCCGTGTTCAGCCGAACGGGCCGTACCACCTGCTCGGTTGGTCATTGGGTGGGCAGATCGCGCATGCCATGGCGGCGCGGCTTCGGTGCGCCGGTGAACCGGTCGGAATGCTGGCCGTGCTGGACAGCGCGCTCGCCGTCCCACAGGAGCAGATTGCTTTGCCCGCGCTGGCGGAAGAACCGGCGCCGGGGCAGCTGATGGCGGATCTGCTCGGCGGCTGGCGAGAGTTGTTCGGCCTCGGAGACGAAGCGCAAGCCGACACCTACGAACAAGCATGGGCCGTCATCCGCGATCAGGTGACCGGCACCGGGCTGTTCACCGCGGAACAGGTCGATCGGGTGATGGCGAGCTTCGAGACCGCGAGTCACATCGCCGATGATTACCGGCCCGACGTTTTCGACGGAGATCTGATCTTCTTCACCGCGGGGAAGGACCACTCGGACCACGATGAACTCGCGAAGCAGTGGCGTGTCTATGTCACCGGTGAGGTTTACAACAAGGTGGTCGATGCGCGTCATCTCGAGTTGAGTCATCCTCACGCACTGTCCGAGGTCGGTCCGGTGATCGAAAGGGTGATGGAGCAGTGGTGAGGACCCGGTCCGCGACCGGACTTCGACCGGGATGGAGTGCTCGATGAAACCGCAGTACCTGTATCGGTGGGTCAACAATCACGGGGTGATCCTCCTGTTCAAGAAGGTGCAGCTCCGTCGCGGTGATCTATTCGCGCAATTGATCGGCAGCGCGGAGGGGATAGAAAACCCGTACGCCCTGATCGAGAAGATGCGCGGAAAGGGCGGATTGATCCGGGCCTATCCGGTGTGGATCACCTTCGATCACGATATGACCCGAGAAATACTGCGCGACAAGCGTTTCGGTGCAGGCGTACCGACGGTGTTCGCGCCGCGCCTCGTACGGCGCGTCCTGCACCCCCGGCCCGTCCCGCCCAACCCGGTGGATCCTCCGTCGATGCTGGTGATCGACCAGCCCGAACACACGCGGATGCGCAAACCGGTGACCGCGGCCTTCACACCGCGTGCCATCGCCCGGCTGCGCGAGAGAATCGAGACCGTTACAGAGGAACTGCTTGCAGTGCTCCCCGACGACGGGCCCGCCGATCTGGTGGCGCAGTACGCCGCACGGGTGCCCATCGCCATCATCTCCGAAATACTCGGCTTCCCGGATGCCGACCGCGAGATGTTCCTGCGCTGGGGCGACGACATCAGTCCGTTGCTCGACCTGGGGATCTCCTGGCACACACATCAGCGGGCGATGGAATCCTCGGAGCGAGTGCACCACTATCTCGTGGAGCACATCGACCGCCTCCGCGCCGAACCCGGCGACGATATCCTCAGCAACCTTGTCACCGGAAGCGATCTGTCCACCCATGAACTGTGCGCCTCGGCGACGCTGCTGATGGCTGCGGGTTTCGAAACAACGGTCAACTTGATCGGCAAGGGCATCACCTGGCTGCTGCGTCACCCCGATCAGTTGTGTCGATTGCGCGCCGAACCGGAGCTGTGGCCCAACGCGGTCGAGGAAATCCTGCGGATCGATCCGCCGGTGCAAACCACCGCCCGCACCACCCGTACAACGCTGGAGATCGGCGGTATCCGACTTCGTGCGGGTTCGACCGTGGTGCTCTCATTGGCCGGCGCGAACCGCGACCCCGCTGTGTTCACCGAGCCGGCCCGTTTCGACATCACCAGGAACAATGCCGGCAACCACCTGTCATTCAGTAGCGGTATCCATGTGTGCCTGGGCGCCGGTCTGGCACGGATGGAAGCGGCGCATGCCCTGCGAGCCCTTTTCGAGACTTTCCCGGACCTGCGATCGACCGACGCGCCCACCCGTCGCCCGCTCTTCACGCTGCACGGATACGAACACCTTCCCGTGCACACCGGTCCACGCCTCCGCAGCCACCAGCCTGTCGGCTGATGGCTGCGGTCTCGTCGCGATGCAATTCCTATGGAGGATGACGCAAGGCGGGTGAGACGACCTCTCCAGCTTTCGCCACCGCGAGGTAGTCTCACCCGAAACGATGAGGGGGCGGTGCTGTGAGAGATCCGCAGGCAAACCCGGAGTCGTTTGCGCCACATGGTGCGACGGCCATCGCCGCAGCCGTCACAGCGCTGATAGTAGGCCTGCTCACCGGCATCGCCGGAATCTTGTGGGTTCTCTACACGATCGCCGGAATCGAGGATCAGGCCCGCGAAGCGCCGACCGAGATCAGCCGATCCTCGGACCTGGTGGTCATGGGCATCGTCGCCGCTGTCATCGGACTGGCCTGGGTTGTCGGAGGATTCCTGCTGCTGATGTACATGCAGACGGGCCGAGTTCTGTTGATCCTCGCGTCGGGGGCGGCGCTGGTCGGGTGCGTGGTGCAACTTGTCAACAGAGGCTTCGCCTTCTTGTACATGCCGATCGCTGTGAGCCTGCTGATCCTCATCCTGTGCGCGCTTCCGGCAACCGGTCGCTGGATCGTGTCCGAACAACTGGAGCCGAATCCCGATGCGGGACATGACGCGTGATCGGTCGAACGGGCGGGGTCAGCCTGGACGAAGCGACTTCTGTTCGCGCTCGCCGCGCAGCCAGTGGGTCAATGCCTCATAGACTGCCTCGTGGTTGAGTAGCGTGAAATGATGCGCGCCGGGTAGGTGCAGGCCGTTGTCGTCGTCGAAACCTATGCGGCGGGCGCGATTCCGGCCCGAACCGCTCGTGGTCAGCACGAAACCGTCCCCGATCAAGCGGCCCAGGGGATTTCGCGGGCTGCGGGTTATGGTCGCGGTGACGAAGTAGTGATCGGCGCCCTCGAGGAGTGGGATCTCGCGGATCGCTTTGCGGCGCAACGCGTCCGCGTCCACACCGTCCCAGTCCTGGTCGACGAGTGAACCATCGCGCAGATCGCGGATGCCCGCACTGCGGCGGCGTAGGAGCCGTCCGAAGGGGCGGGTCTCCGGGACGCGGACCAGTGCTGCGGAGAGGTAATGGACGATCTGCTCGAGCGGTGCTCCCAGATGAGGTGACCCGAGGCAGACCAGCTGGCGCACGTGCCGTACCCAGGAACGTCGCTCCTCGGCGGCGTCGAAACACGCGCTGCGGGCGATGAGCCCGCCCATCGAATGGCCGACCAGCGACAACTGTTCGATCTCGACCGGCCAGTGCTCGGCCAGGCGCTGTAACAGGTCGTTCAGTTGCTGGGCGTTCTCGGAAATGTGCAGACCGCTGTTGTATCGCACCTGAAGGGATGTGCAGCCGAGATCGGCCTCGAGTCGTTCGGCGTAGGTCGGTCTGCCGCCGAGACGCCACGCGTGTTCGGTTTCCGCCAAACCGTGCAGGAAGATCACGACTCGACTGCTCGGGTTCGTGACGTGCTCCACGAGCCGTTCCGGCGCCACCGGGTCGCCGTCGGACCGAAATGCCATGGGCGCGGCCAGAATCGGCCGCTGCTGGGCGAGAGTGTCGCCGATCAACCCCTGCAGGGCCGCGAGCAAGCCGGAGCCGAAAACCGTGCGCGACGGGGTGGGCACCTCGGAGAACGTCGCGGCATGTCCGGCCAGCGTGCCCGCCGCCACCGCGGAACCGCTGACGATCCGGTACACGTTGTCGGCGATGGTGTCGTGTACCACCTGCGCCGGACGTGCGGCCGGGCCGACCCCCAGCCGCACGGCAGCGAAAACGTGATCGGCGACGGCGCGATGTACCGCGGCGATCCCATCGACGGCACCGCCTAGTTCATCGCCGGTCAATCGGGCGAGCGCCTCGATCTCCTCCTGCCGATCGCTCACCCATTCAGTGTATGACTGTCCACTGAAAATGGTCAGCTGCCATGATTGCTACCGCCCCGCGTGCACGGCCGGACGGCGGTCCGCCCACGGCATGGCGCGCTCGAGATCCCCGGCCAGCGCCAGCAACGTGGCCTCGTCGCCGTGGCGGCCGGCGAACTGGATGCCGATCGGCAACCCCGCCGCGGATTGGGCCAGCGGCAGCGAGATGGCGGGCATACCGGTGACGTTGAACAGCGCGGTGAAGCTGCCGTAGTCGAAGATGCGGTCGTACCACTCGCGGGCGCTCAGCGAGGCGTCGTCGGCGTCGAGGTGCCCCAGCGGGATCGGCGGCGCGCTGGTCGTGGGCGTCAGCAGCGCGTCGTAGCGGGTGAGGAAACCCGCGACCGCGCGGGTGGTCTGATTGAACACCCGGTCGGCGGCGTAGATGTCGAAGGCGGACAGCGTCTTTCCGTATTCGACGCACGCCAGCGTGGTCGCCTCCAGGTGCTCCCGGCTCGCCTGCACGCCCAGCAGCGCCGAGGCACCCAGGACGGCGTCGGCGAGGAAACTGCACCACGCGTCGAGGTTGGCCTGGTCGAAGGCCGCCACATCGAGTTCGGGCGCGGCCTCCTCGACGATGTGCCCCATCTCGGCCAACCGCTCGGCCACGTGGTTCACCGCGGCCACGCATTCCGGGTCGACGGCGCGGCCGGCGTCCATCGGGGTCGCGGTGACGGCGATTCGTAGTGGGCGCGAACCGGCGGCGGCGTGCTCGGCGTAGCTGCGAACCGGGCCGGGCAGCAGGTAGCGGTCGCCGGGCTCGGCGCCGTGCACCGCGTCGAGCAGCCGCGCGCTGTCGCGCACGGTGCGGGTGACGGCGAATTCGATGCCGAGCCCCAGCAGCGGGTCGGCGAAGTCCGGGCCGGGTGTGGTCCGCCCAGGGCTCGGCTTGAGGCCGACCACACCGCACGCGGCGGCGGGGATGCGGATCGAGCCGCCGCCATCGTTGGCGTGCGCCATCGGCAGCGCGCCCCCGGCGACCAGTGCCGCCGAGGCGCCGCTGGAACCGCCGGGGCTGCGGTCGGTGGCCCAGGGGTTGCGGCTGGGTCCGCCGTAGGCGAGGGCTTCGGTGGTGGCATTGAACCCGAACTCCGGGCTGCGAGTGATCGCGCCGATCGCCAGGCCCGCGCGGCGGAACCGCGCCACCAGATGGGTGTCCTCCGGGTGGGCGACACCCGCACCGAACAGCCTGCTGCCGCTGCGGCTCGGCACCCCGCCCGCGTGCGCGATGAGGTCCTTGAGCGCGAACGGCACACCGGCGAACGGACCGGACTCGTCGTAGTCGAGCGGTTTGTCGAAGCGCTCGCCCGCCACGGCGGCCAGTTCGGGCTCGACCGCGTCCAGGGCGGTCGCGGCGGCCGTCCAGACCTCGGCCGCGCTGACCTGACCGTCGCGGATCAGCTCCGCCAGACCGGTGGCGTCGTGTGCGGCGTATTCGGCGACATCCATGCGATTTTCTCCTCGTGCTTCGCGGGCAGGATGGGCGAAGGGTAGGAGCGAACATCACGGCGCGTATCGGCAGAATTGCGGAGGCGCAATCGCGGACAAGTCGCTAGCCGCGCACCTACCATGACCGCATGAGCGAGTCGGCGGTGCGTGCGCGTCTCGCCGCCGCGCTCGAACTCCGGGACGCGGCGGCCGGATCACCCGAGGGCGAACCCCTCAAACAGCAGGCGGGCCGTCTGCTGTTCGCGCTGCGCCGAGTGGTGCCCTACGACCATGCCGCGCTGTCGATCCCGGACCCGATGACCGGCGAGCACACCACTTACACCAACTTCGGCTACAGCACCCCGACGCTGGACCTGATCAACGACGCCATGCCGGCCATGGAGCTGTACGACGAACTGCGCGAGACCAGGCTCCCGGTACTGCTGCACGACGTGGACGGGCGGCGACGGCGCGGCGTCGTCTTCGACGTCATCCGGCGCAACGGCTTTCGCGACGGGCTCAGCCACTGCCTGTACTCGCCGCACGGCCGCTACCTCGGCTTGCTGAACCTGAGTACCTACACACCGCTCGACGAGCACACCCTGCCGCTGACCACCCTGGTCTCCGACGCGCTCGCCGCCGCCGTCGATCCGCTGCGCCCGACGAACGGCGGCGCCATCGCGATCGGCGCAGGCGAGGAGGCCCTGCTCATCGATCGCGACGGCATCCCACGCCCGTTGACCGCGGGCGCCCGCACGGACCTGGCCGCGGCCCTGATCGGTCGTGACCGGCCTGCGGCGGTGACGGTGATCCACGGCGCGCAAGTGCACGAGGTCCGCCTGGACGCGGTGCGCGGTGGCACCCTCGTCCGGCACCGCCCCGTGCCGCCGCCCGCGGGACTGACGTTGCGGGAACTCGAAGTGCTGGAACTGCTTTCGCGCGGTGCGGCCAACACCGAGATAGCCCGCACCCTGCGGATCGGCGCATCGACGGTCGCCACCCACGTGGAGGCGATCCTGCGCCGCACAGGATCGTCCAACCGGACCGCCGCGGCCGTCTACGCGACAGGCCTCGGGCTGCGCCGTTCCGCGTGACCATTAGCAGGCAATTTGCCTCCGGCCTATTCCATGACCCCCACTTCGAGCCTGCTAGCTTGCAGGAATGTGGTAGTCGTGCGAACCTGTTCATCCGTGGGGATCGGACAGCGGATTCGCTGGCAGCCACCGGAAGCAGAGCCGGAATCGAACAAGTCTGCGCCGGAGACGGACGCGCCTGTGACATGGCAGGACGTGATCGTCGCCCTCGACCGCCTCGCGCCTGAAATCGCGGCGACCTGCCGCGCGCGGCAGGTCCCGTCCCTCGAGCGATCACTGCTGACCGGACGAGGGTGGCTCCTCGACTTCTATCCCGGTGCGCGCCTGCAGTTGCGGATCGATTGGACCGGCGGCTGGGCATTCATGCACCGCCCCGTCCCTCAACCCGGCGCATACCGGGCCCTGCCCGGGCATGGAGCGAAGAGGATCTCCAAGAACGACGCTCGTCTCCATTGGGAGAGCCGAGTCGCCAGAGATCCCGCCGCCCGTTCGGAATTCACAGAAGCTGCTCTTCGTGAGAGCTTCCGGAACCAGATCGCGCGCCTGTCGCCGGCGCGAACGCACTGAGTAGCTCGCCGGCGAGTCATCCCGCCGCGGATGGAAGCTGTGAAGCCGGTCGGTGCACGCCTCCATGAGGACCTGGCTGCGAGTGTCGACGTCGGTTCACCGCCGGCTGGACCATGGTCTCTTCATCGCAGTTCTTCGAAGGTTCGCGCGAACGCCAGTGCCCCGTGCCCATCGGCGACTTGGCGGTCGATCAGATTCTTGACGGGCGCGACCATGTCGAGGGCGACGCCGGCATCGCGGCTGGCGCGCACGATCGCGTCCAGCGCCGCCTTCTGGAAGGCCAGATGTTGCCGATCGGTGGTGTAATCCCCGGATTCGATGATCCGTCCGTACTCGGGCAGCGATTGCGACATGGCACTGGCCCATGCGGCGGCCCGATCGGAGAACGCCGCGACCGACTGCCCGGCCGAGGCGACCATGGCCGCACCATGCAGGAATCCGGTGAACATCGTGTACATCCCGGCCAGCAGGGCGAAGTCGTACAGCGAGGCGAGACCGGCGTCCGCGCCGAAATACTCTGCGGTGCCGAGCAATTCGAGAGCTTCGCGATTCGCGTCGAATACCGCGCGGGATCCGCTGTAGAGAACCGAGGAGCCCGGCCCGCCGATCATCTGCGGGACCGCCATGATGCCGCCGTCGAGATGGTCGATGTCGTGAGCGGCGGCCCAGCGGGCCAGCTCCCGAGCCTCCTCCGGTGCGGTACTGGTGAGATTGATCAGCTGCCGCCCCCGTAGCTGTCCGGCAACCGGTTCCAGCGTGGCATGGACGGAGGCGTGGTCGAGCAGCACGGTCACGATGACATCGCTCGCCCGCACCGCGTCGATGATCGAGGATGCGCGGGTGGCGCCGGAGGCGATCAGGTCGGCATCCTTGCCCGCGGTCCGGTTCCACACCGTTGTCGGGTGGCCGCCTCGCACGAACGCCGCGGCCAGTGCGCGGCCCATCGCGCCGAGCCCGAGAACCGTCACTGTCGTCTGTTCCGCCATTGCGGATCAACTCCTTGGAAACTGGGAAACGTTGTGGTCAGCGCGCTGGAATCAACCCTGCGGCAGGGCCGTTCATTCGACAAGTACCTACTATTCGGTCGGGTACTTACCAGCAGGTGTGTGAACAGGTAGCGAGGGTGCCGATGGGCGCGAAGAGATCCGGACCATATTTCTGCGGCATCGACGCCGCCATGGACGTGCTCGGCGGCAAGTGGAAACCGCTCATCCTCTGGGAGCTGGAAGCACACGGCGTCCGCCGCTTCGGGGAACTCCGCCGTGGGCTGCCCGGTGTCTCGGAGAAGATGCTCATCCAGCATCTGCGCGAACTCGAGGAAGACGACATCATCACCCGCAACGTCTTCCCGGAGGTTCCGCCGCGCGTGGAATACGAACTCACCGAACTGGGTTCGGCGCTGAACGCCGCCTTGGCACCGCTCGGAGCGTGGGGGCGCGCACGCATCGACCGGATCGGCGCATCGCGAGTCCACGGCTGACCCGGACGCTGGGCGGTGACGAACGAGCCGTGGCGTAAGGCGGCCGCCGTGGCGACCGGACCGTGGGTGGCGTCGATCCCGCTACTGCGCGTCGTGGTGTTCGGCGGGGGATAGGGGTCGGGCGTACATGTGGCCGTCGCGGACGCCGAACTCGATGCGGCAAGGGAAGATCGGGACTTCGTCGCCGGCGCGGTGGTGGTGGGTGACGAGCATGGTCATCGCCCAGTCGCGCAGCGGTACAGGCAGTGCGATCGTGGTGCCGTCGCGTAGTCGCAGGTGGGGTTCGCCGCGGCCGAGGGGGTCGGCGATGGTGATGCTGACGACGTCGAGGATCAGGCCGGTGTCGGTCGCGGAGGCGACCACGGGTGGGTCGAGCGCGAGAGCCATATCGGCAACTTAGTCGCGACACCTGTCCGCGATCACGGTGTGCGGCTCGTGTCGGCGCCGGGTTTTCCTGGCGTCTGCTGGATCCATTACATGGACAGCGCCCAGGGAACTAGTGAGACCCGCTACACCGACTGGCTGCCCCGCTTCGACCGGGAAATGGCCGCCGGTAAGGTCGGCGCGGCCCTGATCACCTGCATGTACGGCTTCGATCTGGCCCCGCCGCGATGCGTGTCATGCCCCGCGGCCTGCTCGCCGCCCTCACCGACAAGGCCATGTCCGCCGAGGACAAGAAGGCCGGCCCCGGCGACGTGACCATGCGCGCGCTCGCCCCCACTCTGCGCTGGGATTGCGTCATTCTGGGCCAAATGGCAGGCACGCTGACCACTTTCGCGAATCTCGACCAGGACGTGCTGTTGATGTCCGGTACGAAGAAGGGCCCGCGCTTCCTCATGCCCGCCCTCGACGACCTCGCCGCCACCCTCCCGCACAACCGGCGCGTGACGCTGCCCGGCCTGGACCACGGCTTACCCGCCGACCCCAGCCAGACCAACAGCGGCGGCAACCCCACCGCCGTCGCCCCCTCCCTCCGCGAGTTCTTCACCCAGCCATGACAACCGGCCCCCACGCCCTCGAAAGCGCAACGGACCGAAAACCTTTCGGCTCGCAGAGCGCCACTTCATTCGGAGATCGGGGGAGTGTGGGATTGCCGGTTCCGTCTCACTTCGGTGGTGAGGCCGCCTCGTTCCGGTTTCGGCCGGTCGGTGCGCTCAGTAGGGCGAAAACCGCGTCGAGCTGGTCGCGGGCTCGGTCGATTTCGGCTGCCCGGCCGGCGATGTGGTGCAGAAGTGTGCGCTGAAAGATCCCGTCGATGGTGACGTAGACGGTGGCGGGCGTCAGCGCCGGTTCCGTGCCGGAAAGTTCGCAGTAACGTGAGACGACCCGCCAGATCATCTCCTCCCGGCGGGCCTCGATGTCGAGGACGTCGGCGCGGAACGAGTCGTCGAACAGGCTCTGGTTGCGCAGGTCGTACCAGAGCCGGTGTATCGCCGCGTCGGCCTGGAGGGTGCCGAAGAAGGTCGCGGCGAACTCGGTACGCAGCTGCTCGGCGCTCTCGGCCGCCGCGCAGACCTCGTCGTAGCGGGTCACGCAGACCGCCTCGTATTGGCGTACGGCGTGGGCGATCAGGTCGAGTTTGTCGGTGAAGTAGTAGTGCAGTACGCCGTGCGAGTACTCGGAATTCTGTGCGATCTCGCGCAGGCTCGTGCGTGCGTAACCGAGTTCGGCCAGCGTGTGCAGAGTGGCCCTGGCCAGCTCGTTGCGCCGCGCCTGGAACTTGTCGCGGGCACGTTCTTCCACGCGGGCTTTGGGGTCGGCGACCTGCGTCACGTTGAGTCCTGTCCGGGTCACGTCATGTCTGTCCTGTGAGTGTAGCGGTGCCCGTGCGGCGTCCTTTTGACGAGTGTCCAAGGAAGTCTTGACGTCTGTCAAGAAAAGTCTTGACGAGTGTCAAGATTTCCGCTTACTGTGGCCTGCGACACATCGACTGATGACTGTCTCCTACATCACGCTCGCAAGTTCGCGACGCTTGCGGATCTCGACGAAGAGGTATCGATATGACGAGCTACAACCTGGCCGGCCGCACCGCATTGGTGACCGGTGGGGCACAGGGCCTGGGGGCCGGCATGGCTCGAGCGCTCGCGGCGGCGGGTGCCTCGGTGGCGATCGGCGACATCGACGTCGAGGGCGGCCGGCAAGCCGTCGAGGCGCTGCGGAAGGCAGGGGCGAAAGCCGAATTCATCGCGTTCGATGTCACCGACGACGCCGCATGGGAGGCCGCGACCACCACCACGGTGCAGGCGCTGGGCGGACTGGACATCGTCGTGAACAACGCGGGCGTCGAGGTCACGAACCTGCTGGTCGATCTCGACCCCGTAGCGACATCGAAGATGATGGAGATCAACCTGCTGGGCACCGCCCTCGGTATCAAGCACGCGTTCCGCGCCATGCGTCCCGGCGGTGTGGCCGGCAACGGGGGAGCGGTGGTCAACATCGCGTCGGTGGCGGCGACGATCGCGTTCCCGGGCATCAGCATGTACTCGGCGACCAAATCCGGCATCGACCGCCTCACCAGGGTCGCCGCGGCCGAATCCGGCAAACTCGGCTACGGCGTGCGGGTCAACTGCATCTACCCGGCGCTGACCCCGACCGCCATGGGCAACAAGCTCGCCGTCGACTGCGCCGAACTCGGGCTCTTCCCCTCTCCCGAGGCCGCCGCGCAAGCCGTTGCCGAGCTCACGCCGCTCGGCCGCCTCGGTCAGGTCGACGATATGGCCGACGCCGTCGTCTTCCTCGTCTCGGACGCGGCGAAATTCATCACCGGAGCGGGCCTCCCGGTCGACGGAGGTATGGGGATGTAGCCCGGACCTTCCACCGTCGCAACAGCTTTCACCTACACCCCCACCTTCAGAGGAGTTCAGCCATGCCCACCGACAAGCGCGTCGTCGTCTACGGTGCCTCCGGTTACACCGGTCGTCTTATCTGTGAGTACTTGCGCGAGTACAACATTCCGTTCCTCGCCGCCGGTCGCGACCACGGACGCGTCAAAGCCGCCGTCGAGGCCGTGCCGGGCATCGACACCGTCGACCACGAGATCGTCGAGGTCGAGCACACCACCGCCGCACTGGCCGAGGCATTCCGAGGCGCGGATGTCGTGCTCAACACCGTCGGTCCCTTCGCTCGCTACGGCCACGAAGTAGTGCAAGCCTGCCTGGAGATCGGCGCCCACTACACCGACACCAACGGTGAGCAGAACTGGATGATCGCCGCGCAGGACCGCTACAGCGCCGACTTCGCCTCGCGCGGAGTGCTTCTCACGCCCGGCCTTGCGCAGATGTACTCGATCGGTGAGATCGCCGCGAACATCTGCCTGGAGAATCCCGGCCTCGACACCCTCGACATCCAGGTGTTCTGGAAGGGCCATCCCACCGTGGCCTCGACCAACACCATCCTCACCAACGCGGCCTTCGCCAAGGCGTACTACCTGGAACAGAACGAGTACGTCGAATGGCCTCCCGAGGAGGGGCTCTACACCGTCAGCGTGCCGGGACAGCACGAACTCGGCCTGGCGCTGCCCTGGGGCGGCACCTCACACCCGGTGTGGTTCAAGAACGATCCACGCGTCGCCAACGCCCGCGCGCTGGGTGGCGTGTTCAATCGTCCACTGATGCAAGGTGTTCCGGTGTTGGTGGCCGCGGCGTTGCAGCAGATGGAAGGTAAGTCGGAGGAGGAGAAGTACCGGATCATCGACGAGCAGTCGGCAGCGATTCGCAGCGAGATGCCGCCGCGGGAGAACCCCCGGATCAACACCTCGTTGGACTCGGTGTACGCCTCCGGTCCGCTCGGGCGCGCGCACTGCGTGATCCACGGCAACTGCAACTACAAGCAGACGGCCCTGCTCAACGCGCACGCCGCCGCCGAACTGCTGCAGGGCCCACCGCGGCGCGTCGGATTCGCTTCCAGCTGCCAAGCTTTCGGGCATCGGGAACTGCTCGGGACGCTGCGCGCGTTCGGGCTCGTGCTCGATCCCATCGTCAGCGTGCACCGCTGAGGTCCACGATGCGTCTCGCAGATTATCTCGACAAGGGTGCGTCGCTCGGTCGTGGGGAACCCTGCCTCACGACCGGCGGCGTGACCGCCAGCTACGGCGAGGTCCAGGATCGATCCGTCCGCATCGCGGGTGCGCTGCAGCACACCGGTATCGAGGCGGGCGACCGGGTGGCAGTGCTGTCGGCCAACGACCCCCTCGCGCTCACCTGCGTATTCGGCATATCGCGGGCGGGCGCGGTGTGGTGCCCGGTCAATCCCCGCAACGAGGCCGACGAGAACCGGCAGCTGTTCGACCTGTTCGGATGCCGGCTGCTGTTCTTCCAGGAGAAGTTCGCCGGGCTCGTCGACCGGATCCGCGGCGTCCTGCCCCGCCTGGAATGGCTCGTCTGTCTCGACGGCGAATTCGAGTGGGCGATGCGCTACGACGACTGGCTCGCCGAGCATCTCGCGCAGCCCGACGAGACGCGCCGGCCGGAGGGCGGCCTGTGCATGCTGGCCGGCACCGGGGGCACCACGGGGCGGCCGAAAGGTGTGCGGCTCACCGAGGACAACATGATGACCTCGACGGCGCTGACGTTGATGAGCTACCCGTTCGGTGACCGGCCGCGCTACCTCGCGCTCGCGCCGTTGACGCATTCCGCCGGTGTGCTGACCTTTCCGATCCTGAGCCTCGGCGGCGAAGTCGTGATCATGCCGGCGCCCGACATCGGCGAATTCCTCGCGTCGATCGAGCGGCACCGCATAACCCACGCCTTCCTCCCGCCGACCGTTGTCTACGGCGTCCTCGACCATCCCGACCTCGACAGCCGCGACCTCGGATCACTGCGCTGTCTGTGGTACGGCGCGGCTCCCATGTCGCCGACCCGGCTCGAAGAGGCCCTGCATCGGATCGGACCCGTTCTCGGTCAGCTGTTTGGGCAGACCGAGGCCCCGAACATGATCGCCACGCTGGCACCGGCCGACCACTTCCGCCCGGACGGATCGGTGGCGACCGAGCGTCTCACGTCGGCGGGCCGGCCGACGCCATTGACCACCGTCGCCATCATGGACGCGGCGGGCACACTGCTTCCGCGCGGAGAGCGCGGCGAGATCGTCGTCCGCGGACCGCTGGTGATGGACGGCTATCACGAAAACCCCACGGCGACAGCGGAGGTCAGCGCCTTCGGATGGCATCACACGGGTGATATCGGTTATCTGGACGACGCCGGCTTCCTGTTCGTGGTCGACCGCGCGAAGGACATGATCATCACCGGCGGGTTCAACGTCTATTCGGCGGAAGTGGAGCAGGCCCTGTCGGCACATCCGGCGGTCAAGGATTCGGCGGTGGTCGGCCTCCCCGATGCCAAGTGGGGCGAACGCGTCACCGCCGCAATCGAACTCCGCGCCGGCCACGACACCGCAGGCGACGACATCATAGCCTTCGTCAAGCAACGGATCGGAAGTGTGAAGGCGCCCAAGGACATCGAGATCTGGAATGAGCTGCCTCGCTCGAAGGTGGGCAAGATCCTCAAGAACGAGGTCCGGGCGAAGATGCTGGACATGCGGACGACGTGAGCCCCGACGAGTGCCGGATCCAAAACATCATGTGGCCGGAGTCGTTGGGGGCGGCCTTATCGCGCCGTTCGGTCCGGTCGAGGTGAAATCCGAGCCTACGGGCGACGGCGGCGCTGCGAGTGTTGGCTGCGTCGCAGTGGATTTCGACCCGATCGATGCCGGGAAGGCGGAGCGCGGTCTCGGTCAGGGCTGCCGAGGCGCGGGTGATCACACCGCGACCGGTGTGGGCGATATGGCACCAGTAGCCGAGTTCGATTGCCCGGCAACCGACCCTGTCGTGCAAGTCGACACCCCCGAGCACGGTGTTGTCGCCGTCGAAGACGCCGTAGCGGAAAGATCCGCCATTGTCGGGCCAGCGTGCGATCTGCTCGATATGAGCGCGCTGACCGGCGAGCGTTGTCAGTTCGATCAGACTGTCGCCCCACCATGGACACAGATGATCGAAAGACGCCGTGATCGCTCGCCATCGCGCCGTCACGTCCTCGGGCTGCCATTGGCGGATCAACAGACGATCCACCTCGACTCGGCGCGGCGGCGTGATCCCGGGCGCCAAGGCCGCCGAACGTTTCAGCACTCATCGCACGATGGTGGCCACGGATTCCGGGGCTTGCAAGCCGATATTTTGGAGCGTCGAGGTCGGCTGGTACCGGCTGTGGGAATCGTTGCCGGGTGTGGTCCCGGGCTCATAGTCTGCTATCTGCGGAGGGAGATTTTCACGAAACCAACTCCGACGGTTTTATTGCCTCGTGTGGAGACCCCGTGGTGCACAGTGGAGGCGCTACCGTCTTGCGGTACCGCTGGGGCAGGCGAGGGAAGGTGGATCGGATGGGCCGGGTGCGGGATCTGCTGTATGCGGCGAAACGCCGGATGTATCGGGGTGACCGGCCGGGGAGATTGGCCCGGGTATTGAATCGGGCCTCGGAGTGGATGTATTCGGCGGGTGTGTTGTCCCCTGGCTACGCCATGACTTTGGAAGTGTCCGGTCGGCGTACCGGGCGCCCGGTGCGGCTTCCGATCGCGGTCGCCGAGTACGAGGGGCAGCGGTACCTGGTGTCGATGCTGGGCGCGGAGGCGGGGTGGGTGCGCAATGTTCGTGCGGCGCACGGTCGTGCGTTCCTGCTCCGGCGCGGTCGTGAGGAGGTGCGGCTCACCGAGGTGGAGGTGGGGGAGCGGGCGCCGATTCTGCGCCGTTACCTTGCTGTGGCTCCCGGCGCACGTCCGCACTTTCTGATCGATCGCACCGCCCCGCTCGGTGAGTTCGAGCAGATCGCGGACCGGTACCCGGTCTTCCGGATCGAACCCGCACGCTAGCTCCGGTTGAGGTGAAATGCGAAGTTCTCGCGGCCCCTCGGCATCCGGCGCTCGCGGTGGACCCCGCTACCCACCACTGCTACGTACCGATCCCGAAAGGCCCTGACGGCACTCCGGTGCTGTGGGAATTCGAGCCCATCAGCTGAACCTGTTTGGAACCCATGTCTGCCATCTCCCTCGACCGCGTCACCGCCGGCCACGACACCACCACGGTGCTCGTCGACGCCGACGCGGAATTCGCCCGTGGCGCCTGCTCGGCGGTCGTCGGGCCCAGCGGCGCCGGGAAGACGACACTGCTGCGGCTGCTCAACCGGCTCGCCGAACCCACCAGCGGCACCATCCTGCTCGACGGCACGCCGATCACCAGCCTCGACGTACTCGACCTCCGTCGTCGCGTCGGGCTCGTCGGACAACAGCCCGTCCTGCTCACCGATACCGTCTCCGAGGAGATCCGGTATGCCCGAGCGGATTTGGCTACGCAGCGTCTCGAGCAGTTGCTGTCCCTGCTGGGGTTGGGACCGGAGTTCGCCACCCGTCGATGCGCTCAACTGTCCGGCGGTCAAGCCCAACGAGTCTGCCTGGCCCGCGCACTCGCCGTCGAACCCGAAGTGCTGCTGCTGGACGAGCCGACCTCCGCTCTCGACAAGAACTCCGCCACCGCGGTCGCCGAACTCATCCGTACCCACACCCGCGACGGCGGCACCGTCGTGCTGGTCAGCCACGACACCGACTTCGTCGACGGCGTCGCCGACACGATCTGGTCGCTTCACCACGGGCGGCTGACCCGTAGTTCCCGTCCCCTCGAACCACGGAACACGAAATGACAGCGGGCCTTTCGGTGCCCGGCTGGGGCGGGGTGGCGACATCGCTGGCACTGGTGGCGGTAGCCGCCGCCATCGCCTACCGCCAGCAGTTGCACCTGACCCGCGAACTGCTCGTCGCCGCCGCTCGTGCCGGTATCCAGTTGGTCGCGGTCGGCGCGCTCTTGCTGATCCTGGTCCGGCACACCGGGCTGCCCGGCGCTCTCGGCTGGGTCCTGGTCATGATCGTCATCGCGGGGCAAGTCGCCGCACGGCGCGGTGCCGGTCTCCCGCACGCGGCCCGCGCGGCCACCATCGGCGTGGCCACCGGATCGGGCATCACTCTCGGCGCGCTGCTCGCACTCGGGATCATCTCCACCCAAGCCCGCGTCGTGGTCCCGGTCGGCGGCATGATCGTCTCCGCCGCCATGCAGGCCACCGGCATCGCATTGCGCCGTCTGCGCGAAGACGCCCAGCATGCCCGTCCGGCCATCGAAGCCCGGTTGTGCCTTGGCCTTTCGGCCCGAGAGGCGTTCGCACCACATCGTCGCTCGGCCCTGCGCACCGCGCTGATCCCCGCGATCGACTCCACCAAAGTCGTCGGCCTGATCAGCCTGCCCGGCGCCATGACCGGGCTCATCCTCGCCGGCGTCGACCCCCTCACCGCGATCCGCTACCAGATAGTTGTCATGTACATGCTGCTCGCCGCCACCGCGCTGGGCGCCCTCACTACTGCCCGCGTAGCCGAACAGGCCTTGTTCGACGACACCCAGCGACTTGTACGGCTACCCGACCGCTGACCCCCTTCGGTGAACCGCGCTTCCCGCCCGGCGATCCCCGAACTGCGCCTCCCTCTCCTGGTGGTGCGTAGCGCACAGCTGTTGGGCGGTTGCTCGATCCCAACTACCGCAGCTGAGATCGCGGCAAGGCCATTGCTCCGCAATGCGCAGGCAGTCCCCCAGCCGAAGACCCCGGCCGTACGCATGGACAGTCGAAATTGGGCCGTAGGTCCCTGGCCGCGAGCGAAGTGGGCGACGACAGTGGAGACAGCGTCTCCTACATGTGAGGAAGTGACGAGAAGTGAGTATCGCTCGACGTATCGCTCTGTTGTTCCGGGTAAAGACGAACAAGCTGCTCGATCGCACCGAGGACCCACGTGAGGTGCTCGACTACTCGTATCAGCGGCAGTTGGAGATGCTCGCGCAGGTGCGGCGCGGCCTGGCGGATGTCGCTACCAGCCGCAAACGCATCGAACTGCAGCAAAACCAGCTCCAGCAGGCCGCCGACCGCCTGCAGACGCAGGCCCGGCAGGCGGTCGGGCAAGGTCGCGACGACCTGGCTCGGGAGGCGTTGACTCGGCGCGCGGCAACCCTCGCCCAGATCGAGCAGCTACGGCCGCAGTATGACGACCTGGCCGCGCAGGAGGCGAAGCTCACCACCGCCTCGCAACGGTTACAGGCGAAGGTGGAGGCGTTCCGGACTCGCAAGGAGACGATCAAGGCTACCTATACCGCCGCGGAGGCGCAGACCAAGATCAGCGAGGCTGTCACCGGCATCTCGGAGGAGATGGGCGATGTCGGGCTGGCGATCCAGCGGGCCGAGGACAAGACAGCGCAGATGAGTTCGCGCTCGCAAGCGCTGGACGAGCTGATCGCCTCCGGTGCCTTGGAAGATGCCACCGCTCCGGTCGGCCGGCGTGACGATATTCAGGCCGCCCTCGACGCCGGCCGGGGCAGCGATGTCGATGCCGAACTGGCGCAACTGAAAAGCTCACTCACGCCGGCGATCGAGGCGAATGCGAAGGAAAGGCCGCAATCATGATCGTTCGTATTCTCGGCGAAGGCCAATACACCCTCGACGACGCCCGCCTCAGCGACCTCAACGAGCTCGACGACGAGCTGCTGCAGGCCGCCGACGCGGGAGACGACACCGGGTTCTCGCTCGTCTTGGGCCGCATGCTGGCCACGGTCCGGGATCTTGCCACCCCGGTAGCCGACGATGCGCTGGTCGCCTCGGATCTGGTCCTTCCCAGTGCGGACATGCCGCTGGCCGAGGTTCACGCGATGCTGCGCGACGACGGACTGATTCCGGGATAACTGCCATGCGTACCCGTTTCCGGCCGGACCATCGGCTCACGGCCCGCATGGGATTGACCATGTTCTTGCTCGGCTTGATCTATGTCGCGTTCATCGCGGCGCTGGTGGTGCTGATCAAGTCGGTCGTGGTGGTCGTGGTGATCGTGGGCGGGCTGCTGTTCGCGCAGTTCTGGTTCTCCGACCGGATCGCTCTGTACGCGATGCGGGCTCGCGTCGTCACCGCGGAGGAGGCGCCGCAGCTACACGGCATCATCGACCGGCTCTGCGCGACCGCGAACATGCCCAAACCGCAGGTCGCCATCGCGGACCTCGATATGCCCAACGCGTTCGCCACCGGTCGCAGCCCCCGCCGCGCTGTCATCGCCGTCACTACCGGCCTGCTGCAGCGGCTCGATGCCGATGAGCTCGATGGTGTGCTGTCGCATGAGCTTTCCCACATCGCACACCGGGACGTGGTGGTGATGACCACCGCATCGTTCATGGGCGTGCTGGCGGGCCTGATCGCACGATTCACGCTGTACTCCGCAATGTTCGGCGGTGGCAGCCGGGACCGCCGCGACGGCGACAACCTCTTTCTCGTCGTCCTGGCCGTGATGGCGGTCTCCGCGGCCGTCTACGCGATCAGCTTCCTGCTGATCCGAGCGCTGTCACGGTATCGCGAGCTGGCCGCCGACCGGGCTGGGGCGATCCTCACCGGCCGCCCGTCGGAGCTGGCCTCGGCGCTGACCAAGATCAGCGGGGACATCGGTCGCATTCCCAGCCGTGACCTGCGCACCGAGCAGCCGTTCAATGCGTTCTTCTTCGCACCCGCGCTGGGCGCCGGCGCCACCTGGTCGACGCTACTGTCCACCCATCCGAGCCTCCAGCAGCGACTGGACCAGCTCGGCGCACTGGCTACCGAACTCGGGCAGGAGAGCTGAAATCGAGATGGGATTCCTCAACGCGCTGCTGGGCCGCACCAAGCCGGTGCAGCCGAATCTCGATGTACTGTTCGCTGTTCCACCCGCTGCCTACACTCTGCAGGCGGCGCTGGACGTCCACCCGACCGGGGCTGGTGCCGTGTGCTTCAAACAGGCCGAGGGCGCAGGCGCAAGACAGTCCGAGGCCGAGATCCTCGATCTGCTGCACCTCGAACCGACCATCGCAGTGGCGGTGACGATCGACGAATTCGGCTACACCTGGATCACCTGCCGGCAAGACACTGCCGACCTGTCCGCATTGGTGACGGCGCTGCACGCGATCAATTCCACTCTGTCCGACAACGGTTTCGGCCCGAATCTGCTGTGCACCGTCATCGGCTTCGCCACCGCTGACCTCCCGCCACACCGGCTCGGGTTGGTCTATCTGTTCAAACGGGGCACCATCTACCCGTTCGCGCCCTCCGGCGCGCAACGCCGCGACAACACCCTCGAACTCCAGACCCGCGCAGCACTTTCCCGCGAACTCCCCATCGAAGCCGAACTCGAGCGCTGGTTCCCACTGTGGGATGCGCCTGTGCCGTGAAAACACAGAACGGCGTTTCGACACGGCTGTCAGGCGCAGACAAAACGTCGGGGTCCGGCAGTTGTTCGAGGCGAGAATTGCCGGTGGTCGACGTGGGGTGCGGTTCCGGTCGCGCCGTGGCGGAACTGTCGCAGCGCGGGATGCGTGTGGTCGGGGTCGACCTCACCAGATGCTCGATACGGCGCGAGATCGCTTGCCTGGTAACGATTTTCGGTCCGGCGACGCTACGGCGTCGCCGCTCGAGGATTCCTCGATGGACGGTTACCGCGCCGACAAGGTGTTTCACGAGCTCGCCGATCCTCGCGCCGCGCTTAACGAAGCCTGGCGAGTGCTGGCGTCCGGTGGGCGTGTCGTATTGGTTGGGCAGGATTGGGAATCGTTCATCATCGACTCCGACGATCCGGACCTGACTCGCACGATCGTGACGGCCAGGGCAAGCGCTGTCGTCAGTCCCGCGTCGCTCGCGGCTACCGGAATTTGTTGCTGGACAACGGCTTCGCCGACGTGGCTGTGGAGGTTCGCACCGTGGTCTTCGTCGATACCCTGATGGTGCCGATGCTTTCGGGGCTCGCCGAGAATGCTTGCGCTGCCGGGGCCGTCACCCGTGAGCAGGCGGACGAATGGATCGCCGAGCAAACCCATCGTGGTCGCAACGACCGGTTGATGCTGGCCATGCCGCTGTTTTTCGCCGCCGCTGCCAAACCTTCTGTCCGGCTACGGTGACCGCCGACCGTGCCGGCGTCCGCCGGAGCGGCTTTCGATCAGTGCAGCAGCGCAAGCACGCCGCGTCACCGGCAGCGGGGCTGATCGCGTCGATGCGCGTCGGCATTGTCCGGTGTGGTCGGGGAGCCGGAGTCGTTTGAGGGCCGAAGCGTTGAGGGCGACGATGATGCTGGAGCCTGACATGGACATGGCGGCGATTTGCCGCGGCCGATGCGCAATGCGGTCGGCGCGCCTCGAGGAGCGTCGGCGCGGTTTCTACATCGTCGGTACCCGGCCTCGGTTACGCGGCTGTGCCGGTGCCGAGTGTTTTCGTGCGCCGGATGTATTCCTCCTCGTCGATCTCTCCGCGCGCGTAGCGTTCGGCGAGGATCTGTTGGGGGCTGGGCCCGTGCTGTTGCGGGGGTGTGTTCCGAATGGCTGAGCCGCTCTTGCCGCTGTAGCGGATCAGGGCCACGATGCCGGCCCCGATGAGTGCCCAGAAGATCACCATGCCGATGATCATGAGTGCATAGCCCCACCCGCTCAGACCGTTGCCGTACCACATCATCATCGTCGTCTCCTTCGCCTCGTTCGCAGGTTGGTTGCGCACCGTGCCGATCGCAGTGCACGGCGGCGCGCGGGAGAATCACATCTGCATCGGCATCGGGCAAATGCCCTGTTGGTGCAGCCACATCATGATCGAATGCATGACCTGCATCATCGGCGATTGCATGTCCATCGTGGTTCCCTAAGTTTGTAGGTGTCTGGGGTTGGTGCCCTGGATGCCCAGAGCGGTGGGGTGTAGCTGATGGGTTTTTGCCTTGTTCGAGGCTCCGAAGGACT
>NZ_JOJF01000030.1:0-65088 GCF_000720265.1 Nocardia sp. NRRL WC-3656 | reverse complement strand
CCGCGACCACAAGACCTACCAGCCCGCCCCCGCAACCTGACCCCATCAGCAAACCCGGAAATCACCAGTAGGACTTGACAACCTCATTGAGATTCCTTCGTGGTGGTGACGTTCCGACCACAAAGTTATGGAGTTCCGGGCGACCGGGAATCTGTCGCGCTTAAGTACTTTCGACGGTAGTGCTCTACCGGTCGGCGGCGGGATCGCCGAGGCGCCGCGA
This sequence comes from Nocardia sp. NRRL WC-3656, assembly GCF_000720265.1. Taxonomy (NCBI): domain Bacteria; kingdom Bacillati; phylum Actinomycetota; class Actinomycetes; order Mycobacteriales; family Nocardiaceae; genus Nocardia; species Nocardia sp. NRRL WC-3656. The sequence goes on along the minus strand of NZ_JOJF01000030.1, from coordinate 64,868 downwards.
CGGGTGCACGGTGGCGGCGGGTTGTCCGGTGGTGATGCTGTCGGCCAGTGTGGCGCCGAGGACCGGGGCCAGTTTGAACAGATTGTGCCCGGCGAGGAAGGTGGCGGCGCCGTCCTGCCAGGCGGCCAGACCGTCCTCACCCCACGGCAGCCGGGTCACCCAGCAGTGCACATAACCGTCCGGTTCGGGTGCGAGTCCGGGGAGTGCGCGGCGGACGTAGCCGGCGGCGCGGTCGGCCAGCCCGGCCAGAGCCGCGGGATCGACCGATCCGCCGTCGCTGCTCGGCACGGAATCGCTCAGTCCGAGCCCGTACTGCGTGTTGCCGGGGAAGGCGGCGGCGTAGATGCCGGTTTCGCCGAATGCGCCGCTGCTGTCCTGCAGCGTGGCGAGTGTGGTGGGCGGCGCCGATCGCGGGCGGAAGGTCACGCGGACGTGCGCGGACACCTGGACCGGCAGGGCGAGGCCGAGTGACCGGGCCAGCGGTGCGGTACCGCGGCCCGCACAGACGACGACGCTGCCGAATTCCGAACAGGCTGTGCCGGTGCGTACTTCGACGGTCCCGGCGGCGGTGTGCCGCAGCGTGAGGACGTGGTCGGTGACCAGCGCATCGCGCAACCGATCGGTGAGTGCGTCGATCGCGGCGACGGTGCGGATGGAGCCGCCGGTCGCGTCCAGCATGGCCGGGCCGTCGTAGTCGGCCAGCGGTGGCAGCCGGGTCGACAGCTCCTCGGCGTCGATACCGCGGGCGTCGACTCCGGGCGTCCGCCGCAGGATCTCCAGCTTGTCCGCGACGCCGGCCCCCAGCGCGACCGCCCCGTCCCGCGAAATCAGTTCGGTGCCGAAGTCGCTTTCCCACTCGCGCCAGATGCGACGGGCGGCCACCGCCATCTCGACCAGCCGGGGATCGGTGTGCGCGTGGCGGAAGATCCGGGACCGACCGGCCGATTGACCGCCGCCGGGCCGGCCCGACTCGTACACGGTGACCGAGAGCCCGGCTCGGCGTAGCGCGTGAGCCGTGGCCAGGCCGACGATTCCGGCTCCGACCACGGCGACATCGGTTGCGGCACCCATCTCCGCGGACTACCCGCCCCCGCGGTGCGCAATCCCGGCACGGCGCCGGCCGATGGACGGGGATTCAGTATCCGGCGAGCAGCGCGCGCAGCCGGCCCAGTTCCTCGGGGCCGGCGCTGCTGTGCCAGCGCGTCGGATCGGCGGGGCGGCGGCCCCACAGGAACAGCGCGCGCACGGCCGGATCGCTTTCCACCGTCGCCTGCCCGTGCGGCGGCACCAACTCGATGGAGTTGCCGTCCGTCTCGGCGACGACCAGGACGTCGTCGGTACCCGGTGCGCGCAATCGGCCCTCGATGCGGCCCTCGGGGCCGAAATCGATATCCCTGCTGCCGCGCGCGAGCAACGGGAGGCCGACGTCGCGCACACTGTGGCGAGTTATCCACGGCTGCATGAGCATTTCGATCGCCGTCGCGTCGTCGCCGGTCATATCCCAGCGGTGCAACACCATCTCCTGACGCATGTGCTCGAGGAAGAAGTCGGGGGCGACGGTTCGCCCCGTCCAGCCGATCGCCTCCAGCGGAGACAGCGTGTCGATCACCTCCGCGGTTTCGACGAGTTGTTCGCACCGGTCCACGAACGCCGCCCACAACTCGGCGTCCGGCATCGCGCGGTAGGGAGCCTCCCGCTCCTCGAAACCGCGGGTCGGCACCGGGCTGCCCGCCGCGTGGGCGGCGAGCACCCGGGCGAGTTCCTCCGCGTTGCCGGTGTTGTGGATCAGGACATCGCGCACGGTCCAGCCTTCGCACCAGGTACCCGCGTCGGGCCGGCGCGACTGTACGGCGCGGGCGAAGGCCTCCCATTCCGGCAACGCCTCGGCGGCACTGTGTGAAACCATCGGCATCTCCTCCGACCGGGCCTTTCGGAGCCCGGTGTCGCGGCGGATCCGTTCTGATCCGGGCATACCCCGCGGCTGCCGGATGTCACCGGACGATTCGGCCGCGCGGCCCGTATTCCTCGATGATCCGGACTATTTCGGCGGCGACCAGCCCGGGCCGCTGGGTCGGCACCATATGGCCACATCGCTCGGCGACGACATGCCTGCCGTGCGGGCGTGCGGCCCGCCGTCGGTGCGCGGCGTTGATCGCCGCACGCGAGCGGGCCGAGATACCGGTGGAGGACGAGTCGGCGGACACGATCGTGACGGCGAGCTCGCGTCGGTCGGGGTCGGTGCGCCGCAACTGCTCGAGATCGGTGGTGTGACAGGCTAATTCGGCGGCGCGGGTGCGCATCGCCGCGACCGTGAAGCCCTCGGCGCGGAAGTCGGCGCGGGCATCGGCGGGCAGCGCGGCGAGGGTGTCGCGATAGGCCAGTCGCAATGCGCCGAGACGTGCGAGTGCGGCGCTGAGCCGCTGCCCGGTCCGGGCCGCCCGGCGCGACGCCGCGGTGAACAGGTCGTCGCAGAACTCGTCGGTGGGATCGACCAGCACCGTGCCCATGATTCGGTCCGGTCGGTCCGCGGCGGCGACTCGCACGATCGGGCCGCCCCAGCTGTGGCCGACCAGTACGAGCCGCGGTGCGGCGAAGCGCTCGGTGAGGTGGTCGACCAGGTCGACGAGGTCGTCGGCCAGGCGCCGGAGTCCGCGCGGCGCGGTGTCGGGGGCGCTGCGGCCCAGACCGCTGCGGTCGTAGACGACGGTCGCCGCGTAGTCGTCGAATTCTCGCTGTACCGACGCCCAGTACGAACGGGTGCAGGCGAGTCCGCTCTCGAAAACGACCAAGGGCGAACGGTTTTCGTTCCGTCCCGGCCGATGCATGTAGTACAGCCGGCGCCCGTCGCGGGTGGGCGCCGTGCTCGCCGCGCCCTGGCTGTGCGGTGCGGCCGGATCGGCTCGCTGTCGTACGGATCGTCCCGGCCGAGTCCCCTGTGTGCTCCCAATCACATTGGTTAGCCTAACCTCAAGTTGGCGCCGGTGGTGGCGAGGGCCCCGGTGGAGCGATGGGCGGGTCGCTCGCCACCCGAGTGCGCCCCCGGCCGGATCGGGTTCGGGGACGCGATCCTGGGCACTCGCCAGAAGACCAGGAAGGTGTCGATGGGATGAACCAACTGCAGGATCTCGTCACCGGCGCGGCCGGGTCGCCATGGGTGTATTTCGCGCTGCTGGGCGTCTGCATCGTCGACGCGTTCTTCCCGCCGGTCCCCAGCGAATCGGTGATCGCCGCGCTGGCCGCCATCGGCAGTTCGACCGGGAAACCCTCCGTGTGGCTGCTGATTCTCGCCGCCGCGGTCGGCGCGATCATCGGCGACAACCTCGCCTACACGATCGGCCGCGCCATCGGCACGGATCGGTTCGCGTGGATGCGCAAGCCGAAGATCCGGCGGGCGTTCGACTGGGCGCGCGGCATGCTCGACAAACGAGCGGCCCTGCTGGTCATCACCGGCCGCTATATCCCGGTCGGTCGCATCGCCGTCAACATGACGGCCGGGGCCACCGAATACCCTCGCCGGAAATTCGTGCCGCTGACAGTGATCGGTGGTGTCAGCTGGGCGGTGTATTCGGTGGCGATCGCCAGTGCGTTCGGGCGCTGGCTGCGCGATCAGCCACTCCTGGCCGCCGTGATCGGCATCGCCTGCGCGATCGTCCTCGGCTTCCTCGTCGACCGGATCGTGCGGCACTTCTTCCCGGGCACGGGCGAGGAAGAATCCGGCGACACCCGTCACGACGACAGCCGGCGAGAGGACGAGGCAGGGGAGAGGGCGGAAGCGCGTCGGGGACAAGGCTCCTGACCGTGCGCTGAGGGTCGCCCGCACCGGGTGACGATGGCGCACCTCGTGCTCCGGTCGGTCGCGGAATCCGTCCGCGGGTGGATGAGCCCGGCGTCCGCGCCCCGTTACTGTCGGCACCGCGTCGATCGGATCCGCGCTCGCGGCGGTGACTTGTTCGCGCACAGTCAGGAGAAGGCACGGACATGGACACGTTCAACCACGCAGGATTCGTCTTCGACGTCACCGATACGCCGCCGGACTCGGGCAGCGAAGCGGCGGACACCGTGGTGCTGCTGCACGGATTTCCCGAGGATCGCCACTGCTGGGATGCGATGACACCCGCACTCACCGCGGCGGGCTATCGGGTGCTGGCACCGGACCTGCGGGGTTACTCGCCGGGTGCGCGCCCGGTGGCGCGTTCGGCATATGCCATGGCTCGCATGACCGGTGACGTGTACGCCTTGGCGGACGCGGCGGGTGCCGAGCGCTTTCATCTGGTCGGCCACGACTGGGGTGCCGCGCTCGCGTGGTCCGTCGCCGCCGAGCGGCCCGCCCGGTTGAAGTCGCTGACCGCGCTGTCGGTGCCGCACCCCATGGCCTTCGCGCGCGCCGTGTTCACCGGCAGTCAAGCGCTGCGGTCGTGGTACATGGCCGCGTGCCAGCTGCCGTGGTTACCGGAATTGGTGCTGTCCGCCCGGGGCGGGCAGGCGATGCGGCAAGCGCTGGTGCGCGCCGGGCTCGATCCGGCGTCGGCGGCGCGTTACGCCGCGCGGGCGGCGCACCGAGGCGATATGCGCGGACCGGTCAACTGGTACCGCGGGCTTCCGTTCTCGCTGCGCCGCCCGGTCGGCTCCGTCGGCGTCGCGACCCTCTTCGTCCGGGGCACCGCAGACCGCTTCATCGCCCGGGCCGGAGCGGAGGCGTGCGGTCGTTACGTGACCGGCCCATGCCGCTACGTGGCCCTCGACGGCGCCTCCCATTGGCTGCCGGAACAGGCGTCCGATGAGGTCGCCGCGCTGTTGATCGAACATCTGCGTGCTTCTACGGCCGAGGTCGGCGACCGCTTGTGAGTGAGCCGCCGCAGCGGATGGCGGCGGCTCGGTCCGGTGAGTGCGGGTCCGCCCGGTGGCGCCCGACTCAGTCGGGTGGTTCCTGGGCGTTCTCCTCGGTGCCGACATCGTCGGCGACCTCCCGGGTCGCCATCCCGCCGTTGTCGCCCTCGTCCACCGGTCCGGGCCGCCCGCCCCGCGGTTCCTCGGTGTCGTCGTCGTTCGGATGATTCCGATGGGACATGATGCGTCCTTTCTCGAGGTTCGTAGCGGACTACCTCGACAGCCGAGCGGAAAACGCTAGAGCGAGATCAGCAGCACGCCGGCCGCGACGATCAATGCGGCCCAGACCATCAAGACGAGGACGGCGGAACGGTCGTCCTCGGTGTCGTTCGGGGTGGCCCGGCGGCGACGGTGGGAAGCGGTGATCGAAACGTTCACGAGCTCTCTCCTTCCGCGATCGGTCGGTACTCCAGACCTACCCCGAACCCCAAGCGCCACAACATGTCTCACTCGAGTGGCCTATGGGTTGTCTCACAACATCCGGAAACCCGGTGGCTCCGAACGTCTTCCGGAACGCGCTCACCAACCGTTGATGTGCAGCACCGAGTCCAGATCGACGCGCGGGCCGGGCCGGAAGTCGGTGCCCTTGGTGTAGGCGACCGGGAGGAGCACACCCTGACGGACATCGTCGGGAATGCCGAGAATCTGCGCGACCTCGCGCTCGTACTGCAAATGCAGTGTGGTCCAAGTGGTTCCGAGGCCGCGTGCGCGCAGTGCCAGCGCCAGGCTCCACGCCGCCGGGAGCAGCGAACCCCACAGCCCCGCCTGGTTGTCGGGCAGCGCCCCGCTGGTGCCCGTGCTGATCGCACCGATCACCAGCACCGGGACCTCCGCCATCACCTCGCGCAGATAATCCGAACTGGTGGCGATGCGGGCGGCGCTCTCGTCGGCGGGTTCGCCTCCGGCCTCCCGGTAGGCCAGATGCGAGCGCCGGTAGTGCTCCGCGACCTGCGCCTTGACTTCCGGATCGGTGAGAACGATCCAGTGCCAATGCTGCCGGTTTCCTCCGGACGGCGCCTGCAAGGCCACCTCCAGCGCCTCGCGGATCACGTCCAGCGGTACGGGCCGGGGCAGATCCAGACGGCGGCGCACGGCACGCGTGGTGGTCAGCAATTCGTCCGGGGTGAGCGGAAGCAGTTCGGTCACTACGGGTCTCCTTCTGGGTCGGCGTATACCGTCCAAGGATGCCCGACGCGGGTTTTGTTCCCTGCCGAAGCGATGCGGTCCGCACCTGCGAACGGCGAAGCGCGTACTCCCGCCACACGGTGGGAGTACGCGCTCCGGAGAAAGGAATTCGCCGTCGCTAGAAATAATGTGCGCGGCCGGCGACCGGACGTCCGAACGCTCCGAGCAGGGCCAGGATCGCGCCGATCACGACGGCGATGATGCCCAGAGTCCAGAGGATCGGGATGCTGAAAACGAACCCGAGAACGAGGAGGATGACTCCCAGAATAATCATGTGAAACTCTCCCTTTGCCTTTTGTTATCCAGGCTCTGCCGCGTTCGGCCGTACTGCGATAACAAATCGCAGATACCCGGCCTCGAAGGCCGTAAACAGAACGTCTCGGGAGAGAAAGCGGCGTCAGGGCGCGCGGGCCAGCCACCGCCAGCGCGGCAGTTCGGTGCCGACGGTCGCGACCGCCAGCACGGTGACGAGCACGGCGACCCAGGCCGGCCAGGCGAACCAGGCGCCCAGCACCGCCGCGGCGATCAGCACCAGCATCATCGCGATGGTGGCCCAGCCGGGGACGGCGACGAGGACCTGCTTCTTGTCACCGCGGGTCGCGAAGATCGCCGGGACGCCGATCAGCACGACCACCGCGATCACCGCCGCCGCCACGGACCACGACGCCAGCGCCCACGGCGCCGCGACCCACGCGATCAGTTCGGTGGCGACGCGCGCGATGGCCGGCCCGCGGCCCTGTTCGGTGAGATTCGGTGAGACATCCGCACGTTCGGACATGTCGCTCAGCCTCGCACGTCCACCTCCCGCACGCACGACGAACGCCGTGCGACTGCCTCAGCCGGGCCTTCGCGCGCCGGGAAACATGATCGGGCTGATCAGATAGGGCCGGCGATCCGGGCCGGGACCGTTGCCGCTGACCGAGGCGACGACGCGGCGGAACCCGTCGATCATGGCGTTGCGTTCCTCGGGTGAAAGCCACAGCGTGCCTTGGCGATAGCCGACCGAGTCCGCGACCGGATCGGCGCCGGGTTCGGCGAGATAGGCGTCGAATTCGGCGATCAGGACGGCCATGGCGGTGGCGAATCCGCGGCGGTGGTCGTCGAGTGTCATGGCCGCGGCCGCTTCGGCGTCGATCACGGGACGGTCGGCGCGCAGCCGATAGGACCGCTCGACCGCACCGCGAACCCGCCGCTCGTCGGCGACCTCCAGGATGCCGCCCTCCACCAGGAGGCCGAGGTGCCGGTAGATCGTCGTCCGGGGCACGTCGTGCAGGCGGTCGCACAACTCGCCCGCGTTGCGAGGCGCGTCCCCGGACAGCGCGTGCACGATGCGCAGTCGCACCGGATGCAGAAGGAGATCGGCAGGGTCCATCGCTCAACTATCCCATTCTTGGTACCATTTCCAAAGTTGGTATTGTTCGAGCGAGGGGATTCGGATGCGGAACGTGCCAGGCGAACGAATGACGGTGCGCGGCATCGAGATCTATGTCGAGCAGGGCGGTGCGGGGGAGACCTGCGTGCTCTTCGAATCCGGCGCCGGCGCCGGGCGCACGCTGTGGGATCCGGTGGTGTCCCGGCTCGGCGACGTCGTGCGGACCGTCACCTACGACCGTGCCGGTCGCGGCCGCAGCGCCCGGGTGCGGCCGCCGCAGAGCATCGACGAGATGGCGGCCACGCTGGCCGCGCTGGTCGAGGCGCTGGCACCGCGTCGGCTGATCCTGGCCGGGCACAGCATGGGCGGGCTGATCGTGCGCCGCGCCGCGGAAAACCTTGTCCCGCAGCCGATCGGTATGGTGCTGGTCGATCCGACTCCGGAAGCGGCTCCCTTCTACGCGGACTGGGCGGCGACCGCGGCGAAGACGGATCGCGTTCTCGCGGTGCAACAGTCGCTCGCCCGCGTGCGCCCGGTGATGCGGGTGCTGACGGCCTCCTACGGCCGGATGTTTCCCGCCGACACCTACGAGACCATGCTGCGGGAGGATTTCACCCCCGCGGGCATCGCCTGCACGCGTGCCGAATTCGATGCCTTCGCCACCGGCATCGGCCCGTTCCGGGACAACCCGCCGCAGCCGCCGCGCGGCGAGGTCGTGCTCATCTCCGCGCGGCGCGCCAACCGGTTGCACGCTCGCCACCACGACACCATTCGCGAGTACCAACGCCGCTTCGCCGATCAGGTGAGCGGCCGGTTCGAGGACGCCGACTCCGAGCACATCGTGCCGGCCGAGTGCCCGGATCAGGTGGCCGCCGCGGTCCTCCGGATGGCCGGCGCACCTGAGCGCGCGGTGTGACGAACGGTGCTCAGGAACCGAACATCCGCGCCAGCACCGTCACGACGCCGTCCTCGTGGTTGGCGGGCGCGAGGTAGTGGGCGCGGGCACGAACCTCGGGGTGCGCGTTGGCCATCGCGAACGACCACTGCGCGGCATCGAGCATCTCGAGGTCGTTGAGGTAGTCGCCGAACACCGCGGTCCGGGCGGGCGGGATCCCGAGCGCCTCCTGCAGCGACTGCACCGCGCGACCCTTGTCCGCGTCACGGCTCATGATGTCGATCCAGTGGTGCCCGGACACCACGACCTGCTCGCGGGCGGCGATCGATCCGAACACCCGCTCGGCTGTCCGCTCGGCATCGGTGAAGTCGTAGATCGCCAATTTCAGCACCTTGTCGGTCACCGCGGTGAGATCGTCGACGCGGTCGAGGCGGGCGTAGTATTTCGCCGCCTCGTCGACGAATGCCGGATCCGTACGCTCGATATAGGCGCTGTCCAAGCCGCACACCACCAGACCGAGCTCGGCGGCGTCGGGTGCTTCCCGCACCGCCCGCACGACCTGGTGCACGATCTCGACATCGAGGCAGGTCGCGGAGACGGTGACGCCGGAATGCACGACGAGACAACCGTTCTCGGCAATGTAGGACACCCCGTCCGGGGCCTGCTCGAACAGGGCGGCGAGCGTCGCGTATTGCCGCCCGCTGGCCGGCACGAAGGTCACTCCCCGCGCACGCATCACGTCGAGCAGCGGCCAGAACGTGTCGGGCACGGCACCGGAATCCGTGAGCAGAGTGCCGTCCATATCGCAGACGACCAGTCGCACATCCTGGTCACCGGGTGGGATCGAGGACCACGGCGGTGGTGCTGGGGCCGTCGAACGGCCCAGGGGGCCACTGTCTTCCGGCATGTCATCCACCGATCCGCTACGCACCTGCCCACTTTCGTCGTCGACCTCGCCGCCCGGAACGCGCCACAGCGTTGTGCGAGGTCGTCGTGTCTGGTCTCTCCGTGGCCAGTATGTACGCCGTCCGGTGCGGCGGTGCGATGCCCCCGGCCGCGGGCCCGTGCCGCGCATTGAGCCGCGGCGCCGCGCTCCACCTCGGCCGCGTCCGGCCCGTCGGATTCTCAGCGGGCCGGTGTGTGCGCACGATAGGCGCGGGCGACGAGCGCGGCGCGGACCTGGAGCAGCCCGGACGGGGAGGTGGGGTCCACTCCGATCAGCCGGCCGATGCGTTTGAGCCGGTAGTCGATCGTATTGGTGTGGACCCGCATCTCGTGTGCGGTGCGTTGCCGATTCAGTTCGTTACCGCAGTGCCGCACCAGCGTTTCGGTCAGTTCCGGATGGTCGTCGAGCGGGTCGAGGAGGGTGCCGAGGATTTCCAGCGCCGGTCCGGGCCGCGTGAGTTGGTATTCGAGGGCCAGGTCGCGCATGCGGTAGAGCCCGGGCCTGCATCGCAACGCGTGCACGGTGTCCAGCAGTTCGTGGGCTTGGGTGGCCGCCGCGGGGACAGCCGCACGAGCGGAATGAACCGCCGTGGCGGTGATCGGTGTCCGAGTCGCCGCGGCCAGCGTGTGGACGACGTGATCGAGACAGCGGTCGGAACCGACGAACGGGTAGGGCAGCAAGACGGTGCCGCCGCTCGGGGACAGCTGGAACAGCACCGCGCCGTTGCCCATTCGTTCCAGGACGGCCCGGGCGCGGCGCATCGCCAGTCGCGCCTGAACGGACACATCGGCCGCCGGGCCGTGGCCGGCGGATTCGGCCGGCAACGAGATCGCCAGCACGTGATAGTGGTCGGCGAGTTCCACTCCGCATTCCCTCGCCGCCGCTGCGGCGGACCGGCCGCCGAGCAACGCGGAGGTCACCGCGTCGCTGCTCGGCCGGTAGTCCTCGGGCGGATCGGGGACCGTCGCCGAATAGGCGTCCGCGACACCGATGGTCACGATTTCGAGGGCGTCCAGCACACGGCCGACCGACGTCATGATCGTGTCGAGGTTGTCGCCGGAAGTCCGCAGCGACTCCAGGTGCAGCCGGAATGTCTCGAACACCGTGTGATGAACGGTCTCCAGGCTCGAGCCGCGCCGGGCCCAGCGGTCCGCGGCCTCGGCCAGTCGTGCGGCCGCGCTCGAACAGCGTCCACCGGAGGACAATTCGCGCAAGACTTCGTGGCAGAGGCCGGTGATCTCGTCGGCCGGTGCGGCGGGCGGCAGGTGTGGGCTCGGTGCCCGGGCGGTTCGTTCCCCATCGTGTTCGGCCCACTCGACGGGCAGCTGCTCGACGGACGACGGGGCCGCGGCGATCTCGACACCCATGGCAACCTCCAGCTGCGGTCCGGCGCACGTCAACCGCGGCCGGTTCTTCGACTCTGTCCGTGCCGACCTGGGGGCAACCATGTCGGCAACGCGAGTATGTTACTCCACATTCACTTGCTCTGGCGTTTTTGGGAAAACCGATCCAAGCAGGTAAGAGAGCAAATTGCTGTGAATTCTAGCTCGGCAAGTTATCATGAACTCGTTCAATCATGACGCCGGAGCGAGCGATCTCGTCGGCGGAATCCGCCGAGCCGGTGGTCGTCGTCCGAGCGACCGCGGCGCACGAACGGAGGTTTCGATGGGTTCGTTGAGTCCGACCCACTGGCTGATCATCGCACTGGTGATCGTGGTGTTGTTCGGTGCCAAACGCCTGCCCGACGCCGCCCGCGGTCTCGGCCGCTCGTTGCGCATCTTCAAGAGCGAAATGAGCGAAATGCAGTCCGGCGACTCCGGCCCGCCGGCCACCGCATCCCCGAGCGCCTCGGGTGCGGGTCACCGGCCGGCGCCCGCGGCACCGCTGCCGCCCGCGCAACCGGCGACTCCGTCGTCGTCCGCCGTGGAGGATCGTCACCCGAGCTGACCGGATCGTCCGCCGCGGCAAGAAGCCCGCATGCTCGACGACACGTTCCCGAGGGCCCATTGTCGCCGCGCGACCGCCCCGCGGCGCGCATCATTCAAAGATGCGGTTACAGCAGTCGAATGCTGCGGCCACGACAGAGAGGCGCGTGCGGCCGTGCGCGACGTCCTGGCGGCACTGACCGCGATCTGGCGATCCGGTGGCACCGCCGGTGTCGCCACGGTGGTGCGCACCAGGGGCTCGGCACCGCGCCCGGCGGGTGCGGCGATGGTCGTGGCTCCCGACGGCGCCGTGGCCGGATCGGTCTCCGGTGGCTGCGTGGACGCGGCCGTCTACGAGCTTGCCACCGACGTGGTGCGAATCGGGCGGCCCCGGCTGCAGAGCTACGGGGTCGACACCGATGAGCTGTTCGGTATCGGGCTCACCTGTGGCGGTGAGATCGATATCTTCGCCGAGCCGATATCGCGGCAGACATTCCCGCACCTGCCGGTGGTTCTCGCCGATGTCGCCGCCGACCGCCCGGCCGCGATCGCCACCGTTGTCGCGCACCCGGAATCCACGCGACTGGGCCGGCGACTGATCGTCACCCCGGATTCGATCCACGGATCGCTCGGCTCCGGACGAGCCGACGTCACCGTGGCCGAACGCGCCCGCGAACTACTCGCCGCCGGGCGTGCCGGTGTGATCGGCTGCGGGCCGGACGGCCGCCCGCTCGAGTCCGGCATGGACGTCTTCGTGAACCCGTTCGCGCCCCGCCCACGGATGCTGATCTTCGGCGCGATCGACTTCGCCGCCGCGCTGGCACAGCAGGGCGCTCTGCTCGGCTACCGGGTGACGGTCTGCGACGCCCGCCCGAGATTCGCGACCGCCGGCCGGTTCCCGGCCGCCGACGAGGTCGTCGTGGACTGGCCGGATCGCTACCTCACCGCCCAGGCGCGGCGGAAAACCCTCGAAGGCCGGACCGTCGTGTGCGTGCTCACCCACGACCCGAAATTCGATGTCCCGCTCCTGCGGGTGGCGCTGCGGCTTCCCGCATTCGGCTACGTCGGCGCCATGGGATCGCGGCGCACGCACGACGATCGGCTGCGCCGATTGCGCGCGGCGGGACTGACCGACGCCGAACTGCGCCGCCTCGCCGGCCCCCTCGGCCTCGACCTCGGCGCTCGCACTCCACAGGAAACGGCGGTGTCGATCGCCGCGGAGATCATCATGCGCACTCGCGGCGGCGCCGGTAACCCGCTGACCGAACTCGCAGGACGAATCCACCACGACCACACGGCCTGACGTGGCGAATATCGTTCTGTCACAACGTTTCACCGTGGTTGCGCTCCCCGAACATCCGGTACACCTCCACGGCGTCGGAGCGCGGCAGATAGCGCATCGGCAGCCGCCGCTCATCCCAGGCTTTGGCGAACTCGGCGTAGAAGGTGCCGGGCTCGAAATACTTGTCGTTCCCGCCCGCCAGGTACGGCGCGCAATCCTCGCGCGTGGCCAGGAAGACGACCTCATCGGGCGCGCAGTGGTACAGCGCCGCCAGGCACATCGGGCACGGGTGAGCGATGGCGTAGACCGTGCAGCCGGTCAGATATTCGGTGCCCAACGTCCGGCACGCCGCGCGGATGGCGCGAATCTCGGCATGGTCGGTCGGATCATGAGTGGTGCGAACACAATTGCTGCCCTCGGCGAGGATCGCGCCGTCCTTGACGACGACGGTCCCGAACGGCAGTCCGCCCGCGGCGACACTGGCGCGAGCGATGTCGACGGCACGCTGTGCGAAATCCGCGGAACCCATCGCCTCCGGCATCAGCCGACCGGCTCCGGCCGGACCGGGCATCCGACGTCCTCCAGCCGTGCCGGGCCGGTTCCCTTGGTGGGATCGGTCTTCCACGGCCAGTCGTCGGAACGGAACGGCGCCAGGGACGGCAGCACCGCTTCCCGTCCCCGCGCGGCCATTTCGCGGGCGATGGCCGCGCGCCCGCCACCACCGAGCAGTTCGGCGTCCATGAGGTAGTAGTCGCGGAAGAACACCATGCCCAGCGAGCGGTCGGCGACGATACGGCCGAGTGCGTCGAGCAACTTCTCGGGTGTGGTCTCGAATTCCGTCGTCTCGACCAGCAGCAACCGGTCACCCATGGTCTCGGTGCCCATGAACTGGACGAGAACGCTGTAGAGGATGTTGTTCTGCCGCGCGACGTACAGCGAGTTGCTCACCGCGTAGGTGCGCTCCCAATCCTCGCCGAGGCTCGCTTTCCAGTCGTCGAGGACCGACATCCAGTGGCCGACCTGAGCTCCCGAGCCGATGCCGATGGACCGGGCCGAGTAGGGCTCGGTGTCGCGGATGTACGTCTCGACGTCGTCGTAGCGGTAGCCGCCCCGGGCCAGGCATTCGTCCATGAAGGTCAGATTGCGCTGCAGGATCGCATGCAGGATCGCGCGGTCCTCGTCCGAGATGTCCAGCGCGTCGAGGCTGTCGAACGCCGTGCGGTGCTGAGCCCGGTACATCTCCAACGGGGGACGCCACAGCTGATTGGCATACGCGTCGGAGAGGTACGGGGCGAGGATCTCATAGATCGCCATGGTGCTGTGGCCCACCGACTTCGCCAACTGGTAGACGATCGGCACCGGCGGCGCCACTTCCGGTTCCCGGCCGGGGCGGTACAGGATCATCTGCCCGCCCGCGCCGGTGAACAGCGCCAGGATGATCGGCACCTGGTCGAGCATGTTCTGTTTGAATTTCTCCAGCGAGGTTTCGTACAGCTGCATCATGGACGCGTTCAGCGCCAGGACCGCCTGTTCGGCGACGGTGCGGGCGCTCGCGGGCGGTTCGTCGGCGATCACCGGGCGCATGAAGGCAGGGATCGCGCTGCCGTCGGTTTCCGTCATTGTCGTCACTTCTCCTTCTCGAATGTGGGCCGGTCTCACGGCAGATGCCAGAACACGGTTGTCACCAGCCAGAACAGCACCGTCCAGAACGTCATCACCGCGGCGATGAGCACGGCGCCGCGAATCTCGATCGCCTTCCGCGCCGAACCCGGGGCCGGCTGCAGCCAGCGTTCGAGCAACGGATTCACATAGCGCGGCATCGTCACGAACGTCATGACGAAGCTGGACAACAGATTTCCGATCAGCATGCCCAGCCACAGCGGCAGCCCCGCCGGCGCCATGGCCAGCGAGAGCAGCACGACCGTCGGATACAACCCGACCCACACCGCGATCGACGTCTTCGTCTGCGAGGGTGGGTGTGCGGGGTCGCCGTCCTCGAAGGCGAACCAGCTGCCGAACGAGTTGTCGATCGTGCGTAAGTGGAAGTCGCTGAAGCGTTTTCCCTCGTCGAGTAGTCGCTGTCGCTCGGTGGAGGTCAGCCAGCGGTCCAGGTCGGCGGCGCTGTCGTAGCGGTAGAGCATCGTCCACTCGTCCTGCACGCCCTCGATCGGCCGGAAGATCTCCGAGCCGCGGAATCCGGGAAACCTGTTCTCCGCGCAGCGAAGTCGTTCCTGCCAGGCCAGGAACTCGTCGATCTGGTCGGGAAGGACCCGATGGGTGACCACCGCGGTGACAAGGGTGTCGGTCGGCGCCGCCGCGCCGGTGACGATCTGCTGCGTGGGCGGACCGTCGAGATAGCGCCGCCCCTCCGCGAGGCTGTCCTGGCGGGTGGCGCTGTTGATCCACGCGCGCAGATTCGGAATCGAGTCGAAGCGGTAGATCAGCGACCAGTGCGCCCGCGGATGCGCGGGCGGATCGATCTCCGCGGCAATGAATCCCGGATACCGCGAGGCCATGCTGTTGAGCCCGTGCTGCCACGCCAGGAACGCCTCCTCGCAGCCGGGACGAACCTTCTCACCGATGATGACGGTGGCGGCGTGACCGGCCGGCGTTTCGCGGGGCATGGTGGTCTCCCGGCTCAGCCGGTCGGGGTCAGCCGGGTCGGTCGCAGGGCCCGGAAGATCCGGTCGGGCGTCAGCGGCAGTTCGCGGTAGCGCACACCCGTCGCGTCGTACACGGCGTTGGCCAGTGCCGGTGCGACCGGATTGATACAGGATTCGGCGACGCCCTTGGAGCGGACCGGACCCGCCGAATCGGCCGACTCCACCAGGAGTACCTCGGTGCGCGGAGCATCGGCACAGGTGGGGATGCGGTAGTTGCGCAGCGTCGGATTGGTCATGACGCCGTTCTCGTCGACGAGATGGCGTTCGGTCAGGACGAAGCCGATGCCTTGGACCACGCCACCTTCGATCTGTCCGCGCACCTGCGCGGGATTGATGACGACACCGGCGTCGGCGGCCTGCACGCTGTAGAGAATGCGGATCTCGCCGGTGACGCGGTGCACGGCCACCCGGAAGCCGTGTGCGTTGCAGGACAGGCTGCGGGGTGAGCCGTAGGCCTTGCGTGATTCGGTGAGCCGCACCCCGCGAGCCCGTGCGGTGGCCGCCAATTCGGTCAGCGGGATGCGGTGCTCGCCGCAGCGTACGGCGTCGTCGTCGAGAGTGCACGAGGTCAGGCCGACGCCGGAATCCGCGGCGGCGAAGCGCAGGATGCGTTCGCGCAGCGCGGCCGCCGTGCGCTGAACGGCGTTGCCCGCGACGAACAGTCCGGCGCTGGCGAAGGCTCCGGTGTCGAAACCGGTGCGGTCGGTATCGGATTGCACGAGGCGGATGCGGGCCGGAGTGGTGCCCAGTTCGGACGCGGCGATCTGAACGTGCGCTGTCGAGGTGCCCTCGCCGAATTCCACGGTGCCGATGGCGATGTCGTAGATCCCGTCGTCGCCGAGGGTGGCCAGCCCGACGGATATGTGTTCGGTCGGCGGGGCGGTCTCGTGTATCGAACCGGCTGCTCCGGTGCCGATCAGCCAGTTCTCGTCGAGGGCCTGCCCGTCGGGATGGGCGCGCAGCGCGGCGTCGACCCGGTCGATACACGCGGACAGCGTGTCCTCGGTGAAGGCCACGTCGTCGGCCTCGTCGTGTATCGCCAGCAGCGCGTCGCCGGGGCGAACGATGTTGCGGCGGCGCAATTCCAGCGGATCCATGCCGAGCGCGACGGCCAGTTCGTGCATCGCCGACTCGATCGCGAAGACCGGTTGCGTCATGCCGTAACCGCGCAGCGCGCCGCTGGGCACGGTGTTGGTGTAGACCGAGTAGCCGTCGAATTTCTTGTTGGGGCAGCGGTACATCGCGACGGCCGAGCCCCCGGCGAACAGGGTTTCGCCACCGTGGTTGCCGTAGGCGCCGGTGTTGGAGATGTTGCGGAACTGCAGCGCCGTCAGGGTGCCGTCGGAGCGGGCGCCGAGTTTGACCGTGATCTTCATCGGATGCCTGGGGGAGGCGGTGGTGAATTCCTCTTCCCGGGTGTATTCGAGGCAGGTCGGGCGGCCCGTGTCCAACGTCGCCAGCGCCACGAGGTCTTCGCTGATCACTTCCTGCTTACCGCCGAAGCCGCCGCCGACCCGCTTGCAGAACACACGGATCTGGTCGGGCCGCAGATCGAACAGGTGGGCCAGCTTGCCCTTCGCGATCCACGGCGACTGCGAGCTGGTGCGCACGTGCAGCCGGTCCTGTTCCATCCAGGCGATCGACCCGTGCGTCTCCAGATGCGCGTGCTGCACGCGCGGTGTGAGGTACGTGCCCTCGTGAATGACGTCGGCATCGGCGAAACCCTGTGCCACATAGCCGATCTCGCCGTGCAGTTCGATCAGGACGTTGTGCGAGGGATCCTGTACGAACGGGTCGTCGGATCCGTGCAGCTGCGGCGCGCCGAACTGCATCGCCTGCTCGGGATCGAAGACCGCGGGCAGCACCTCGTACTCGACGACGACCCGGCGACAGCCCTCTTCCGCGGCGGCGACCGAATCGGCCAGCACCGCCACCACCCGCTGCCCGGCGAAGCGCACCACATTGTCGAGGATGTAGGTGTCGTCGGGGTCGACGAGATGGTCGGTGTGGATCGCGGTGGTGAACAGTTTGCGTGGTACATCCTCCCAGGTGTAGACGCGGTGCACCCCCGGCACTGCCAGCGCCGCGGATTTGTCGACGGAGACGATGCGCGCATGCGCGTGGGGCGAATGCAGCACCTTCAGATGCAGCATTCCTTCCGGTGCGGTGTCCATCGTGTATTCGGCGCGCCCGGTGACCACGTCGGTCCCCGCGGGCGCGCCGACACTCGTGCCGACGGCCCGGCCGGGCGCCGCCGTCTCGACCGCGGTCACCCCGGCGATCGCATCCTCGATGGCCCGATAACCGGTGCACCGGCACAGATTTCCCTTCAACGCGTGCGGAAGGTCCTGTTTCTGCTCGTCGGTCAGCGCGGACGCCGTCATGATCATGCCCGGGGTGCAGAAGCCGCACTGGAATCCGGGGGCGTCGCGGAACTGCCGCTGCATCGGGTGCGGAGCTTCCGGCGAACCCAGGCCCTCGATCGTCGTCACCGCGTGCCCCTCGGCGCGGAATGCCGGGGTGATGCAGCTGTGCACGGGCCGGCCGTCGAGCCAGACCGTACACGCGCCGCAGTCTCCGGCGTCACACCCCTTCTTCACCCCGAACCAGCCCAGGTGGCGCAGAAACGTCCGCAGGCACTGACCGGGGTTCGGTTGCTGCGAGAACGTCTTGCCGTTGACGGTGTAGGTCATCTCGGGCTCGCGAGTTCGGTCCGCAGTTGTTCGGCGTAGTGCTTCGCGAGATGTTCGCGATGCTCCGGAGTGCCGTTGGGGTCGGCGAACCATACGTGCGCCGGAATCGCGTCGATGTGGTCGTGCAGTGTGTGCGCCTCGGGTGCGGTATCGAAGTGCAGCACAACCGGATAGGAGGTTGCCGCAGTGAGTACCAGCGTCAGATCGTCGGCGCCCGGTGTCCGGGTGGCGACCATGTATATCGTGGAGCGCCCGAGTGCGGTCAGCGTGAATCGGCGCTGCGCGTGCGCTTTTCGCAACGCGTCGATCGGAATGTGGATACTTCGCAGAATTTCACCCGGCCGCAGCACATTCCGGTGATTGCCGACGAGGAAATCTTTCGCCGCGACGGTTCTTTCCGTTCCGTCCGCCGCCCACAATCGATACGTGGCCTCGAGGGCCACCGTCACGGTGATCATCGGACCGGCGGGCAGCGACATGCAGATGTTGCCGCCCACCGTCGCGGCGTTCCATATCTTGAACGACGCCAGGAACGCCTCGCAGCCGGCACGCAGCAGGCCGGCGGCGGGCCAGTCGCCCGGCGGCTCGAACTCGTACAACTCCCTGATCGTGCACGTCGCGCCGATTTCCAGGCCCTGGGCGGTAGGAACCAGGCTCGGCCAGCCGAGCGCCACGAGGTCGACCAACCGGCGGACCGCGGGCTGTGGTTCGGAGAACAACCATGTTCCTCCGGCCAGCCACGCGTCTCCGGCGCGCCAATCCGGACCCGGTCGGGTCGAGGGCCGGCGAATGACGTCCTCGACGGTGTTCAGATCCATACGAGCCTCCAAGACTCGCGACCGGCTCTGCTGGACATATCGACTGTAGGATTTTATGTCTATACCCGAGGAGTTTCGCAATATTTCGTATTTGCCGATGAATTGCTCGTGATTTTCTCGAATATTCGATCGGCTGTGTGTTCGCGATGGAGTGCCGGAAGAGGTCGCGCCGGCGTCCAGGAGTTCCACGGCGCGTAGGGGTGGAGACCCGCCCGAAGGCGTTGGGCGGGATCGGTTCCGGAGGCCGGGGCACCGCCGTGCATCCGAAGCGCTTGCCGAGACCGCTGTTTGACGATCCGGAAGCGGGTTATTTCCCAACTACACCAGTCCATCGATGTTGAGAATCGGTAGTAGCCATGATCGTATTCATCGGGTTGATCATTCTGTTCGCCGCGCTGGTCGTCGGAATCGCCGCAGCGTTGGCCAATTCCGGCGACACGCACGTGCTGGCGAGCGAATTCACCGTGTTCGGAGCCCATTTCACCCCTACTCAGAACGAACTGTTCGCCGCCGGTGCCGCGGTCGGTGCCGTCGGCATGCTCGGCCTGGGCATCGCCCTGAGCGGGGCGTTCTCCTCCGCGCGCCGGCATGCGGAGATACGCCGCGAACTGCGGCAGTCGCGCCGCGAAATGACCGCCACTCGTCAGGATCTCGCGAAGACCCCGCCGGCGCAGCCGGTCGTCGCGAAGACCGCGCCCGCGGAATCGGCGGCCACGCCGAAGCCGCGGCTGCGCAATCCCTTCACCCGGCGCGGAACCGGGATGTCGCGCAGCGCGCAACCTCAACCCTGATCATCGCACCGCGTGATGAGGCCCGGAATACACTGAGCTGCAGCGTATTCCGGGCCACATCCCTGTCCGCACTCATGCGATGGTGTGATCGGTGGCCGTGCTCAGCCGATCGCGCAGAATGGCCGCTCCGGAACCGGAGAGGTCGTCGCAGTAGGTGATTCGGCCGGCCATCGCCATGGTCAGTGCGATCGTGCTGCCGGCGACCGGTGAACCGGTCCCGGCTGTGAAGGGGCCGTCGGTCGCCTCCAGCCGCAGCCCCTCGATCCGGCTGCGGCTGGACACGGTGAAATTGCGTCCGGCGTAGAAGCGGGCGACCACGGCGGCGGCGTCCACGGAGGGCGTGCCGGACAGTCCGAGGGGGCGGCGGATGTCCTGCGCGTGGACCACCACCTCACCGAGCCAGGCCGCGGTATGTCCCGACGGCGCGACCGTGTTGGTGGCGGCGGCTCGAAACCGTGCCAGAGTTTCGGCGGGAGTCGCGCCCCGATGCTCGGCGAGTCGCCGATTGTTGTGCTCGTCGAAGTCGAACCGGGCGCCGAGCACACTCCGGAGCCAGCGAAACCGGCCGATGGTGGCCGTCGCGGTGAGGTGGGCGACGACCTCCTCCACCGTCCACTCCCCGCACAATGTCGGCCGGTCCCATTGCTGCTCGTCCAAGCCGGCGAGCTCTTCGGCCAGCGCTGCCCGTTCGGCCCGGACCATAGCCCAGATATCCTCGCGAGCGATCCTGTTCGACATCCACGACCTCCAGTCCGGGTGCCCGCGCCGCTGATCAACGGTGTGCCCGCAGGGCGGACGAGCGTTCCCACTACAGACGAAGGGGCGGAGGCGAATTCATCGGCTCGGCGGTTGCGACATCGGCGATGTGCGCCCGAACCGTCGACCATCTCGTCTCCGGCGCGTCACGAACGCTGCACGAACCTGAGGTAGAACGCGGCGAACACCAGCACGATCCCGACATTCACCAGCAGCCGTGCCCAGAAATGGTGTCTGAAGAACAGCACGTCCACGCCGACCACGACGGCCACCAGTGCGAGCACGTAGACAACGACGGTCGCCTGTCTTCCCATGACCTCTTTCTACGCCGAGTAGCCGCCGTGGAAGAGGATTTCGAGCAAGGCGGCCCACGATCCGACCCGTCTGCTCGGCCGTCGGTCCCGTGCTCGGGTCGTGAGCGTAGCCCGTCGCGGTGAACCCGCTCGCGATCGACGGCAGCCTGACAGCTAATCGGAGGCCTGCGCGGCGAAACCGGTCCCGGAGAGCGCGGAAGCGTTGCGGTTCGCGTTCGGATCGGACTCTGCCACGAATTTGCCGATAATTCGTAGTCGACTGCGCCGCACGCTGGGATTCACTGTTTCGGGCGGCGAAATCGTCATTCGATCGACGCACGTGAATTCGCCGTTTCTCCACTGCCCGGTCCGGGTTGGAGCTTAAACTACCTCAGCCGCAACGTGCACAACCATGCGAGAGGGTCGGGAAAAACTCGAAGATAAACACCCGGGAGGTGTGAAATGCCGGAGACTGGTCATCGGCGCATGTCACGTCCATTGTTGATTGCGAGCATGTTGCCGCTTGCGGTCTTTTTAGGCACGGGAGTGGCCACGGCATCTCCCGGCGATCTCGTTCTCACCCCGGCCGACGCCGTGCAGGCGCCCGCTGTGCCGCCGCTGGCAGTGGACTGGCAAACACTGGCGCACGATGTGCAGGGGTTGATTCCCTTCCCGGTGCCGCTGCCCCTGCCGCCCGCCGACGCTCCTGTCGTCCAGGACAATTCGGCCGTCGCCCCGCAGAACGCACCCGGCGACGACGGATCGACCCGGGCGGCGACGGCAGACGTCCCGTCCGTCGCCACCGCGGCTGCTGCCGTCACGGCCCCGGCGCCCGTCGACACGACGGCCGCGTCGCCGGCCCCGATCGCGGATGCGTTGCCCATCGAGGACCAGCATCCGATCGAGACGTTCTGTGAACAGGTTCCCGCCGATCCCGATCGCTGTGCCGCCACGGTGGTCGATGCCGGGGTCGGTGCCGCCATCGGCGCCGGCATCGGCGCGGCGGTGTCCGCGCCCCTCGCGATCCCCGCCGCGGCGCTCGGTGCGGCGGCCGGATTCGTCGTCGGTATCCCGTTCCTGCCGACCGGTCTGGTGGCCGGCCCGCTGATCGGCGCCGCCGTCGGCGCCGCGGTCGTCGCCGCACCCGCTGCCGCGCTCGGTGGGGCGCTCGGTGCGGCGGTCGGCGCGATCGTCGGGGTCACCGCGCCGCTCCCGCCGAAAGCCACTCCCACCGATGCGCCCATCCCCGCCGATGCCTCCGGCCCCGCGGCGACATAGCGCACGGTCACCGCGACGTCCCTGTCCCCTCGCGGCCTTCTCGACTGCGAGGGGATAGGGATGTCGTCAGCCGGAAGGCCGCACGTCAGGCCAGAGGTCATCGTCGGACTGCGGAACCGGCCCGAAAGTATCGACCGCACAATGAATTCCGATGTGCTCGCGCATTTCGCCCCCGGCTTCCGGCGTCCGACGACGGTCGAGAGCATTCTCGGCTCGCCCTGGCCGAGCCGGCCCGACAATCTGCTGCTGCCGACGGGGATGTCCCGGGAAGGACTCCAGCATGCGAGCGATGACCGTGCGCGACCGTGATTCCGGTATCGCCGGGCTCACCTCGGCCGATATGCCCTACCCGCACGCCGCGGAGAACGACGTCGTCGTGCGGGTGCACGCCGCCGGCTTCACGCCCGGCGAACTCGACTGGCCGACAACCTGGTCCGATCGTGCCGGCCGCGACCGGACACCCACCATCCCCGGACACGAGCTGGCCGGTGTCGTCGTCGAACTCGGCTACGGAACCACCGGTCTCACCGTCGGCCAGCGGGTATTCGGGCCGACCGACTGGGCGCGCAACGGATCGCTGGCCGAATACATCGCGGTGGAGGCCCGCAACCTCGCCCCGCTCGCGGCCGATATCGACTACATCGTGGCCGCCGCGCTGCCCATTTCCGGCCTGACCGCATGGCAGGGGTTGTTCGACCACGCCCACCTGACGACCGGCCGGACGGTCCTGATTCACGGCGCCGCAGGCGGTGTGGGCTCGATCGCGGTGCAACTCGCGCGCGAGGTGGGCGCGCACGTGATCGGCACCGGCCGAGCCGGCGACCGTGACCTCGTCCTCGGACTCGGCGCACAGGCATTCCTCGATCTGGACAGCGACGACCTCCGGGACGCCGGTGCGGTGGATGTCGTCTTCGACGTCATCGGCGGCGCGATCCTCGAGCGCTCGACCGAACTGGTCCGTCCCGGAGGCACTCTCGTCACCATCGCCATGCCGCCGACGACGCAGCCCAGGGACGGGCGCGCCGTCTTCTTCGTCGTCGAACCCGACCGCGCGCGGCTGGCCGATCTCGCCCAGCGGGTGCGGTCGGGGCGGCTCGAGCCCATCGTCGGCTCCGTGCGACCGCTCGCCGAAACGGCGTCCGCATTCGCTCGCCGCCACCGCACACCGGGCCGGACGATCATCCGGGTCGCAGACGAGTAGCGGGACAGGATTGACGTATTGACTGGCCGGTCATTAGTGTTGACTACGTGGTCAATAAGTCACCCGCCAGGTCGATCGAGCTCGAGCGTCTCGGCGTGCTGGTGCGGGTCTATGTGGGGACAGCTCTGGCAACCGTTGCCGCCCTTGCGGTTCTGTCCGCGGTCGCCCCGCACGAGGCGCCGCGCGAGGCGTGGGGGCATGCGGTGATCGTGGCGGTGTTCGCGGTGGTCCTACCGCTGCGCTTCCGGTCGGCACGTCGCGGCAGCGTCGCCGCGCTGCGCGCCGTCGGCCTGATCGCTGCGGCGCTGTTCCTGGTGAACGTCGTCGAAGCGCTGCTGCCGCATTTCCTCCCCGGATGGATGCGCGTGGAGATGCTGGGCATCGCGGTGCTGATGGCGCTGATGATCCTTCTGGTCGTGCGCGAGCGGATATGACGGGCCCGAATCAGCGCGCCAGGCAACGGCTCAGCGCCGAGGCCCGCCGCCTCCAGTTGGAGACCGCGGCCATCGAGATCGTCGGGCGCGAGGGGCTCGCCGCGGCGACCGCCGACGAGATCGCCCGCACCGCCGGAGTGTCGAAAGGCTTGCTCTGGCACTACTTCACCGACTTCGACGACTTGATGGCACACGCTGCCCGGCGCGCGTTCACCGCACTCGAAGCGGTCGTCGCGGCCGACATCGACCTCGACGCCGATGTCGATGACCTGCTGCGCGCGGCGATCCGGCGCGCGGCGCAGCTGCCCGCCACACACGGTGCCGAGCTGCGGACAATCCGCCAGATCGTGCTGAATCTGGGTGCGTTCGGCGGCGGTGCCGCCCTGCGCGACCGGGAGTACAGCGCCTTGTATGCCCGGCAAGCCGCACTCCTACGGCGCGGTCAGGACCATGGACAGCTGCGCGCGGACCTCGATCCGCAGCTGTTGGCGGTGACGTATCAGGGGATGGTCGACAGCATGCTCGACTATCTCGACACCAATCCGGATGTCGACCCCCTGACCTATGCCGACCATGTCGCCGATGTCCTCCTCGCCGGAATCACGCCGCCCGGAAAACGATGATCCGTGGCGGCCGCGTCCTCGTCGGATCACGAGATGGTCGCAACTCGGCGGCGGCGTCGAAACCGTCCCCTCGGAGGCCCCCGGCCGACGACCGCGCGTCGATAGTATTGCCGCGCTCGACTACGACGCCGCCACGGTGATCGCGCCCCGTCCACCGATGCCGGCAACACGCGGAAAAACCTGTCGCCCCGGGCAATCCGGGGCCTCCGAGTTCGAACCCAACCGTAGGAGCAGCATGAAAGTCTCCGCTATCGGCACCGGACTGATCGGCTCCCAGGTGATCCAGCGCCTCACCGCCGCGGGACACGAGGCATCCGGGCACGCTCGCTCGACCGGCCTCGACCTGCTCACCGGGCAGGGCCTCGACGACGCGCTCAGCGGCGCCGAGGTCGTCGTGAACGTGACCAATTCACCGACCTTCGACGAGGCGTCCATCGACTTCTTCCGCACCACGGTGACCAATCTGCTGGCCGCCGCGGAGGCGGCCGGTGTCGGGCACCTCGTGACGCTGTCCATCGTCGGTGTCGACCGTGTGCCGGCCCTGGCCTACTACCGGGCGAAAACCCTGCAGGAGAGCCTGGTCGAGGCGGGGCCGATTCCGTACTCGATCGTGCGTGCCACCCAGTTCATGGAGTTCGTCGCACCGACGATGGACGCGACCACCGACGGCGACGCTGTGCACCTGCCCGCCACCCCGATCCAGCCCATCAGCTCCGCGGAGGTCGCCGCCGAGGTCGCGGAGGTGGCCGCCGGCGCACCACTGCGGGGCATTCGCAATATCGCGGGTCCGGATGTCTTCGCTCTCGACGAACTCGGCCGCATCACACTGGAAGCCACCGGCGACCACCGCCACGTCGTCACCGACAACACCGCGGGCCTGTTCGCCGCGGTCGAAGGCGATGAGCTGACAGCGCCCCCGGACGCCCGCCTGGCCAGCACCCACTACCGCGACTGGCTGCGCTCGCACTGACCGGACGCGCCTGCCGGTTGCGCAGGGCATCGGTACCTTCGACATGGTGAATGCCGGGCCCGGGGCGGACCTGCGTGGCTTCGCCGCGGCGACCGGTCCGGGCGGCCGGGTCGTCGGCGTCGACAGCGACGCTGCCGCCCTCACCGAGGCCCAGTCGGACATCCGGGCGGGGGAACCGATCGAACTCGTCCACGGCGACATCCACGGTCTCGACCTTCCCGATGCCGTCGCCGACCGCGCACACACCGACCGGGTGCTGCAAGGCGAAGGCCGGACCTAGGGTCGGTGCGGCGACCGGGCTGCCCTCACGTCCGGCCGGTGCGGTAGGCGTCGAGGATGGGCGCCAGTTCGTCCGGCGTGGCGCCGTGCAAGATGACTCGGTCTGCGCCGTAACCGAATTCGTCGCGGATGCGGCGGGCGCATTGTTCGGGGCTTCCGGTGGCGGCGGCTGCGAGCCACTCGTCCGGAATCAGGCCGGCGATGTGTTCGATCTGGGTGGCGCCGGCCTTGCTGTCGATTCCGCCGGCGACCGATTGCGCGATCGGGTCGGCGCGAAAGCGTTGCAGCACAGCGGGATCCCAGTCATTGGCGCGAACCAGGAGGTCGCCGTAGCCCTGGAGATAGGTCGCGAGGCGTGCGACGGTCTTCTTCAGACGCAGTTCCTCGGGCAGGCGGTCGCCGACGGTGGCCAGGCAGGACCACACTCTCACGGTGGCGGGGTCCCGTCCGGCTCGTTCGGCAGCCGTTTCGACCGTGGTGACGCAGCGCTGCAGGGTCTGTGGCGTGAAGTAGGTATGCAGGATGACGTCGTCGAAGACGCGGCCGGCGAGTTCGAGTGTGCGCGGTCCGAAGGCGACCGGTCCGAGCGGGATGTGTTCGCGAAAATCGCTGTCCAGGAACAGAACCGGGTATTTCCCGATCGTGGCCGATCACGGCCTCACCCCGCCACAGCCGTCTCATCACGCCGGCGAAATCCTCCAGTTGCGCGGTCGTCACCGCGGGAATGCCGAAGCCGGCATAGAGCGCGCCGATGCCGCGGCCGATGCCGAGGGTGAAGCGGCCTCCCGACAGGCGATGCATGGTGGTCGCCCACGAGCCGGTGATGAACCCGGCTGGGTCCGCGACCGGTCCCGGGCGATGATCCGGTGTTCCGATGAGTAGGAGACTCACGTCACAAATGCGGGTTCAGCGGCCAAGCTGAGCTGTATGTCCAACACAGTGATCGGCAATATCGACAGAATCGCCGAGGAGATCCGCAACGGGGCCGACGAGGGGGACTCGCTCGGCCGGCTGCCCGACGACATGGCCAAAGGGCTGAAGGACGCGGGCGTCATCCGGATGCTGCAGCGCAAGAAGTACAACGGCTACGAGGCGCACCCGCGCGAGTTCGCCGAGACGGTGATGAAGACCGCGAGCCTCTACGGTTCGGCGGGCTGGGTGGCCGGCATCGTCGGCGTGCACCCGTGGCAGCTCGCCTTGGCCGATCCCAAGGTGCAGGAGGAAGTTCTCGGCGCGGACACCGACACCTGGATGGCATCACCGTATATGCCCGGTGGTGTCGCGGTTCCTGCCGACGGCGGATACGTCATGAGCGGGCGCTGGCAGTTCTCCTCCGGCACCGATCACTGTGACTGGATCTTCCTGGGCGCCTTGGTCGGCGACGCGGACGGCAAACCGATCATGCCGCCGCAGCCGCTGCATGTGATCCTGCCCCGCTCGGACTACGAAATCGTGGCGGACTCCTGGGATGTGGTCGGGCTGCGGGGCACCGGCAGCAAAGACATCGTGGTGCGAGACGCGTTCATCCCCGATTACCGGGTGATGGACCAGGGCAAGGTCATCGACGGCAGTGCCGCCGTGGAATACGGCGTCACCGAGACCCTGTACAAGATGCCGTGGTCGACCATGTTCCCGCTGGGCATCACCTCGGCGACGATCGGCATCTGTGAGGGCGTGCTGGCCGCCGGCATCGACTATCAGCGAAATCGGGTGGGAGCCACCGGAACTCTGGTCAAGGACGACCCCTACGTCCTGCACGCGCTCGGCGAATCCGCATCGGAGATCGATGCCGCCCGTCAGCAGCTGCTCGCCAACGTCGACCGCATCTGGGACCTGGTCGACGCGGGAAAGGAGATCGATTTCGCGATGCGCGCCGCAGTGCGGCGGGATCAGATCCGGTCGGCATGGCGGGCGGTCCGGGCCGCCGACGACATCTTCGACCGCGCCGGCGGCAACGCGCTGCGCATGGACAATGCGCTGCAACGGTTCTGGCGCGATGCTCACGCGGGGCTGCACCACGCCATCCACGTCACCAGCACGACCTATCACGCGTCGGCCATGGCCTCGCTCGGTGTGGAAGTGCCGCAGGGTCCCCTGCGCGTGATGATCTGACCGAGCGAACCGAATGCGAGTTGTCTTCATGAGTGAAAGCGGTTGTCCATGAGTGAAATCAAGGGGCTCGGCTATGTCCGAGTGCTCGCCACGGATATGGATCGCTGGCGGGAGCTGGGCTTCGATGTGCTCGGCTTCGCACCGGGATTCGGGGACGAAAAGGACGCGCTGCATTTCCGGATGGACGAGCGCCCGTCGCGGATCACCGTCGAACGTTCCGATGTCGACCGGGTGAGCGCGGTCGGCTGGGAATTGCGTGACGGGCCGGCGTTGCGCCGGCTGGAAGCGACATTGCGGGACGCCGGATACGAATACACCGCCATGTCACAGGAATTGGCCGACCGCCGCAAGGTCGAAGCCGGTATCTGCATGACCGACCCCGGTGGCACGCCGCTGGAGTTCTTCCACGGTCCGGCACTCGAGCACAGTCCGGTGGTCACCAAATACGCGCAGCGATTCGTCACCGGCGCACAGGGACTCGGGCACGTGGTGATGCCGACCGCCAACTTCGAGGAGTCCTACACCTTCTACACCGAGACGCTGGGCTTTCTGTCGCGCGGGGCGTTCCGGATGCCCTCACCTCCCGGTGCCGGACCGCTGCGGATCAGGTTCCTGGGAGTGAATCAGCGCCATCACAGCCTGGCGATCATGCCCGCGCTGGAAGGCCGTGATCCCGGGTTGATTCACGTGATGGTCGAGGTCGATTCGCTCGATGCCGTCGGGCAGGCCCTCGACCAGGTGATGGCACGGGATTTCCCGGTGTCGTCGACACTCGGCCGCCACACCAACGACAAAATGGTGTCCTTCTACGTCGGGGTGCCCGGCGGCTGGGATATCGAATACGGCACCGCGGGCGAATTGGTCGACGAGTCCTATTACACCGCCGAGGAGATCACCGCCGACAGCTATTGGGGACATGAATGGCTGTGGGCCAAGCAGATGAAACAGGCGTGAAAGGACGGTGGACATGACAACGACGCATGACGAGGTACGCCGGATCGAGGCAGGGGCAGTGCCCACGCGATTCGCCCGCGGCTGGCATTGTCTCGGGCTGATCAGAGACTTCGCCGACGGACGGCCGCATTCGATCCGGGCCTTCGGCACCAAGCTGGTGGTGTTCCGCGGTGAGGACGGCCGGGTCAACGTGCTCGACGCGTTCTGCCGGCATATGGGCGGCGACCTGTCCGACGGCGAGGTCAAGGGCAACGAGATCGCCTGCCCCTTCCACGACTGGCGCTGGGGCGGCAACGGGCGCTGCAAGCAGATCCCGTACGCCCGCCGGGTGCCGCCACTGGCGCGCACCAGGGCCTGGACGACGCTCGAGCAGGACGGCATGTTGTTCGTCTGGAACGATCCGGAGGGCAATCCGCCGCCGGAGGACGTCACCATCCCGCGGATCGCGGGTGCGGGCGCCGACAACTGGACCGACTGGCACTGGTACACCACGGTGGTCGACACGAATTGCCGCGAAATCATCGACAACGTCGTGGATATGGCGCATTTCTTCTACATCCACGGCTCCCTGCCGACCTTCTTCAAGAATGTCTTCGAGGGACCGGTGGCGACCCAGTACTTCGAAAGCGGCGCTCGCGCCGACCTACCCGGACCGGTGGGCCAGCCGCAACTGCTCGGCACCTCGTCGGTGGCCTCCTACTATGGGCCGTCGTTCATGATCGACGACCTCGTCTATCACTACGAACACGGCGACTACAAAACCGTGTTGCTCAACTGCCACTATCCGATCGACGAGAATTCGTTCGTCCTGCAGTACGGCATCATCGTGGAAAAGTCCGACACGCTGCCCGAGGATCAGGCGATGGCCACTGCCGTCGCGCTCGGCGACTGGGTCAAGCTCGGCTTCGAGCAGGACGTCGCGATCTGGAAGAGCAAGGCGCGCATCGACAATCCGCTGCTCTGCGAGGAAGACGGCCCGGTATATCAGCTGCGCCGCTGGTATCAGCAGTTCTACGTCGATGTCGCCGATGTCGCTCCCGAAATGGTCGACAGGTTCGAATTCGAACTCGACACCACGCGACCGCTGGCGGGCTGGGAGGAGCAGGTCCGCGAGAACATCGCCCGCAAAGCGGCGGAGGCGACTTCGTGACGCCGATCGACGAACGCGTTCGGGAGGTGCCGATGGCGCCGGTCGAGTGCCGGCAGTGCGGTGCGCGCGTGCTCGCCCGGAAAAGCAGTTGGGCGCAGACGAGCATTCAATGGGACGCGGAGTCGAGTGCGGCGTGCGTGGAACGTCATGCCGCGGACGCACTCTCGGGCGAGGCGATGCGGCGCTGCTCGCAACTTCGCGAATCCATCCGGGCTGCCGCGGAATCCGGGGAACTGCGCGTACTCGACAGCGCGGTGAGCTGAGCGCGGAGGCAACGGGCCCCTGCCGTCATCCGACGGCAGGGGCCCGTTCTGCTGCGCGTATCCGAAGGGTGCGATGCTCTGCGATCCCCCGGGAGGACGCATCGCGCCAGCGGCGCAGCGACCGTCAGACGCGCACCGCCCGCGGCTCGATCCCGCGCGAGGCCAAGGCCGCGCGCCGGATCTCGTTCGCCGCCAGGCGCACTTCCGATACGAGCGCCGTGGTTTTGATCGAGCGCGTCGGACCGCACAGGGACACCGCCATGCGACCGCGGTCCACGTCGATGTCCAGCGCGGCCGCTACCACCGTGACTCCCAGTGCGCAGCCCTGCGAGTCCACGGCGACCCCGCTGCGAGCGCGGACCTTCTCCAACTCGCGTTCCAGTTGCCGGCGAGTCCGCACGCTGTAGCAGGTGGGGGCGACGGTGAACGGCAGCTCGGGCCACTGCTCCGGATCCATCGCCGCGAGCAGTGCATGACCGGCCGCGGTGAGTTCGACGGGCTGGCGTGCGCCGACCGCCCACTGCCGCCCCGGCATCGGCCAGGCTCCGACTCGATGGAGATGCAGGATTTCCGCGCCCGACAGCAGGCTCAGATGCGCGGTCAGACCCGTGCGCCGGTGCAATCCGGTCATGACGGCCGTCGCCACGTCGTTGAGGCTGCGCTGGCGCACCACCTGCGACCCGAACTCGAACATCCTTATGCCCAGGACATATTCGAAGCCGTGGCGTTCCACCCAGCCGAGTTCCACGAGCCGCTGCAGGATTCGATGCGCGGACGAGCGAGGCAGTTGGGACCGCCGTGTGATGTCGGCCAGCGTCATGGGCCGCTGCCCGACGAATGCTTCCAGCAGCGACGCCACGCGATCGATCATCGCGTTGGGGGTTTGTTCGAGCTGCACCGTTGCCATCTGTTGCCTCCAACCGCCACACAACGGCAGAATATGACTATATGTCAGATTCTGACAGGCTTGAGTGTAAGCGTTACCGTGGACTGCGATCAAGGAGGACAGAGGTCGTGAGCAAGTCGTCCAGGCCGACGCTGACCGAACGCCGCGCGGAGGAACTGCGTCTGGCCATCGCGAACACCGCGCGCGATATGTTCGTCGCCGACGGTGACACCTCCGCGACCGTGGAGCGCATCTGCGAGACGGTCGGCATCGCGCCGAGGACTTTCCATCGCCACTTCCCGGTGAAGGAAGACGTCATGGGGCCGTTGTTCCGGCGCAGCCAGGCGATCATCATCGACTTCCTGAAGAATGCGCCGGCCGACGCCGACGTCGCCGAAACGCTGGCGCGCGCGTTCACCACCGAGGTCTACAAGCGCCGGACGCCCGAGTCCGACCGCAAATTCATGACGTTGATGATCCATACGCCGCAGTACCGTTTGCGCTGGCTCGAATGGGGCGAGCAGCTCTGCGAGCCGATCACGGAATTCCTTTCGGCGAGAGTCGAACTCGGCGACGATCCGTTTCTGCGCCGACTTCCGGCGGAACTGATCGTGCACACCAGCCGCCAGGCCTACATCCAGTGGGTCGACCAGGAGGTCGGCGGCGATTTCTCCGAGGTGGAGGCCTTGCAGCTGCGCGGCATGAAGATGCTGCTCGTCGGTCTGCGAGCGGTGATGGGGCAGCCCTCGGCGCCGGTCCCGTAGCCGCACAACGCGTGCGGCGGAACCGGCGCCGGCACTGTGGCTAGCGGGCGAGGAACGCCGAGACGGTCGCCTCCCACGCCTGCTTCTGCTCGATCATCACCCAGTGCCCGCAATTCGGGAAGATGTGCACCTCGCCGTGCGGCAGGGTCCGCATCGCGATCAACGACATGTCGACCGGGCTCACCCGGTCGTCACGCCCCCACGTGATCAGCGTCGGAACGGAGATCCGGCGCAAGTTCGCCCAGCCCGGTGTGACATCGGCGGCACGCGCCGCCTCCGCCATCCGCGCCAGCGCCGCACGTCCGTACATCCGCCGCGAATTCTCCAGGACGCCGGGTTCGGTGGCCTGCTGCCAGCGCTGTTCGATCAGCTCCTCGGTGAGCATGTTCTGGTCGTAGACCATCGAGCGCAGCCAGGCGACCAAGCTGTCGCGGGTCGGATTCTCGACGAACTCACTGAGCCGGATGATTCCCTCGCCGGGCTGCGGACTGAAGATCGTGGTGCCGATGCCGCCGATGGTCACCAGGCGCTCGACTCGCTGTGGCGCGGCGAGAGCGAATTCCGTTGCCACGAAACCGCCCATCGAGTTCCCGATGATCCGGACGGTCTCGAGTCCGAGCCCGTCCAGGAACGCGGTGACCGCCTGCTGCGCCGACATCATCGGATGTGCCGCGCCGAAGTCGTCGCTGACCCCGAATCCGGGGAACTCGAGCACGAGCGTGCGGTACTGCTGTGCGAATGTCGGCACGTTACCGCTGAAGTTGCGCCAGCCGGTGACACCGGGTCCGGATCCGTGCAGCATCAGCAGCGGCGGGCCCTCGCCGCTGTCGCGGTAGCGCAGGACGCCGTGTTCGGTGGGCAGTTCCAGCAGTTCGGGGACGGCGTGGGCATCGACGGAGGTACTCATATGCCGAGCCTGCCATCGCCGAGGCGCGGCACCGGCGATATTTCCCGTTCAGCGGTCGGCTAATTCTGACATTTTCATCAGAAAGGCTTGACGCGGCCGCGCTCCACAGTTGATGATTTCATCAACAAAGAGGTGTGGAGGTGTCGTGACTAGCATCGACGAGGGCGTCGGAACCGGGCGGACCGTGCGGGTCGGCGATCGGGAGATCTTCTTCAGTGAGGTCGGATCCGGCCCGGCTGTGGTTCTGTTGCACGGTGGTGGCGCCGGCGCGACCGGGTTGTCGAATTACTCCCGCAACATCGACGCCCTGGCGCGAAAGTTCCGTGTGATCGTGCCGGACATGCCGGGCTACGGCCGGTCGTCCAAGCGGGTGAACCAGTCCGATCCGTTCGGTGACCTCGCCGGGGCGATCGGCGGGCTGCTGGACGAACTGGGCATCGCGTCCGCGCACCTGATCGGCAATTCCTACGGTGGTGCGGCAGCCTTGCGGCTGGCGATGGATCGGCCCGAGAAGGTCGACAGGCTGATCCTGATGGGGCCCGGTGGCGTGGGCACCACGCGGGCCCTGCCCACGGCGGGGCTGCGGGAATTGTTGAGCTACTACACCGGCTCCGGGCCCAGCCGGGAGAAGATCACCACGTTCATTCGCGAGTATCTGGTCTACGACGGCAGCGCGGTGCCGGACGAGCTCATCGAGGCCCGCTACCGGGCCAGCCTCGACCCGGAAGTGATGGCGGACCCACCGCTGCGCCGGCCCTCGGGACCGCTGGCGTTGCGCACGCTGTGGAGAATGGACTTCACGCGTGACTCGCGCCTGCGCAAGGTCGCTCATCCCACGCTGGTCGTGTGGGGGACCGACGACAAGGTCAATCGGCCCGCCGGTGCGCGCATGCTGGCCGACGCCATGCCCAACTGTGATCTGTACCTGGCGGCGAATGCCGGCCACTGGGTGCAGTGGGAACGTGCGGACCTGTTCAACACCCTGGCCACCGCCTTTCTCGAGGCGGACCGATGAGCGAGTTCCTCCGCCCGCGCACCGATGCTTCGGTGTTCGGTGCGGTGCACCTGGGATACGTTGTCGTGCAATCGAATCGGCTGACCGACTGGCGGCGCTTCGGCGCCGAGGCGATCGGTCTGCACGTCGACGATCTCGACAGCGATACCGTGCGTTTTCGCCTCGACGATCGCTCCTGCCGGTTCCTGATCCGGCGGGGCTCGGTCGAGGACGTCATCGCGGTGGGCTGGCAGGTCGACGATCACGAAACCTTCGACCGCATCGTCGCGCGGGTCACCGAGCGCGGGGTCCCGATCGTCGAGGCGACACCCGAGGACGCGGCACTGCGGGGAGTGGATCGGTTGTGGCGCTTCGCCGGCCCGAAAGGCATCGCACAGGAAATCTTCACAACACCGGTCACCACCCCGGAGCCGCTGCGAATGATCAGCTCCGGCTGGGTGACGGGTGAGGCCGGACTCGGGCATGTGGCGATGATCTCGCGCGAACCGGAGGCGATGCGCGGCTATTACCAGACCGTCTTCGATTCCCGGTTGTCGGACTACATCGACGAGACCGTGTCCGGGCTGAAGATGAAGATCCGATTCCTGCGGGTCAACGAGCGACACCACTCGATCGCCATCGCCAACGTGCGCGGTGTGAAGCTCGATCCGATTCGAACCTCGGTGCAGCACATCAACATTCAATCCGCGACGCTGGACGACATGCTCGCGGCTTTCGGGCGGGTCACCGCGCTCGGGTTCCGGATGCAATGGTCGGTCGGTCAGCACACCAACGACAGGGAGTTGTCGTTCTACTGCGTGACCCCCTCCGGTTTCGAGCTGGAGGTCGGCTGGAACCCGATCGTGGTCGGCCCGGAACTCGAATCCACCTGGGAGCCGACGACCTATCAGGGCATCAGCATCTGGGGCCACACCCCGGTGGGAGAGACCGTCCTGGGCAAATTTGCCCAGTTCCGGCAGGCGCTGCAGTCGATCGGAACTCCGGAGATCACCGTTCCCGAACTGGCAGAAGGATTGTCACGATGAGCTCCACCGACTACGACGTCGTGGTCGTCGGCCTGGGACCGACCGGCCTGACCCTGGCCAATCTGCTCGGCCGTCGCGGGATCAGCGTGCTGGTGCTCGAACGCGAACCGGAATTCTACGGCCTCGCCCGCGCGGTCTATACCGACGACGAATGTATGCGGATCTTCCAAACCGCCGGTACCGCAGACGAACTCGCCGCGGATATGAACACCGACTCCGCCGTCCAATGGGTGCGCCGCGACGGACGTGTGCTGGTGCAGTTCAAACAGGTCCAGCGCCCGCTGGGATGGCCGGTGGTCAACTTCCTGTACCAGCCCTATCTCGAGAACAGCCTCGAACGCGCCCTCGGCAGATACCCGCATGTGACGGTGCGCCGGGGCCGTGAGGTTGTCGATGTCGACCAGGGCGCCGACGGTGTCGTCGTCGAGCACGTCGGATGCGGTGGCACCGGCTACGGTCAGCGCGAATCGGAAACCGATCCGAGCACCACCGAGCGAGTGCGGGCCGAGTTCCTGATCGGCTGCGACGGCGGGCGCAGTGTCGTGCGCACGAAGCTCGGAATCGACATGACCGGTACCAGTTTTCCGGAACGGTGGCTGGTGGTGGACCTGAAGGCGAAAGACGGAGCGGACGCCTTCCGGCACCTGCCGTACTTCGATTTCGTGTGTGACCCCGATCTGCCGATCGTGTCGTGTCCCCAACCGGACGGACATCACCGATTCGAGTTCATGCTCACCGAATCGCAGACGAAACAGGAGATGGAGGACCCGGAAACAGTCCGCCGGCATATCGCCCGTTTCGTGCACCCGGACGAGGTCGAGGTGCTGCGCAAGCTTGTCTACACGTTCAACGCCGTGGTCGCCGATCGCTGGCGCGTCGGGCGCATCCTGCTCGCCGGCGATGCCGCGCACATGACACCGCAGTTCGTCGGGCAGGGTATGGGCTCGGGCGTGCGCGATGCGGACAACCTCGCCTGGAAGCTCACCGCGATCCTGAAACACGGTGCCGGCCAGGACATTCTGAACAGCTACGAAACCGAACGCCGCCCGCACGCCGAGGCGATGATCGACTTCTCGGTCTTCAACAAATCGCTGGTGTCGGTCGACAACCCACTGATCGCGGCGGCCCGCGACATCGCGATGACGGCCTCGCTGAGCACTCCCGGCCTCGGTGGCTGGATCCGCGCCGCCAAGATGAAGCCGCGTCCGCGGTTCCGCCGGGACGCATACCTCGGGCTGCCCCGCCGGCGGTTCGGGTGGCGCGGCGTGGAAGGGGCGTTGTCACCAGGCAACTCGGCGTCGACGTGAGGCGATCACCCGTTTCCGCTGTCTCCCTTGCCCATTCGACGTCCCCCGCGAGCGGCGGGTTAGGCGAGGCCGGCCGCTGACGTATCGCGCGGGGACGTATCGAGCGACGGCAGTGGACGCTGGACTATCTCGCGAGCGTCCTCGCGCGAGAGGCCCAACATGTGCAACAGATCTTCGGTCACCGAATCGGTGGCCTCGCCGTCGTCGCGGTCGGGTTGGTCGTGCAGCAGTCGCCCGAGGCAGATCGTGGCGCCCGCGACGATCGTCATGGCCAGTTCCGGATCCCGCACGTCGAATCGGCCTGCCTGAACGGCGGATTCGATATCGCGGCGAGCGCGGGGCGCCAGCCCCTTCGTCGAGCCGGCCAGGTCGAGCCCGTTGTTGATCAGGACCTTGCTCAGGGTCGGATTGCGCCGGTGCATACGGCCCGTCAGCCGAAAGCTCTGAGCGAACACCTGCGCCGGGTCGGCGAGGTCTTCGCAGAGCAGGTCGAGCAGTGCGCCGTGCCGGTCGAGCGCCTCCTCGACCGCTGCCCGGAACAGTTCCTCCCGGCTCTGGAAATGGTTGTAGAACGAGCCCATGCCGACGTCGGCGGCTTGGGTGATCTCGACGATCGGGACATTCACTTTTCCGTCCGCCATCAGCGATTGCGCGGCCGTTACGAGTGCGGCGCGGGTGCGTGCCTTGCGGCGCTCGAGCCGGTTCGGCCGGGCCCCGGTCTGTGCGGTCATCGCTGCATCACCTCTTCTCGCCTCCGTGCCCGTCATCGTAGCCGCTCTTGTCAATACTGACGAAATTCTCATCAACTCTTGACTGTGGATATCTTCGTGAGTGACGATATCGTCAGTTACGGGAAGGAGCGGCCGATGAGCGGCCATCACGATGTGCACAGCGGCCTGCACAGCGAGCACGGCGCGTTGCCGGGAGAACACCCCGGGCGCTCACGCAACCCGGTCGTCAAGGTGCTCGACCTCGCGTGGCTGGAGTTCGACAAGCCCGATCTCGACAAGGCGGAGACCTTCGCTCATGCTTTCGGCTTCACGACCGCGATGCGGACGCCCGACCAGCTGCACCTGCGGGGCACGGACCCGGGCGCACCGTGTGTCCTGATCCGGCGTGGCGCCCGATCCCGATTCGTCGGCCCGGCCTTCCGTGCCGCCGATTCCGCAGACCTGCTGCGCCTGTCCGAGGCGCGCGGCGCTCGGGTCGTGCCGCTGGCAGAGTCACTCGGGGGAGCGGCCGTCGATCTTGCCGATCCGAGTGGGCTCCGGGTGCGGGTCGTCGCCGGCGCGCATGAACTCGATGCTCTCGCCCCGCAGCAACCGCACCTGCTGAACACGGGGCACGGCATTGTGCGGGTCAACGCCACCCAGCGACCGGCCAGAGCCCCGGCGCGGGTGCAGCGGCTGGGACACGTCGTCGTGCAAACCACGAGATACCGGGAGACCCTCGACTGGTACCTGGACAATCTCGGACTGATCGTCAGCGACTTCCTCTATTACCCCGGCCAGCGGGAGCGTGAGCCGGTCATGAGTTTCATCCGTTGCGATCGAGCGGGCACTCCGGCCGACCATCACACGCTCGCGCTGACCCTGGGCCCGTCGAACCGGTACGTGCATTCGGCGTATCAGGTGGCGGACCTCGACGCGCTCGCCGCGGGGGGCGAGTATCTGCGCGAGCAGGGTTATCGCCGATCCTGGGGCATCGGCCGGCATATCCAGGGCAGTCAGATCTTCGACTATTGGCGTGATCCCGACGGGTTCATGGTCGAACACTTCAGCGACGGAGACATGTTCGATGCCACCGTCGAGCCGGGCTGGGCTCCGATGAGCGCGTCC
This sequence comes from Nocardia sp. NRRL WC-3656, assembly GCF_000720265.1. Taxonomy (NCBI): domain Bacteria; kingdom Bacillati; phylum Actinomycetota; class Actinomycetes; order Mycobacteriales; family Nocardiaceae; genus Nocardia; species Nocardia sp. NRRL WC-3656. The sequence goes on along the minus strand of NZ_JOJF01000030.1, from coordinate 27,356 downwards.
GGTTTGGCCCAGTGGGGACCACCCGCGACGAAGGACTTCCTCGGTATCAAGCCGGGAGCCGAGTCGTTGCGTGAGGCACGCGCGATCGTCGCCGCGCTGCGCGAGGACAACGAATTCGATTTCCGCCGCCTGCGCGGCCTGTTGAAAGTAGCCAACTCATGACCATCTCCGTACTGCGCACCGTCGACGGCTGGTGGGTGCACACACCAGCGGGCGCCGCCCGGATCGACACCGCCGCGACCACCACCCGGGAGCTACTGGCGGATCGAGGCGCTGTCCTCGCGGCATCCGGAAGCTCCGAAACCGTTGCGGTGGACACCCTTTCGCTGATATCTCCGGTGACCGCGCCGTGCCGCGTGGTCGCGCAGATGACGAACTTCGCCTCCCACGTGAAGGATTCCGGCGGTGACCCCGAGACCGTGCCGCTGACGTTCTTCCGCAAGGCATCGGGTTCGATCAGTGGCCCGTACGACGATGTGATCCGGCCCGCCCATGTGTCCCTGCTGGATTACGAGGTGGAGATCGGGCTCGTCTTCGGCCGGGAGATGCCCGTCGGCTCGGAGGTCACCGCCGAGAATCTCGCCGACTACGTCGCAGGGCTGGTCGTCACGAATGACGTCTCCGCTCGCGACGTCCAGTTGCCGAAAACGCAGTTCTACGAGGCGAAGTCGTACCCGACGTTCACGCCGGTCGGGCCGGCGCTGGTGCTGGTGGACGCCGAAGAGCTGAAGCGGTTCACCGACCTCCGGCTGCGGCTGTGGGTCAACGGCGGACTACGGCAGGACATGACGGTTGCCGACATGATCTACCGGCCGGTCGAGGCGCTGCGGGAACTGACCCGCTTCCAGCGGATGGACCCCGGTGACCTGCTGCTGACCGGAACGCCGGTCGGCACCGCGATCAGTGCCCCGCCCAAGCCTGTGGAGATCATCGGCTCCCTGCTGCCGCCGAAGGTGAAGTGGAAGCTGTTCTTCTCCCGCCAGGCCCGGAATCCGAAGTATCTGCGGGACGGCGACGTGGTGGAGGCCGCGATCGGCACCGACGACGGCGTGCTCGATCTCGGCCGCCAGCGCACGGTCGTGAGGTACGCCCGATGACCGACACCGCGTCCCTCGTCGGCGCGTCCGAGGAACTGTTGTGGCCGCGCTACGAGAGCCCGGCAGACCTCGAGGTGATCGAGTCGATTCCGCTGGAGGCGCGTGGCTTGCCGGAATCGACGTACGCGCTGCTCGTCCGTGCCGCGACGCGATGGCCGCAGCGACGGGCACTCGCTGTGCTGCCCGATGCGTCTCGCTGGCGAGAATCTTTGCAGCGCAGTTACTCCGAGCTGCTCGCCGACGTCCATCGCTACGCGAATCTGCTGCACGAGCTGGGTGTGGGCCGCTCCGATGCGGTCGCGCTCATCGCCCCGAACTGTGCCGAGCTGATTCCGGCGACCTTGGCCGCACAGCTGGCCGGCATCGCCGCTCCCATCAACGGTGGGCTGTCCGGCGATCACATCGCGGAACTGTTGCGCCGTTCCGGCGCCAGGACACTGATCGCCGCGGGTCCGGAGCTGGCGCCCGATACCTGGGACACCGCGCGCGAGCTGGCCGAGCGAGGTCTGCTCGCCGCGCTGCTCGTCTTACGTCCGACGGCCGCCGGGCAGCCTCGGCCGGCACTGCCGGTCATCGACGGCGTCGTGGTCGGCTATCTCGAACTACTTGCCGCAGAACAGGTTTCGACCGAATTCGCGGGGCAGCCGCCTACGGGATCGGATCTGGCGGCGCTGTTCCATACCGGCGGAACGACCGGTGTGCCGAAGCTGGCCGCTCACCGTCATTTCGGTGAGGTCGCCAACGCGTGGATGATCGCCGCCAACTCGCTGCTCGACGACGAAGCGGTGGGGTTCGCGGCACTGCCGTTGTTTCACGTCAACGCGCTCGTCGTCACCTTGCTCGCGCCGCTGTTCCGCGGCCAGTCGGTCGTGTGGGCGGGTCCGCTGGGATACCGCGATCTCGCCCTGTACGCGGAGTTCTGGAACATCGTGGCGCACTATCGGATTGCGGCGATGAGCGCCGTGCCGACCGTCTACGCGGTGCTGGCCCGGTGCCCGGTCCAGGCGGATATCTCCAGCTTGCGTTACGCGATGGTCGGAGCCTCGCCGCTGCCGGCGGCAGTGCGCGAGGATTTTCAGAAACATACCGGCGTGACCCTCGTCGAAGGGTACGGCCTCACCGAGGCCACGTGCGCTACCGCGCGCAGCTTTCCGGATGTTCCCCGACCCGGCGCGGTCGGCCAGCGCATGCCCTACCAGCGCGTCGCGGTCGTCCGCGCGGCCGACAACGGGGCGTGGGAAGATCTGCCTGCCGGGGAAATCGGCGTGCTGGTCGTCGATGGACCCACTGTCTTCGCGGGCTATGTCACCGGCCGTACCGACGCCGGCCACCGCCTCGACAAACTTGGCACGGTGATCGACGGCTGGCTGAACACCGGCGACCTGGCGCATATCGACGCCGAGGGCTTCATCCATTTGCACGGTCGCGCAAAGGATCTCATCATTCGCGGCGGTCACAATATCGATCCCGCGACCATCGAGGACGTCCTGCTGTCCCACCCCCGGGTCGGCGCGGCGGGAGCCGTCGGCCGCCCGGACGTGCACTCCGGTGAGGTGCCGGTCGCCTACGTCGCGCTCACCGGGGACGCGAACGTCACCGAGGACGAGCTGGTGCGCTGGGCCGCCGAGCGTATGCACGAACGCGCGGCCGTACCGAAGACCGTGACGATCCTCGACGCGCTGCCGGTCACCGACGTCGGCAAACCGTACAAGTTGGGCCTGCGCGCCGATGCGACACGACGCGAACTGGTCGACGCGCTGGCGAATGCGGCCGGTGTTGCCGACATCGTCGCGGCGGTCGAAGACGGCGCCGTTGTCGCGACGGTGGTGCTCGACTCCACCGCCGACCGCGCCGCGATCGACGCTGTTCTGGCCCGCTACGCCGTCACCTGGAGAGTGGAGAGGCGTCGATGACGATCGGACCCACCGCGTTCGGCGGCGGTCTCGTTGCCATCGCGTCTGTCGCCACGGTGCGGGGTGTGTTGTCGTGACCTCGCCGGTGGTACAGGTCGTGATCGTCGGCGCGGGCCCGACGGGGTTGACGGCGGCCACGCTGCTCGCCCAGTACGGCATCGAATCGCTGGTACTCGAGCGGTGGGAGGGTGTCTACCCGCAGCCGCGCGCCGTCCACCTCGACGGCGAAATCCGCCGGATCCTCGAACGGCTGGGTGTCGGTGCGGAATTCGACGCCGTCTCCCGTCCGGCGCTGGGTTTGCGATTGGCGGATCCGGATCACCGCGTGCTGGCGCAGTTCGATCGGGATACGACGGGCGGTCGCAACGGACATCCGGAGGCGAACCTGTTCGACCAACCGGAGTTGGAAGCGATTCTTCGTCGCAACCTGGCTCGGTACCCGCAGGTGACAATGCGCGGCAATGCGGATGTAACCGCCGTAGTCCGAGAGAACCACCGCGTGCGCGTGGAATTCACCGATCGATCAGGCGGGCGGGCCGAGGCCGTACGAGCGGAATATGTCTTGGGCTGTGACGGGGCGAACAGCCTGGTGCGCAATCGAATTGGCGGACGGATGCGAGACCTGCGATTCCAGCAGCGATGGCTTGTGGTCGATATCGCCGCCACGACCGAGCTGCAGCACTGGGAAGGTGTCCACCAAGTCTGCGATCCCGATCGCGCGGCTACCTATATGCGCATCGGGAAGACGCGGTACCGATGGGAATTTCGGCTGCATCCGGGTGAAAACGCCGACGGTTACCGGGATTCGGCCGCCCTCCGTCCGCTCCTGGGCCCGTGGCTCGGCGAGACCGAGTACGAGCAGATGGAAGTGGTGCGCGTCGCCGAATACACCTTCCGCGCGCAACTCGCGGATCGGTGGCGACAGGGGCGCGTGTTCCTGCTCGGGGATGCGGCCCATTTGACCCCGCCGTTCATCGGGCAGGGGATGGGCGCGGGTATCCGCGATGCCGCGAACCTCGGTTGGAAGCTGGCCGGAGTGCTGCGCGCCGAGTTGCCGGCCGCTGTGCTCGACACCTACGAAAGGGAAAGGAAACCTCACGCGCGCAAGATGATTCGGCTGGCGAAGCTCACCGGGCTGACCATGACCGAAGGCGGCGAACTGGGCAACCGGTTGCGTGGCCTGATCGCGCCGTACCTGCAGCACATCCCGGGATTCGCCCGGATGGTCACCAGCGGTGAATCCCCACCACTGCGCGACTCCTCACCGGTGACGGCGAGGTGGATACGCGGTCTTCTCGCCGGTCGTTTGATTCCGAACGATCGAATGCCGGACGGGCAGTGCGTCGACGACGTCATCGGCGGCCGATACGCCGTCATCACCCTCGAAGATCCGACGGCATGGGACCGAGCTGTGGTCCGCCGACGCGGCGGTGTCCTCGTGTGCCCGGCACCGAACTCGGAGCTGTCTCGGTGGATGCGCCGCGGTCGCGCGTCGACGCTTGTCGTCCGGCCCGACGGCACCGTGCAGGAGGGTCGCGGACGCTTGTCCGCGCTGTGTGCCTCGCTTCCGGACTTCGCGCCGAGCGTTCGGCGGTGATGCGCCGGCGTCGGCCGGCGGTGTTCAGAGCTGGGGCTGTGGTGGCAGTGGGCTGGTGGCGAGCTTGTGCGCCGATCGCTTGTTCATGCCGAACATGCGCAAGACGTGGAACGCCATGTCGTCGGTCCGCGTCTCGACGTCGGCGCCGGGTTGCGCGTCGAGCAGTTGCAGGAGACCCAGTAGGGCCCCACCCGCGGCCATCACCGCCATATCCGGGTCCATCGGGTCGAAGCGGCCCGCCTCCTGCGCGGCGATGATGTCGTGACGGGCGCGTGGGGCCAGACCTTCCTCGCGCAGCAATACCGACATCCCGGAGTTCAGGATCACCCGGACCATCTCGGGCACCTGCCGCTGCAAACGCCCGGTCATGCGGAAACTCACCGCGAACACTTCGGCCGGGTCGTCGTAGAGCGCGACGATGGCGTCGCGCATCTCGCTGTAGACCTGCAACGCCGAGCGCACCGCCGCGTCGAAGAGTTGATCCTTCGACTCGAAATGGTTGTAGAAGGAGCCGAATCCGACGTCGGCGGCGTCGGTGATCTCCTGAATGCTCACCGCGGTTCGCCCCTCGGACAGGAACTTCCGGGCAGCACCGAGCAGGGCGTTGCGGGTGCGCTCGCGGCGCCGATCGACACGGTTGCGCGGGACGGATTCGGTGGTCATCAGGCCCTCCTGCGTCGGAATCATCACCGAAATCGTATCTGAGGAAAACATCAGACCGGTGCTGCCCGAAGCTCGAGGGCGGGGTGTTCTTCGCCGGTGACGATCGCTACTGTGCCGTCGGCCGGGTATCGGGCTCGAAGCCGGAATCCGGTTCCCGGACGACGTTGGTGATGATTTCCCCGAAGGCGTGCGGGTCGTCGAGGAGCCAGCCGTGCCCGCCGGGCACCGTGATCGTGCGGGGGTCGCCCAGGGCGGTCCGCAGCGACATCGACGTGGATTCCGGGATGATCGTGTCTCGCTTGCTCCACACCACGAAGACGGGCAGCCGGCGCTCGGCGAGTTCGTTGAGCTCGGAGGTGAGGTTGGCGGTCCGGGCCAGGTGCGCGACTTCCCACACCGCTGTCGGGTTCCGCAGGACGTTGGGCACCGCGTCACGCATGATCACCGGCAGGACCCGGGTCAGTTGGCGACCGGGCAGCAGGTCTGCCGGCAAGTGCAGGCCCCAGTCCCACAGCGGACGCTCACGGAGTGCGCGTGCCACCCCGCGACCGTCGGTCCATGCCGAGCCGCCGATGGAGTTCACGAGCACGAGCCGCTCGGCGAGCTCCGGTAGATCGTGCGCGGCCTGGATCGCTACGCCGCCCCCGAAGGAGTGCCCGACCACGGTGACCGGCAGCGGCAGGTCGATCGCCTCGATGAAATCTCCGACCCACCGGGCGTAGCCGGCGAGAGACCGATCCTCGATCGGCAATCCTGCGGTGCCCCCGAAGCCGGGAAGCGCGGGGGCGAAGACGTGCACTCCCATTCGAACGAGTTCCTCGAGCGGGCGGGTATAGGCGTATCGCCCCAGTCCCCAACCGTGCAGGAAGAGCACGCGGGGACCGTGTCCGCCGACCGAATAACGGGCGATACGGCCCTCGACGACAACCGATCGTGATCGCAGCCGCGCAGAACGGTGATGTTGTCGTGGCTCTGACCCGGTCGGCGGCGCCGATGCGGCGGGGGCGTCGGCGATTCGATCGAGAGTCGCATCGGCAACCGCCGGGGTGAGAGCATCCTCGGTCGGACGGTCGGGTCGCAGCGGGCCTCGCCAGTGGGGCATCGGAACTCCTGACGTCGTCTCGGCGGCCTCGCCGTTGGTGCTGCGCAACCCGGTCACCCATCGTCGCGGGATGCGGCAAACCCTCGGACGAAAAAGAAGCCGCGTCGGATCCAGACTCGTCGAGAGCGCTGTTCGGGTGGAAGGGTGCAACGTCCGGCATGGTCGGGTCACTGGTCTACGGCCGGGAGGACTTTCGGCCGCCGGATGCCCCGGATTCCACCGTCGCGGCCGGTTGCCACGACCATCGAGGTCGCTGGAGACGGGTATGAGCGGCCGCTGATTGTGCTTGAATACCTCTAGAACCTGTTTCAGTCAGCGATGACGGCCCGGTGGTTGATATGCGTGCGACGCGTCCCGATATTCCGCGAGATTTCGATGTCACGGATCCGGATATGTGGGCCCGGCGGGTGCCGGTCGAAGAGCTGGCGGAACTGCGCCGTGCGGCTCCGATCTGGTGGAATGCCAAGTCGCCCGGTTCCGACGGTTTTCCGGACGACGGATTCTGGGTCGTGACCAAACACACCGACGTCAAGGAGGTGTCGCGGCGCAGCGACGTGTTCTCCAATGCCGAGAACACCGCGCTGCCGCGATACGGCGTCGAACTCACCCCCGAGCGGATGGAAATGCAGCGGCTCGTTCTGCTCAATCAGGATGCGCCGCAACACACCAGGATGCGCAAGCTGATCTCGAAAGGGTTCACGCCGCGGGCGGTCAACGGGCTGCGCGCGGAGTTGTCCGCCCGCGCCGAGGCCATCGTCACCGCGGCCGCCGAGGCGGGCGCCGGTGACTTCGTCACGCAGGTGGCGTGTGAATTGCCGTTGCAGGCGATCGCGGAACTGATCGGCGTGCCGCAGGAGGACCGGATGAAGATCTTCCGGTGGTCCAACGAGATGATCGGATACGACGACCCCGAGTACGCCGGCGTCGACCCCCTGGCCGCCTCCGCCGAACTCCTGGCCTACGCCTGGCAGATGGCCGAGGCGCGAAAGTCGCAGCCGGCCGACGACATCGTGACCGAACTGGTCCACGCCGACGTCGACGGGGAAGCACTGACCTCCGAGGAGTTCGGCTTCTTCGTCATCCTCCTGGCCGTCGCGGGCAACGAGACCACCCGCAACGCGATCACGCACGGCATGATCGCGTTTCTCGAAAACCCGGATCAATGGGAGCTTTTCAAGTCGCAGCGGCCCAAGACCGCCGTCGACGAGATCGTCCGCTGGGCGACGCCGGTGAGTACGTTCCAGCGCACCGCGCTGGAGGACACCGAACTCGGTGGCGTGCGGATCCGGAAGGGTCAGCGGGTCCTGATCGTCTACCGATCCGCGAATTTCGACGAAGAGGTCTTCGACGCCCCGTTTACCTTCGACATCACTCGTGATCCCAACCCGCACTTGGCATTCGGCGGTACGGGCGCGCACTTCTGCATCGGCGCCAACCTGGCCCGACTGGAGATAGACCTGATCTTCAACGCTGTCGCCGACCACCTTCCCGACATTCGCAAACTGGGAGACCCACGCCGATTGCGGTCGGGCTGGTTGAACGGGATCAAGGAATTCCAGGTGCGCTACCGGGGCGAGTGAAGGACCGTCTCCACCGCCGCGAGCCGTCGATGATTTTCGGCCGCGGGCATCGTCTCTTCTGCGTACTCGACAGAATGGATGAACCGATGCAGATCCTGGCTCGCCTGTGCATGACCGCCGACGGCTATGTGACGACTCCGGACGGTTGGCCGCCTCAGGTCGTCGATCCAGTGCACGGTCCGGGCAGCCACGGCATCGCCGAATTCCTGCGTACCTGCGAGGCCGCCCTGATGGGCCGTACCACGTTCGAACCGGCGTTGACCGCCGATCGCTGGCCGTGGCCAAACCTGGAGGTCTTCGTCCTGGGTTCGCATCGGCCCGAGGGCACGCCCGACGATGTGATCGTCGACGACGATCCGCTCCGGTTGCTGGAGAAGGTGCGTGCTGCCAACCGTGGCGGCGATGTCCATCTCATCGGTGGGCCCGGCACGATCGAGACCTATCGCGCCCTCGGCGTTCTCGACAAACTCGAACTCGTCATCCTGCCGTTCTTCGTCGGCAGCGGCATGCGCCTGACCGATTCGCTGAATCCGCAGACCGATCTGGCATTCGAGAGTTCGCGGCCGTTGGACGGTGGCGGTGTGGAGATCGTCTATCGAGTGTTGCCTACCCGCGCATAGCGGCCGTCGAACCCGCTGCGCCTCAAGCGTTTCCGCATCGGGCGGAGCTGTCGTCGGCACCCTCGGCCGCATGGACGGTGTGCAGGATCCAGTTGCCGCGGGCGCCGGATTTGGCGTCGTACAGCGAGGTGTCGGCCGCGTCGAGCAGCCATTCCGGGTCCTTGCCGGCGACCGGTGTGACGACGGCTCCGATGCTGGCGGAGATGTGGAGCCGGTGGCCGCCGACGATGAGGGGATGCGAGAGGGCGCCGCGCAGGCGGTCCGCGACCGCCGCGACTCTACGGGTGTCGGCCGGGGGCGGGATGAGGGTGACGAATTCGTCGCCGCCGATTCGCGCGACCAGGCATCCGTCGTCTTGCAGGCTGTCGTGCAGGCGGCGGGCGACGGTGGCCAGCACCTGGTCGCCGACGCCGTGACCGTATCGGTCGTTGACCTCTTTGAAGTGGTCCAGGTCGGTGAAGCACAGTCCCATCAGATCGTTCTCGCCGGCCGCGGAGATCACCGATTTGAGGGTGTCGAGGAGATGGCGGCGGTTGGGCAGCTCGGTGAGCGCGTCGTGGCGCGCCTGATAGTGGAGCTGCTCCTGCAGTTGGTGGCGTTCGGTGACGTCTTCGCCGATGGCGAGCAGATAGTCCGGCCCGAAGGCGCTCCGGACATAGGTGATCGCGAATGTGGCCCATCCGGTGCTGCCGTCCGCGCGTTGCAGGCGCCGTTCGATCTTCGCCGTGCCCGCCCTGGCCGGCACGAGGTCGTCGTAGACCATCGCGCGGATCGCGGCCTGATCGTCGGGGTGGGCGAAGTCGTAGACGCTGATGCCGCGCAGCGACTCGACCGGTACCCCGATCATGTCGGCCAGATGGGGATTGGCTTCCAGCAGAACACCATTGGTGTCACCGATCGCGATGGCGATGGACGCGTGGTCGAACACGAGCCGGAACCGGCGCTGGCCTTCCTCGACATCGTCGGCCCTGATCGCTTCGGCGAGGAAGTGGTGGCCGTGGCCGAACGCGACGAGCAGGGCGGCCATACGCGGGCCGGTCTCGGGGTGATCGCTGAATTCGGTGAGTCGGTGCAATACCGGCGCGGATACGACCGGCACCGCGGGATCGGTGAGCCGGGCACCCGCCAGCGCCGCTCCCACTCGGGAGCCGGCGGCCGCGTCGAAGGTCTCCGCGGTGAGACTGGCGTGGAGTTCTTCCAGAAGATCGCGCAGAAACGAAATTTCTACGGTGGCGTAGGAAGGGTGAGCGGTAATCGTCGCCAGCGCGCGCTCCCATTGCTGGGCGAGTGCCGTGCTCAGATCGTCCACTCCAACTCCCCATGTCCGATGCGCTTCTGCTGCTACTTCGGTGCCCGGCGAAACTTCCCCCGGCTGGTACTGCTGATCGTGACGCTGCAGACAAAGGTACTGCATGCCCGATTCGTCACGTCATCGGTGGACTGCTCACCGGTGGTGAGCCTCGGCGAATATCGACCGGCCCTTGTAGCGGGAGGTGGCGCATTGCCAAACCCAGCTCGCTTGGACGCATTGATCGAGGTCGTCGGCGTAGGCGGTGACGGCGGTGGCCAGCGGTGGGCTGAGTGCGGGGCAGCGGTCGAGCAGATCCTGCCGCAGCCCGCGGAAGTCGGTGAATCGCTCGCGCACGATCCGCGCGGCGCCGAGCACGGCGTCGGCCAGCGTCGCGCCGGGCGTATTGAGCAGCAGAATCGAGATGAGGTTGAAATCCGAGCGGTCCACGATGACCTCCTTCTCGAAGGAGAAGACATCGTTCATCAGCGCTCCGACTTCGGCGGTGAGACGTTCCAGCGTGCGCAGATCCTCGGCGAGGCCCGCGGCCGCGAGCCGGTCCCAGGGCAGTGTGGTGTCGCGCGCGAACTCGCACAGCTGGATCGCGGGGTACATCCCCGAGACCTCGTTACGCAGGGCTATGTAGTCGTCGACGCTGAGCAGGTCACCGCGCGCGCCGACATTCTGATCGCGGATCGCCGAGCGCAAATGGTCGATCGTCGATGCGCGGAATCGCTCCAGCCACACCGGCTCGGCTTGATCGGTGAGGGTCGTCAAGAATTCGACGGTCGCCTCGACAATGGGCGTGGAGTTGTCCGGCCGGATCCGGCCGGACTCGAATAATCGACACAGCCGGTCGACCTCGAGTTGTGCCTGCGCTCGCTCGGCCTCGGACAGATGGCTGAACTTCTCGCGGCCCACGGTGTCGTTGAGCGCGAACAGGATTGCGTTGTAGATACCGATCGTCGTCATCCGCGCGAGGCTGATCGTCCGCGGATGCAGGTAGGGCGTCATCGAGTTGTAGGCGGCACCACCCCTTTCCAGCCAGATCCGGTGCCTGCGGCAGAACGCCTCGACCTCCGCGCAGGCTTGGGCGCCGAACCGGTTGGGCCTGAAACTGCTGCAATATTGCGCGATATCGCAGTCGTCGGTACTGAACAGAGCGCGCAGCGACCATCGATCCCCATGAAGAAGTTCCTGGTACTGGGCGTGCATTGCGGCGATATCCGATGCGATCTGGGGCATGTACTGCACAAACGTCTCCCAATCCGTGAGCGGCATCCGCCGGCTCGAAACTGTCGCCGGCAGTTGGTGATACCGGGTACCAGTATTTCACCGGGGCAGCTGTGGGGAGTGGGTATGCGAAGCGAACGCATTTCGGAAACCGGCACGAACGGCGGGTCGTGGAGCGGTCACTCGCGTGCCGGCACCAGCTCCGGCAGCGTCCATGCGCCGGTGAGGATCTCGGCGCGGGGCCGGTACAACCGGACCACGACGTTCCAGCCCTCGGGGGTGGGGATCGCGTTGGGGACGCTGTCGGGGAAGTCGCCGAACCGGACCGTGACCGATCCGTCCGCGTTCGGCACTCCGGTGATGTTGTTGACGCTGTAGCTGTTTCGCGCATTCTTCTCGAAATAGCCGGCCGCGTTGTAGACCGAGACCGACCAGAACCCGTCGACGGGCACCGCGCGCAGGGTGAACTCGTAGTTGCCGGGCGGCAGGTCGGGGGCCACGCCGACGTAGGAGGCTTCCTCGCTGGGCAGCCCGCCCCAGCCGGCCGCCGTACCGATCAGATGACGCACCGGGTCGACCTGATCGCGGCGGCCGAACGTCGCGTCGAAACCGTTCATGCCCGCGGCCAGGGTCAGCAGCGCCGTGCGGGTGGCGTCCAGCCCGGCGGTGTCGTAGTGGGGTGGGACGAACTCGCGCGCCGAGCCGGCGGTGAGCGAGAGTCCGTCTTGCAGGGCCGCAACCGCCGCGAGGTCCTCGGCGGAATTCGGGTCGGCGAGGATCCGCACCGCCACCAGGGCGTAGTCGGTGCCGCAGTCGTCGGACCGCAGTTCATAGGACCCGGCATCGTGAAAGACCTTCTCGACGTAGTGGTCCTCGCTGACGACCATGGCCGACAGGTAGCGGTCGCCGTGTTCGGGCAGCGTCACGGTCGCGCCCGCGGCGAGGTCGACGACGGCGAAGCTGTAGAGGGTGTCGCGGTTGAGGCGGATCACGGTCTGACGATCGATCGAGGCCGGTTCCCGATTGTGCAGAAAGGTGTTGATCCCGCCGGCGTCGCGCTGCAGATCGGCGAACATCCGATCCGTCTCGGCCCGCACGAAATTGTCGACATTGACATGCACCGCCATCGCTGTACTCCTCACTGTTGCCGACAAGCCCGATACGGTCCCTATTGTGGTCCACGCGGACCGTTCCGGGCCGCTTCGGCGCATCTCTACCCGAGTCGTGTCTCGAGACCATGGGCACGGCACCGGGCTGTGCCGGCGCTGGTCATCGCACTGCCGACCGCACGTGCGGCCCTGCGTGGCTCTGGGTGTCCAACGGGTCGGGTCGGCGATGCGAGAGTGGCCGGGGTTGCCGATGTCAGCGTGGCGCCGCTGCGGCCACGGCCCACTCGCCGAGTGTGAAATGTGTTCCCGTGCGGTGTATTTCGACTGCTCCGGGCCCGGCGAGGTGGGCGGGGATCACCAGTTGCCGTCGGTCGGCGGCGCGTTCGAGAATTCGGCGCCGGGTGGTGGCGGCCCGGTGTGGGTCGAGGCAGAGGCAGCTGCTGTGCGAGGGTTCGAGCAGTTGCAGTGGGCTGTGGACCATATCGCCGACGAAGACGGCGCGGTCGCTGCCGGAGTTCACCTGCAGTACCGCGGAACCCGGGGTGTGGCCGGGTGCGGATTCCAGGATCAGGTTCTCGTCGATCCGGTAGCTGTCGTCCCAGAGGACTGCCCGACCGGCACGGTGGATCGGTGCGATGCTGTCGTCGTATAGCAGCCGGTCGTCGGGGCGGCGCCCGCCCGCGTAGCCGCCGTCGGGCCCGAAGTAGGCGTCGTCGGCGGCCGGAATCAGGTACCGGGCGTTGGGAAATGTCGGCACCCATTGCCCGTCGACGTCATGAGTGTTCCAGCCGACGTGATCGCCGTGCACATGAGTGTTGATCACGAGATCCACATCGTCCGGGTGCACCCCGGCACGAGCCAGACGGTCGAGGAAATCACCGTAACGGTGGTGGAACAACGCGCGGGCGGGCCGTTCGCGCCCGTTGCCGACGCCTGTGTCGATCAGGATCGTGCGCCCGGCGCTGCGCACTACCCAGGTTTGGATTGCCGCGACCGCCAGCTCGGTAGCGGGATCCCAATGATCGGGTGCGAGCCAGTCCTCGTTGTCGCGCCAGGTCCGATCGGTCGTGTCCGGCAGCAGGTCGGGGCCTGGCATCAGGGTGCCCTGCCATTCGATCACGCGGAAGATTTCGACATCACCCAGCACGATGCTCTGCGAACTTTCCATACTCGCGACGGTATGGACCGCAACCGAGCCGATCAATGCTCAGGATGCTCACTTGAATACGCAAACGGATCAACCGTGAGCGCTCTCCGTAGGATTGTTCTATGGATGTGCTGAGCGATGCGATCGCGGCCGTGCGCCTGGGGCAGCCGTCGTCGAGCCGGCTGTTCACCCGCGAGCGTGACTGGTGCACCCGGCTCGCGCCCTACTCCGGCGCCGGCTTCCACATCGTGTTGCGGGGCAGCTGCCGATTGCTTCCCGACCAGGGCGATCCGGTGACCCTCGGCACCGGCGACGCGGTTCTGCTGCCCCACGGGACCGGGCATCTGCTCGCCGACCGGGCCACCGACGCGCCGGCTACGACACGGGCGATCCCGTTCGAGCAATGGCGGGCCGCGCAGCCGAATGAAACAGACTCGGGCGCAGGCGGTTTCGAGGTGTTGTGCGGGACGTATCGGCTCGACCGCCGAGGGCAGCATCCCCTCGTTGCGGAGTTGCCGACAATCATCCACCTTCCGGATCGGATCGGCGATCATCGCGAACTGCGCGCCGCCATCGACCTGCTGGCATTGGAAGCCGACCAGCGCAGCCCCGGCTCCTGCATCGCCGTTCCGAGCCTGCTCGATCTGCTGCTGGTCTACATGATCCGCGCGTGGATGAACGAGAACGATGCCGGTATCTGGTCGGCCGCGCTCACCGACCCGGTCACGGCCACCGCCCTGCGGGCACTGCACACCGCACCGGCCGCGCCCTGGACCACCGACAGCCTCGCCGCGGAAACCGGAGTCTCGCGCGCCACTCTGACCCGCCGATTCGCCGGCCTCGTCGGCCGGCCGCCGATGGGATATCTGACCTGGTGGCGCCTGACGCGAGCCGCCGCACTGCTCCGCGACACCACCGACCCGTTGCCCACCATCGCCGAACAGGTCGGATACGCCAACCCCTACGCCTTCTCCCACGCGTTCAAGAAGCAATTCGGCACATCCCCCGGCCGCTACCGCAACGACCGCGGATCAGCCGCTGTCGACCGGTGAGCGTCGTCCCGGTCCCTTCTATTACCGAGGAGAGCGGACCGAGCCCTGGTAAGTGACGAATGATGCAGTTCCGCAGCTGATTTCGTATTCGAATACTTCCGGCTCCCGGGGTGCACGGACTCAGCTGAGGCCGACTCGGCTGAGGTGCGCGCATATCGCGGCCATGATTCGGGTCACGACTTCGTCGCCTTGTGCGGTAGTGGCAACGAGGGCGTTCGGGTCGGCTTTGCGGGGGACCCGGAACTCGCAGATGGTCGCGCCGCGGCCGATGGTTCGGCCGAGTTCGACATCGACGCGGGCGGGCGCGAGTTCGAACAGATCCGGCCAGAGAAGGTAGGCGGCGGCGGAGGGGTCGTGCAGGGCTGTGGCCCGGGGTGTTGCGGGGTCGCTCATGCGCAGGTAGAAGCCGACGTGGTCGGCGACGATGGCGGCACGTTCGGTGCCGATGGCCCGCACCTGTTGCTCGTGCTCGGGAGTGATGAGGACTTGGTGGGTGAGGTTGAGGCCGAACATCCGGACCGCGGCGCCGGAGCGCAGTACCCCGTCGAGAGCTTCGGGGTCGGCGTAGGCGTTGAATTCCGCGGCGGCGGTGTGGTTCCCGCCGGCCGTCGAGCCGCCCATCCATACGATCGAGTCGATGGCGTCGACCAGCTCGGGGTGTAGCAGCAACACCACGGCGATGTTGGTCAGCGGCCCCGTCGCCAGGATAGTGATCGACCTCGGTGCCGCCGAGCGCAGCGTTGCTGCCAACGCGTGAACCGCATCGACGGGCTCGGCGGTGCGACCGGCGGTGGGGAAACGGCGCCCCAGGGTGCCCATGGCGCCGGCGCCGAGGAGCCGTTCGATGGTTTGCGGCTCCTGCGCCAGCGGTTTGGCGGCCCCGCGGTAGATCGGTGTGTTCAGTCCGCAGAACTCGGCTACGGCCAGAGTGTTGGCGGTGGTGTTGGCCAGACTGGTATTTCCCACCACGGTAGAGATTCCGACGAGCTCGATGTGAGGTGCGCGCGCGAGCACCATCAATGCGAGCGCATCGTCGAACCCGCTGTCGCAATCCATCCATACAGCACGCACGTAGCCACACCCTCTCGCCGCACCGTGGTGTCAGGGGTTCGTGTGCTCCTGGATGCGGGGAAAGGGTTGTTCGGCTTCGAGGAGGTAGGCCAGTTCGATCAGGGTGCGTTCGTCGCCGTGGGCGGCCGATAGTTGCACGCCGACCGGCAGGCCTTCGGTGGTGCGGCCCATCGGCAGGGAGATCGCCGGGGTGCCGGCGATGTTGTTCAGTGGCGTGTAGCTGACGTAGCGGGTGAGCCGGTCGATCAGTTCCGGGAAGGCGACGGTCGGGGCGATGTGGCCCAGCGGCGGTGTGGTGTGTGAGAGTACCGGCGACACAACGACTTCCAGCCGAGCGAACATTCGCGCATACGCGGCCGGGATGCGCCGCAGCCGGCGCAGCGCCGCCGGCGTGCGGTGCAGATTGCGGCGGTGATGGGCGCGCAGTCCACGAGTGAGTCCGTCGGTGGCGGCCGCGTCGAACGACCGGTCCAGGATGAGCTTGCCCGTGCTCACCGCGAGATCGGCCAGTAGCGCCCAGTATTGGACGAAATCCACCGCGAACTGCTCGGTGACCGGGAGGGCGATCGGTTCGACGACGTGCCCGGCCTTCTCCAGCAGTGTGGCGGTGTGCTCGACCGCGGC
Source organism: Nocardia sp. NRRL WC-3656 (assembly GCF_000720265.1). Taxonomy (NCBI): domain Bacteria; kingdom Bacillati; phylum Actinomycetota; class Actinomycetes; order Mycobacteriales; family Nocardiaceae; genus Nocardia; species Nocardia sp. NRRL WC-3656. Next base: position 11,260 of record NZ_JOJF01000030.1, on the reverse strand, counting down.
GCGGGTGGGCGCGTCGACCTCGGCTCCGGTGACGCTGTGCATGAGCAGCCCGACGCGCAGCCGTCGTTGTGCCGGGCCGCGGACCTCGCCGATGGGAGCGAGTTTCGGGTTGCGCCAGACGTTTTCGGCAGCGGCGACGAAGGCCGCGGTGTCGCGCACGGTGCGGGTGAGCACGCCCTCGGAGATCATGTGGATCGGCACATGCCGCGCCTGTTCGCCGTCGATGTGGCGGCCGCGGCTCGGCTTGAGCCCGACGAGCCCGCCGCATGCGGCCGGGATGCGGATGGATCCGCCGCCGTCGTTGGCGTGGGCGATCGGGACCACGCCCGCGGCGACGAGTGCGGCCGAACCGCCCGACGAGGCGCCGATCGAGCGATCCAGATCCCACGGGTTGCGCGTCGGAGGTTCGGTCATGAATTCGGTGGTGGCATTGAAGCCGAACTCCGGCAGTCGCGATTTGCCGAGCACCGTCAGTCCGGTGCCGAGGAACTGCTCGGCATAGGCGCCGTTCTTCGCGGCCGGCCGCGCCCGGAACGCCTCGCTGCCGTGGTTGGTCGGCAGTCCCGCCAGGTCGGTGTTGTCCTTGACGAACGTCGGCACGCCGTAGAGGGCGGAATCGGACTTCGAGTGATAGCGCGGGGCGTCGTAGATCGCGCAGGCGACGGCGTCCAGTCGCGGGTCGACCGCACGTGCTCGCTCGATGGCGGCGGCGGCGAGTTCCTGCGGGCTCACCGAACCGTTGCGGACCAGTTCGGCGAGGGCGACCGCGTCGTGCTCGGCGAGCGCATCGTCGCGAAATGCGTGAAGGGACGTCATGGCGGCTGAGTCTAGAAGAATGTACAGACTCTGCCCAGAGGAAAACTGTAAGAAGTTACAGAGATGGCCTAGGGTTGCATCGTGACCGCGCGCCGCCACCGTCCCAGTGCCCTGGCCCGACGCGAAGCCCTGCTCGCGGCCGCTGTCGAGGTCGCCGCGACCGTGGGTGTGGCCGGGGTGACTCATCGCGCGGTCACCGAAAGAGCCGGACTACCGCTGACCACGGTCGGCTACTTCTTCGACTCGATCGACGCGCTGACCGAGGAAGCGCTGCGGGTCTACACCGACGCCGACGCCGATACCCAGGTCGCGCTCGCCGAGGCGTTGGCCGAGGCGCACAGCACACCCGACGAGATCGCCGCCGCGCTGTCGTCGGCCGCGACCCCGCGCTCACCGGAGACGCCGGCGTTGTTCGAGGCCTATCTGCACGCCGCGCGGCACCCGGAGTTCCGCGATGCCGCCGCGCGGGCGCTCGATGCCGCACGCCGGGCAGCCGCCGCGGGTGTGCGCGCGGCCGGGGCCCCGGAACCCGACGCGGCCGCACCGGCGTTCACGGCCCTGGCGCACGGGTTGGCACTGCACGAAATGGCGGTGCCGGGCACGCTGCCGCCGGATTCGGTGCATGCGGCGTTTCGCGCGCTGTTTCTGGGATTCCTGCTCGACAACGGTCATGTGGAGCTGGCTCTGCGACTGCGGCGCCGTGCCGCGGCGGACGATCAGGTATCCGAGGGCGAGCCGTCGCCCGCCGAATCCGATGCGTGACAACGTCATTCGCGTCGCGCGTGCGCCTACTGGGCACGAATCCCGACGTGCGCACCCCTGCGGCGGTGCTGGGCGGACTGGTCGTATGCGCGGTCCAGTTGTTCACACCGGTCCGCACACCAAAGGCGCGGCTAGCGTGTGGAACTCGGTCGAGTAGATCAGCGGCGGCGTAGTGCCTGCGTCCGCATGGCAGCCGCAACTCGGAATCGACGGCGATCGAGTGCACGTCGCTGAGCCCGACTTGCTCGCCGCCGCGTGCCCGCTGTGATCAGGGTCGTTGCCGAGGCGCCGACGTGCGTGCACTATCGAAGTCGGCCGATCAAGGATGCTCGTGCGGGGGCCGATCGAGCCCGAGCTGCCGGATCCGTGCAATTCCTCGAGGACTGGGCACTCTCCTTCGTGAACGGTGCGTGCCGGCCCGGGCGTGGCGGTGGTCCACCCCGGTCTCCGGTACGCCTTGGCGGCGATCGCAGGCAACCGAATTCGTCGCGGAGAGGAGCGAATGCGATGACAGACACCCTGACCGATATTCCCACCGCACCCCTTCGGCTCGCACGCCCGGTCCCGGTGGCGCGAGCGACGCCGCGAAACCGGGTTCCGGCGACCGGGGTCGCGCGCGAGTGGCAGCAGGCCAAAACGGTGCTCGTCACCCGGGTCGCCGGGCCGAAGCAGTTGGTGACCGTGCCACGGCTGGTTGTCCCTATCGGACTCGGCCAGTTGGCATTTCACGTCTCCTCCCGAGCTCCGGAAGTCGACGATCTGCTGCGCGACGGCCGTGTGCTCGTCCAGGCCGGCGATTGGCGCGGACATCCGGCGCTGGGGTCCCACCAGCGCCAGGGGCACGCGCAGGTGGTGACCGCAGGCACGCTGGTGCCGTTCGTTCAGGCCGAGATCGAGGCCAAGTACCGGTGGCAGATTCCCCTGGCGAAGTTCGGCCACCGGCTGGCACGGGGAAGCGCCCCCTACGGCGACGTCGTCGTTCTCGTCACGGTTCACGAGCCCCCGTCCCCGATGCTGCCGCCGACGCCCTGACCACAGCCGGCGTTCGGCGACCCAGCCTGTTGTCGGCGAACGTTGCCGTCTCACCGAACGTAGCGATGCCGCCGGGGTGGCGATAGGCCCGGCGGCACCGCAACGACTTCGCGTAACCCGTCATGCCTTCCGGCTTACGCGCAGGCCGACGCCGGGCAGGACGCCGGCCTTACTGTTCTGTTACCCACTCCGCGATCGCTAGCAAACCTTCAGCGCTCGAGTATCGAGCGGAAATTGCCTGCTGAGCGAAGTATTCAATCGTCGTTTCCCTCCGCGTCACCGTCAGGCAATGGCAGGCTACCTCGGCCGAGGGTGGTGGCGAAGACTCGGTCGAGGGTGACGATGCCGGCTTCGTGGGCGCGGCTTCGAGTGCGACGCAGAGGATCCGGGCACGCTTTACGGTCGGATCCTGCTCTTGCGGACCTGATCGCGGTGGATCCGTCCACGCAGGAAGCGAACGTATCGATTGTGGTGGTTCCTGGGCGCCGATCCGGGAACCAGTGTGGTCTCGGCGAGGTCGAGCGAGTCCTCCATCAGTGCGTCGTGCAGCCGGCGCCACGCGAGAGGCCAAATGAGCCGGTCCTTTCCGTGGGTTCGCATGATCAGCTCGTGTGTCAGACGGGTATGGGTGGCATCGAGTTCCTCGACGACGAATCCGTGAGTTCCGTCGAAGCCGGCCGGGCGATGGAAGCGGAACTTCACTTCGCGCCCAGGGACGTACTCGACGCAGGTGTATCGAATCGGGCCGTGGCCGCCGGTGGCGTCGACTCCCAACGGTCGATCGAAACGCATGGCCGGCCACTGCCGAGTCGGCCAGAGCCGGTCGTCGCCGCTTCCCAGCGTGTCGAGCAGCCGACCCACCGCCTGTGCGTCGGCCGCGATCACTCGACTGTGGATCTGGACTCGCTGCTGGACGCCGCTGCCGACCTGGCGGCGTCGCACGGCCCCGCCGCGGTGACCATGAGCGCGGTCGCGGCCGCCGTGGGTGCGCCGAGCGGCTCGGTCTACTACCGATTTCCCGACCGGGCGGCGCTGCTGGCGGGGTTGTGGCTGCGAACCGTGGAACGATTCCAGCGCGGATTTCTCGAGGCCTTGCGTCTGGATCCGCCGCGGCTGGCGGCCGTACAGGCCGCCCATCATGTGACCGACTGGGCGCGAGGACACCCGACGGACGCGGCGGTATTGCTCGCGGGTCCGCAAGCTTTCGGGTCCACGCAGTGGAGTGCCGAATCTCGCGATGTGGCCGCGGCGCAGCAGGCTCGAATCGACGACGGGATAAGAGAACTCGGCGACCGGCTGGGCTGTCGCAGCCGGGCCGATCGCGAACGATTGGCTCTGCTGATCATCGAGTTGCCCCATGCGGCCGTGCGGCGCGGCGCACGCAACCCCGGCGCCGATCCGACCGACACCGCCGAGGCCGTCGACCGGATCGTCCGTGACGCGCTCGGCGAAATGGGCGATGTGACAGCACATTTCGAGCGTATGAGCTGAGCGGTCCGGCGTCTCCTCGGACGCCGAACAGCAGGTCGAACCAGGCCGGTGGGTGCGGTTCGCGAGCGAGGTCGTCGCCGAAATGTCGGTGCTTCATGACACTATCTGCCGCTATGACTGCTTCAGCTGCTACGGCGCCTGGCATTCTGATCACCGTGTGCGATGGTTTCGCGACGCGTACGTATCTCGCAGGGGCCGAGAACGCCACACCAGCAGGGGCATCCCTCAGGAGGACCTCTTCCAACGCCCGGTCCTCAGCGGCCGGTTGCGACCGTCGGCCGCATAGCCGCCGCTACCCGCAGCCGCGTGTTGCTGGGGCGACCGCGCATCGATGCCGATTCGGCCGTTTACCACCGGTGAGAATCGCAGCCGCAGTAGGCTGCTGACGGTCGCCGGCTCGACGATGGGAAAGTATGCGCGCTATCGCAATTCGACTCGCCGCGGCCGTGGCCGCCCTCGCAGCAGTCGTCACGTCGTTCCAGGGTGCGCATGTGGCACACAGTGATCGGAGCGGAATCCGCCCCGCCGCGGCGCAGTGCAGCCTCGCACCGACAGCGGGCACCGTCGTACGGACGATCGGTACCAGGATCTATCGGCTCGACGTTCCTGCCGGCCTGACCGGACCCTCGGTGCCGCTGCTGCTCGCCGAGCATGGAAATGCCAGCAATGCGGCAGATTTCGAGCAGGTCTCGGGCTGGACTCCTTATGCCGCCGCGCAACACTTCATCGTCGCCTACCCGCAGGGCAACGCGAACAATCTGCCGCTGGATCCCGGTAACGGTCTGGTGGGCAACGATTGGGAGTTTCAGCAGGGCTCGATCGATGTCCAGTTCCTGCGCTCGGTCGTCGCCGACATCGAGGCGACATGGTGCGTCGACGCCGCACGCGTCTACAGCAGCGGGTGGTCCGACGGCGGCATCATGTCGCAGCGGATGGCGTGCGATGCCCCCGACGTCTTCGCGGACGTAACCTCTTGGGAGGGCGGGGATCCCACCCTCCCGAACCCAACCCTGCTGGTTCCCAGTCCCGGATCGCCCTGCAAACCCGCTCGGCCGATCTCCGTCGGCATCGCCCAGGGGCAGCTCGATCCGATCTCCGATCCGCTAGCCGGTGTGGCCAACGTCGACGCATGGGTAGATCGCGATGGCTGCCCCGTCCCGCCGGCCAAGTCCAGCGACGCATTCGGCACGACGGCAGGCTACGGACCGTGCCGGAGCGGGACCTCCGTGCAGTACCGGGTAGAGAACGGGCAGTTGCATCAGTGGCCGTCCGGTGCAGCCGGCGACGACCTGCGAGATCGACTGTGGAACTTCATGTCCGCCACCACTCTGCCGTAGGAGCCGAGCTGGCAGTGCGTCGTTGCCGCCGCCCGATGCTCGTCATTCATGGGCGAGGGCGCGGTCGGTGAGGGCGCCGATCGCGGGTCCGAGGATCTGGGCGTAGCTGACCGTCAGGTGGTTGTCGTCGCGGAACACCAAGGTATTGCCGACGATGACGGGACAGCGGGCGGCGGTGCAGAACAAGGAGGTGAGATCGGCGTACTGGCCCCCGCCTGCCGTCGTTGCCGCCTGCTCGGCCGCAACGCCGGCGTCGTTCACCCCGGCCGGGCGTGCGGGTGCGCATGCGGTGGCATCGTCGAGGTGTTCGGACAGGCAGGTCGGCACCGTGGTGTGGGGATCGGGGATCGGCCCGAGAACGAGAACGGCCGAACCGATCGCGCGGAGTTGGGCAACCAGGCGGCCCAGGCTCTCGACCCAGGCTCGATCGTAGGAGACGAAGCCGAAATCGCCGCCGTAGCGCCGGGACATGTCCAGGACGATCAACCGCGGGTGTTCGTTTCGCAGCCGGTTCAGCACCTGGCCGCGCCATTGCTCGCATTCGGTGTACTCCCGGTCCAGGTACGGGCTGGTGATGGGCAGGTCCAGCAGGGGGCAGGTGACCTTGGCCATCGTTTCCAGCCGCCAGTGCCGCGCCTCGGCGATCGGCTCCAGCGCCGGATTCCACATCGCCGCATGGGAATCGCCCACCAAGGCCACCGTGGGGGGCGATTCCGGATCACCCGAGGCGCACTCGGCCTGGCCGACCTCACGCCACGACCGGACACAGCCATTGGTGAACACATCGGCCTTGTCGCCGGGTGCGCTGTCCAGCGACGGGGTGAGATTCGATGGGACAGCACGGATTTCGGCCGAGGCGGCGACCGCGGTTTGGGCCTGTGTCATCAGCTGCCGGACCGCCTCGTCGCGGGGGTCTGCGGCGGGTGCGGCCGAGTCCCGGGGCGTGGTGAGTACGAGGGAAGGTGCCGCCACACCGTGCCCGACCGGGGCGGGGACGAGCACGAGCAGCGCGAATGCCACACTCGCGGCGAGCGCGGTGCAGGCGCCCCCGCAGGCGAGACTGCGCACGGCCGAGTTCCGCAACGGCGCCGCGAAGCGAACCGGATTCTCGATCGTCCACTGGGTGAGCATGGCAAGCCCGCCGGCCATCACGAGCGCACCGAATGCGCCGACTCGCCCGAGCGGGTGGCCCAGCATATGCGGTGCCAGCAGCAACACCGGCCAATGCCACAGGTACCAGGCGTAGGACAAGCCGCCGATCGCCCGTATCGGACGGCGGGTCAGCAGTGAGCCGACCCCGAAACGTGCTCCGGCGCAGCCGGATACAATCATCAGAGCGGTGCCGGCGACGGGAAGCAGGGCCGCGCTGCCGGGATACGGTGTCCTGCCGTTCAACTGGGTGCAGGCCACCACGACCAGAACCAGGCCCATCCATCCGGCCGGCGCGGCCACCGAGTGCGGCAACCGGGACCACACGGCAACCGAGAGCGCGATCAGGCCGCCGGCGGCCAATTCCCACGCCCGGGCGGGCAGCGAAAAGAACGCCCACGGCGGCAGCGTGCCGGTCCAGATCAGTGAGATCGCGAACGAGAGAGCGGCGACCACCGTCAGAATGATCAGGTAGGGGAGTGCGGTGGCCGATCCGGTCCGGCGGCGCCGCACGAGCCACGCCACCGCGACGATGAGCAGCGGCCACACCAGATAGAACTGTTCCTCCACGCCGAGTGACCAGAAGTGCTCGAACGGCGAAGGGGGCTCGCTCGCCGCGAGGTAGTCGGTGCTGCGCAGGGCGAGCCGATTGTTCCCGACATACAACGCACTGGCGATTCCGTCGCCGAGGACCTGGCGCGCCTGCAGCGGCGGCAACAGCACCGCCGCGCCGATCGCGGTGGCGACCACCACGATGCCCGCCGCGGGCAGCAGCCGGCGAGCACGTGCGCCGTAGAAACGGGCCAGCGCGACGGTGCCGCCGGCGCTCACCTCCCGGCACAGTATTCCGGTGATCAGAAATCCGGAAATCACGAAAAAGATGTCCACACCGACAAATCCACCGCTGATCCCCGGAATTCCGGCATGGAACAACACAACCGCCACGACCGCGACTGCTCGCAACCCCTCGATATCGGGCCGAAATCCCTCCCGTGGCTGCGATGCCTGGTGAACCCGGTCTGCCTGCCGATTTGCCAACCCGCTTACGGCCGTGTCCGTCATGTGCAGCATTGTGGTGGATCGACCCGGTCGTGACGCGACGACGTGCCGGTTTCGTGGCCTGAAGAAATTCGCGCTGCCCGGTGTGCTACTTATGGTCGAATTAAGCGGTTTTCGCGTCGCCGAATTGAACGAATCCGGGATCGGAATGTAACCGCTTGTGCCCAAACCGGTCCGGTCGTCGTCTGCGCTCGAAGTCGCCGTCGGCGCCTTCACGCCCGAGCGAGACGAGGGCCCCGGCGGCTCGGTCCGCCGGGGCCCTCGACCTCACCGTAGAAGACGGTGAGCGGTCGCGCGAGCGAAACAGGCAGCGGAGCTGTCGATTTCGTGTCTGCGAAGTTGCCGGATGCGGGTTTGCTTGCCCGGGAGGATGCGCTAGGTTGTGAAGCGCCACAACATCACACGCTGTCGGGGCGGCGCTTTCGCCGATGTTTTGGTGTGTGCCACGGGTTTCCGCGGGCCGGTTTGCCCAAGCCGGCTTGTTGTGCCCTTGACTTCCTCATTGAGCCGGGGAATCGAGGGACCGGAAGGCCCGGTGCCGGCGAGGGAGCCCTGCCACTGGTCATCTCACGCCGGCACCGTGTCCAGCCGGGAAATCGCAGGCCACGCTACCACTTCGAGTGTGTCCCTTGCTGACGCTGTGCGCACTCGCCGACGCTCAACCGCGAGGGCCGTCGGGACCGCTCGCGGGCCTGAACGGATGAAACAGCGGTCTTGTGCTGCGCTTCGCCGATCCACGACCTGGAACCCGCGCCCGGGTGAAGCCGTACCCGTTCGCCTCGCGCCCTCCGTCCGCTCGGGTACTTCCGGCCTACCCGGTCCCCACGCCCGCGAAACCCGGCCCACGCATGTGATATAAGCACTCCCCTCGGCAGCCGAAAATCTGTCGTGTCGGGTGTAGACATTCGCTGGATGCCGTTGTAGAGTCGCTGCTGTTCGAATTAATGAGTCCGAGTGGCCGGGCAGGTGAACTGCCCGGAAGTAGTAGGTTCCACCGTCCCCTTCCGGCGGATGACAGATAGACCCGGAGCAGTCGGCCGGACCCGCCGGAAGGGGGCGAAGCATCACCGAACAATCGAATGTCCAAGCACCGCAGCAATATCGGCGATCCAGGAGGTGGTCACTGAACAGACGATCATCAGTTCCGCATCCGGGAAAGCAGCGGATGCGGTGTGTGAAAGCGGCCCTCACGGGCTGGTGAACAGTAATGACATCATTCCCCCTTCCGTAGATTCCAGGCCCCGGCGCAACCGTGCCGGGGCCTGTCGGCGTTGACCCCGAGAGGCCCTGTGCAACTACCCAACCCCCACCCCGCCGACGGTCCCAGTGCCGCCGACAAACTCGACGACGACGATTACCCCGCCTATTCGATGGGACGCGCCGCGGAAATCCTCGGTGTCACCCAAGCGTTCTTGCGCGGCCTCGACGCCGCGCAACTGCTGACCCCGCAACGATCCCCCGGCGGGCACCGCCGCTACTCGCGCTACCAGCTGCGTATCGCCGCACGCGTGCGTGAACTCGTCGACGCCGGCAACGCCCTCGACGCCGCGTGCCGCATCGTGATCCTCGAAGACCAGCTCGCCGAGGCGCAGCGTCTCAACACCGAACTGCAGCACACTCTCGACCAGCGCAGCAACCCGACCGAGACGACGTGAACGTGCCCGACGCGCGCACCGGCCAGATGGATGTCTTCCTTCCCCAGGCGCTCGCTGTCGCCGTCCTCGACGCGGTGATCCGCCTCCATGTCACTTCGGCCCTGGCCCGCACCGGCGAATCGGCCGCCACCATCGAGCACGGCACCGGCCAGTCAAACTCGCCGGGGGTCACCCGCTGGCCGGTGTCCTACACCACCGGTGGTTTCCCGCAGCAGGAGTGACACAACCACTGACCAATCCCAGAGGTCGGGTTCAGCGGCGTCGCGTTGTGCCGACTCCTCATCGGCATATCCACCCGGTGCCCTGCCCGCCAGAGACATCGGCGAGGTTCGTTCGGCTGGGCCGGGCGCGGGCCGGTCAGCGTCCATGTGACATGCTGGTTGGCGAGCACGGGTTGTTGACATGATCGCTCGGCTCGCAACAGGAAGTTGTACATCAGTATGTCGCAGGGCAGTGTGAAGTGGTTCAACGGCGAAAAGGGCTTCGGCTTCATCGCTCAGGACGGGGGAGGCCCCGACGTTTTCGTCCACTACTCCGAGATTTCCGGCTCCGGCTTCAAGTCCCTGGATGAGGGACAGCGCGTCGAATTCGAGATCGGCCAGGGCCAGAAGGGCCCGCAGGCCCAGAGCGTTCGCGCCATCTAGGGACCGAGCCTTCCCGAAACCCGCGCCTGTGGCGCGGGTTTCGTGCTTTTCGGAGGGTTGCCGACCCGGGCGGCAGAGCGTTCGCCGGCATCCGGCCGGGCATGGGCAGTATGCGGATGGCGTGGGCCCACGTGGACACGGGCGGCAGATTCCCGTAGCGTCGAGGTAGACACCCGGTCTCGTAGCAGCGGACGGTGGACCACAGGGTCCGCTCGGCGCTTCTGATCCGGAGACGGGATCACGGTCCTGACGATCGACTATCGGATCGGCAAACCACGAGCGGTCGAACGCCGCTGGATCACTCTTCGCAACCAGCGCCTGCATGATTCGCTTGCTCGGGGTGTGTTCTCCATCCGCTCACCACAGGACCGCCACGGCCCGCGAACGGGCCCAGCGCCGGCGACGCCAGAGCGGAGCGAACCGTTCGGCTCGGCGACATCCCGAGCGATCTCATGATCGTCACGTCGCCGGCTTCCCTCAATGCGGCCGATCCGCGGCCGAGTCAGGAGCGTCGGCATGAACTGCCCGACCCGCCCCATCCCCGATACCGCACACCTGGACCGCGAGCATGGCGCACGCGTGCAACTCAAAACAGCCGAGACGAAAACGGGGTATGTCGACGGTGCTTGGTGGCCACACAGCACCGATCTCGCCACCGAACTGCCCCACCTGATCACCGCGATCGCGGGACGGCTCGACTCGATCCACCGCGTGGTTTACCAGCCCGGTGAATGGACTCTCACCCCACACCAACTTGCCCACGCCGGACGCAGTGTCCGCCTCGACGGGAACCGGCACGGCACCGCGCATACGATCGAAATCCTCGGCGCCCGCGACCGGCGGCAGATCCTTCTGATCATCCCGCCACACACCGATCCCCACAGGGCCGCCGCCGTGATGGCGATGGCCTGCCGCGTCGACGACGAATCCACGATCGACCAACTGCTGGCCCAGCTTCCCGGACGCACCGGCAGAGCCGCAGCCCTACGACAGTGGCGCAGCAGCGGAACCATCCGCCGGGTCGACACATCCGGCAGCGCACATCAGCTACCTATCCGATAACGACAGAGAGAACTCACCATGAGCGACAGAGCATCCGCCGGACCTCAGCTGTTCAGCCACGAATACACCGCACCGGACAGCACTCCCGCCAGTGCAATCGACACCGACCTGCGACCGAAATTCCTTTCCGCGCACGAAGACCGGCAACACGACGACTAGGTTCTGTGTCGAAGTGAGTTGAGGGTGGCACCGCGTAGCGGTGCCACCCTCAACTCGTCTCGGAACATGCTGTCCGCGTTGGCATATGGGCGAG